>JACPJC010000010.1 GCA_016187745.1 Candidatus Iainarchaeum sp. | reverse complement strand
TCCAGTGATTTCGGCACGCGCGAATTGTGTTGCTCAGCTATTATCCTGCTTATTTCCCTTATGCGCCGCGCCTTTACCCTGTAGAAGCCGCTTGGCTTTATTAGTTTCTCAATTTCTTTTACGGGGGCATTTGCAATCTGCTTTGGTGTTTTGTATTTTGAAAACAGCTGCTCCGCCGCCTTTGCAGTATTTTCATCGCGCGTGCGCTGGCTCAATACTGTTGCAATAAGCACTTCAAAGGGGGATTTGTTGCGCTTTCCGAAAAGCCCAACAGGAATGCGCCTCTCAAGGATTTTTATTATCTCCCCTATTTCCCTGCTCCGCTGCATTGCATTCACTTCTTTTCCTTAATGAGAAGCGCGAACATGCAGAGCGCAATAAATGCGACTGCCGCACCGTAAATGAAAAGGATTTGCGCGCCATAGAACTGCCATATTGCGCCTGCAATTATGTTTGCGGGAAGCGCTGCAACCCCTATTGCGGTATAGAACGCGCCCATGCCTGTCCCGAGCGCCTCCTTTTTTGAAAGGTCTGAGGCAAATGCCCTCTGTATTGCATCAGTAAATGCATTGAAAAGGCCATAGAGCGCGAACAACACAATAACAAGAATGATGTTGCTGAAAAACGCAAAGCCCGCGCTTGCGGCAATATAAAACCCGTATCCTATCATTATTGTGCGCTTTCTCCCTATCCTGTCTGAAAGAATGCCCGCGGGGAGGGAAAACAGCGCATAAACAATATTGAACAGGACATAAAGCGAAAGCACCATCAGCAGTGTTGATTCAAGGGAAGTTCCTAAAATCTCCTGCGCGCGCAGTATGAAGAACATATAGCTGAATGAGGCAAATGCAAAAACGCCCACAACAAGAAGATAGACTTTAAATTTCCCTGAAAGCCCCTTCAGCCCTATCTTCAGCGAAAATTTCTTCCTGGCCTTTTTCCTGTCCCTTACGAAAATCAGGGGAATAAGGGAAAGGAATGCGACAAGCGCCGCAATTAAAAATATGCCCTGAAAATTAATGCCAAGGAAGAGAAAGAACAGCAGCGCAAGCGCGCTTCCTATTATTGCCCCGCTCGTGTCAAAAAGCCTGTGGAAGCCAAATGCCTTTCCCCTTTGCTTTTCCCCGGCGGAATCCGCAATTATTGCGTCCCTTGGAGCGCCCCTTACGCCTTTCCCAAAGCGGTCAAATGCGCGTATTGCAAGAACTTGCTGCCATATCCCCGCAAAGGGCAGGAAAAGCCGGCTTATTGCTGTTAAGGAATAGCCTGAGAAAACAATCAGCCTGCGCTTTCCAAAACGGTCGGAAAAATAACCTGAAAAGAACTTCAGCAGCACTGAAAAGCTTTCCTCAATGCCCCCTATCAGCCCAATGCCTATTCCTGCCCCACCGATTGCAACAATAAAAAGCGGCAGGAGCGGGGCAATCATCTCCCCGCTTATGTCATTCAGCAAACTAGTAATTGAAAGCAGCAGGACATTCAAGCTGATTCCCTTCAAAAGCCCTTTTTGAATTCTCTTTTTCATCAATCGCCCTTCCAATCCTTCTTTACATACAATCCGCACCAGCACCTTCCGCTTTTTGCAATCTCTTCCTTGTGGGTTCTGCACGGGCAAATAATCTTTGTATCTTCCTGCTTGTTCCCTGTGCGCGCCTTGCACGGGCAGTATCTGAAGCCGTGCTTCTTCTCATTCTCAAGCAAGCCCTCAATCACATAATCCACAACTTCCCTGTTTGGATTTAGCTTCAGGCCTGCGCGCTCCGCATATTTGCGCGAGATTTCAAGGAGTTTCTTCTTATCCATGGGTAAATTTAAGGAGAAAAAGATTTAAATAGCAAACAACACAATTCTGCTATGGACATATGATTATGGTGTTTGGCATGTCTTTTTTTAGGGACTTGCAGTCTTCCTCAGAAACAGACGTGCCATATAGTATCAACCGCTTAAGATTAGTTAAATTCTTTAATTGAGAAATGTCTGAAATACCACTTTTTGTCATATCTAGAACTTCCAGGTTTTTTAAGTTCTTTATGGGAGAAATGTCTGTAATAGAGGTACTGCCAAGATCCAAATAATTTAGGGCGGTTAACTCACTCAAAGTAGAAATGTCTAAAACCTTGCTTCCGCTTAAAGTTAAATGGTCTAAATTAGTTAGTTTTGCCAAGGGGGATATGTCTGAAACAGATGTGTCGTTTAATCCTAAAGCTTTTAGATTAGTCAAACCCTGCAATATAGAAATGTCTGAAATGTTCTTCCCTCCTAAAACACCGCCCAACCCCAGCTCAGTTAGACAAGATAGGTCTGCAATTCCATTTAATGCAGAGTTGCCTTGTGTTTTGATTTTGTTTGAAAGCGCCGACATGCTTTCATCAGTTAATCCTATTCTTTGTAGACTTTTTATATAAGTTGTTGAATATTCTGAATTAGAACAAAGCCCGGCCACGCCTTCATCAGGTTTTGTTGTGACACAGCCACTAAACAAAACTGCTAAAACTAAGATGAGTGTTAAGAATACTGCTTTCTTCCCCATTAAACATACAATTAAACTTTCTTATTTATAATAGTTGCTCTTGTTTTATTGATAAAAGAGGTAAAAGATTTGGGTTATGTAATGCCTTAAGTGTTGCTATGTTTTTGTTTTGTGTTTTTTGCTAAAGTATTTAGTTCCCTTTCAAATTCATTTCCAAGATCTTTTAACATTTGTAGAGATGCCTCATACCCTTTCGGGTTTTTTGCCTTTATTTGATTCATCAATGAACCTAATAGTCTTACCTTTTCTCCTTGATTTTTGCATCTTAGGAATCTCCCAAATTCCTCAGGGGCTGCAGATTCAAATAGCATATATTGTTGGTTCTCATATCTTTGCGCTTTGGCTTTAAATTTTTCCCTTATTATTTTTAGTTCCTCAGGGCGCTCGGCTTCCAGTTTGCTCACGTTTGCCCTAAAGTCTTTTTCTCCGGTCTTGCGGATATACGGCCACGCCCAAGTTAAAGCTGCAATAAAGAAGTATACTGCAAGAACAGCGGCAACAATTCTTGGCGCATAAGGAATATTACTATAAATTATCAACAATGCCTGCGTTTCGTGTATTTGACCGCCTGCAGCAACAGCTAAATCGCCCCATGAAATGCTTCCAAAGAAATTGGCAATTCCTTCCAACGAAGATGCTTGCTGAAGAAAACCAATTGTTGTCAATAAAAGATACAGGAACATATATAATATTTGGAAAAATGCTGCAATTACCAACGCAAAAACAAAAGATATGAATTGAATTAGGGGACCTACTACAAACTTTGTGCTTGTAGAAAATAGCTCTGTGGCCCCCTTTGCTGCTGCACTAATATAAGCGTGCATCTTTAGCGCAGAGAAAAACAAGAAATATACTAAAAGTAAGAAATTATTTAGCGCAACGGCAAGCAAGCCAACTACAATGGAAAACCCTAAAAAAGCAGCGACACTTTCCAATGTTCTAACTTTTGAGGGTCCTTGCCCAAAAAAGAATTGAAAAATAAATGCAAATGATGCCATTGTTATAAGTTCAGTAGCCATTATGGGAACCCCATTTAAAAAAAGGAAATTGCCAAATGCTGTCGGAAAGAGAGTTATATATGCGAACAATACCCCTAAAGAAAGATAGGAAATAACTGCTATCAGTACATCACCAAAGGGTGGTTTGTATTCCAAATTTTTTTCAATCATTAGTAGATTTTTGATAGAAAAAGATTTAAATAGCGGAGCAGGGAATTTTTGGGAATGCGCGCCTGCCTGCTCCGCTGTTGTTATGTAGCAAATAGTTAATATATTGTTGCGCACTTAATTTACTTATGGCCTGGACTGCTGTTGAAACGCCGAATGCAAAATATATTTTGCTGTTTTCACACCACTGGAAGACCCTGGAGCAGTCCCCAACAAAGTTTGATGCTCTTGTGTTGGAAGACATTTCTGAGAATAAGGAAACGCCAGGTAATGTAAATCTGCGCGAAGAGGCTCAATATAAGCGCCTTGTTGCACAAGCCATGGGCCAGTCCAAGCCAATCTGGGTTGTTGATGCGGCATTAAGCCCTGCCTCTGAAAAGAGGGCTAATAGAATTGAGCGTTTTGAAGAGGGGTCCATTGCGCTTGGCTCTTTAGGGGTTGCACTGACCGCCTTCAGCTCAATCAAAAAAGGCAAAGTCAGCAGGCGGGATTTTCTAAAGGCCGGAATAAGCGTCGGCCTGCTAAGCCCTTTGCTTATAAGGCTCACTGAGCTGCCGTTTAAGCTGAGTGAAGAAAAAATAAGGCACAATGCAATTTGGGGCGCATCCTCAAAAATCAGGGAAATTGAATCTGGCAGGGGCATTATACAAGTCAGAAATGCGCTTGCCGCAGAAAAATGCGAGTCTTTCCTTGCTCCGCTGCTTTGGAAGCAGCTTGGAAGAAAGCCGGTAATTGCAATGGCTTGGGGCTCTGCGCATTACGGTGTGAAGGATTTCCTTTTGCACCCTGAGAAAAGGCAAAGGTTTCTTAAGGAGACAGACCTTGCTAAATATTTGCAGGGTGATTATCCCGCCTCATTCAGGATTCATTTAGATAGAGAAGGAAAAATCAAAAGAGTTGAGAAATTTCCTGAAACACTAAAGCTGCTGAAAAGGCAAAAGCATATTGAGAAAGAAAAATTAAGCAGAAGGGAGTTTTTTAAAGCACTTATTCCAAGAAGGGCTGTTTAGTAAAGAACCTTGGCATAATGTCAAGGCGTTTAATATTCAGCATCAAGGTTCTTTAGTGCTGCCTGAGCGCATCAACAGGATCAAGTAGCGCCGCCCTTCTTGCGGGAATTACCCCAGAAATTATCCCTACTAGAAGCGCAAACAGCATTGCGCCTGCAATGAGCAAGGGGCTTGCAACTGCAGGCAGCCCAAACCCTGCTGAATTCGCAACAATGGAAATTGCAAATGCAATTCCCAGCCCGAGCGCAATTCCTATTATTCCGCCAATCAGTCCAATCAGCCCTGATTCAACAAGGAACAAAGAAAGCACCTGCGCATTTGTCGCCCCAACCGCTTTCATTATGCCTATTTCGCGCGTGCGCTCAATTACTGCCATCAGCATTGTGTTCATTATTCCAATTCCCCCCACAAGAAGGGAAATTGCAGCGATTCCCACAAGGACAATTTCAATAAGAAGCAGGACGCTTGTCGCGCCCTCAAGTATCTGGCCCGCATTTATAACCTGGAAGTCCTCCTCGTTGTTGTGCGCCTTTTTGAGCGCGCTTTTTATTCTTTCCTTCAGGGGTTCAACCTCAGCGCTGCTTGTTGCCTTCACTGCAATCCTGAAGGGAGTGGCATTCTCATCAATGACTGCCTTCAGCGTTTTTTCATTCATTATGATTGCATTGTCAAAGAACGCGCCCAGGGACTGTCCCGCAGGCCTTGTTATCCCGGCAATCCTGAAGCTTTTGCCATTTATGATGAGCCTGCTTTTTACGCCAAGCTCATTCCCATATGCCTTCCCGGCGAATTTGTTCCCGGCAAGCAGGCCGTAAGTGTCTGCATTCTCAAGCCTTCTGCCGGATTGCAATTCAAGCATTCCAACCGCACCTAAATTCTCCTGGCTGTCCGGCCTTATCCCTATTACTGCCGCGCTTTTCATTTCATTCCTGTAGGAAACTGAAGCAACTTTCATGTATATGGGAGTGGCTGATTCAACGCCTTTAATTGAGGCAATTTTATCCGCATCCCCTTTCTGCAGTTTTGCAAATGTGCTCTGTATGAATGAACTTCCTGGATGCACAATTAGCGTGTCTGCGCCCATTTTCTCAAACTGCGCGCTGATTGCAATGTTCATGCCCTCGGCAACGGACATCAGCGCAACTATTGCCGCAATCCCTATAATGATTCCAAGAAGGGTAAGATAGCTCCTTATCCTTTCATGCATGAGGTTTCCGAGCGCAATCCTCACTAATTCAATGTTCATTTTCATTTCACTCGTACCTCAGCGCTTCCACAGGGTCCAGAGATGCGGCCTTTGCGGCAGGATAGGCCCCCGATAAAATCCCAACAGCCATTGAAAATGCCGCAGCCCCCAAAACCAGCCCCAGTGAAATTTCAGGCTGCAATGAAAGGCCCGCAATGCCGGCAGCAAAGGAAATCAGCAGGGAAAGCATTGCGCCGAGCGCGATTCCTATTGCGCCCCCTATCAGCCCTATCAGCCCGGCTTCCGCAACAAAGAGCGAAAGCACCTGTGAATTCGTTGCGCCTGTTGCCTTCATGACCCCTATTTCCCTTGTCCTTTCAATTACTGCCATGAGCATCGTGTTCATTATCCCTATGCCCCCAACTAAAAGGGAGATTGCCGCAAGCCCTATCAATACAAGCTGTATTATTCCAATTATTATGTTTGCGCCGCTGAGCATCTGCTCAACGGACATTATGCTGAAATCCTCCTCATTGTGCCTTTTCCTGAGCTTTGCCTTTATGGCTTCCGTTACATCTGCAACAGCTTCCCTGCCGGTTGTTTTTACCGCAAGCTCAACAGGCTCCTTTTCCCCGAGGAATTCCTTCACAATATTCTTGTGCACAAATGCCATGTTTCCAACGCTTATGCCCGCAAGGCTCATGCCTGTTTCATCCATTATCCCCACAATCCTGAATTTTTTCCCCTTTATTTCAACCTGCTCCTTCAGGCGCAAAGGCTCATCAAATGCGTTCTCTGCAAACTGCTTTCCAATTACAAGCGCATATGTGTCATTGCCTGAAATCTCCCTTCCTTCCTCAATATTAAGCAAGCCAGAGTCCTTCAAAAATCCTGAATCCTTAGGGTCATAGCCCATAACAAGCGCGCCTATGCTTTTTTCCTTGTGCACAATCTCCGCGCTTGCCTCATAAAATGGAACTACATCAGTCACTCCGGGAATTGATTCTATTGCGCTTATGTCTGATTCCTTTATCGTGCGCGCAATTGCTGTTGTGAGGAAATCCCCCGAGCCCGGCTCAACAAAAAGAGTATTAAGCCCCATTTTCGTGAATTGCTGCTCAACAGCGCTTTGCAGCCCCGTTCCCACAGAAATAAGCGCAACAATTGTAGCAATCCCTATAATGATTCCAAGAAGGGTGAGATAGCTCCTGAGCCTTTGGTGCGCGAGATTTTTAAAGGCAACAGGGAATAGTTCAGCAGAAAGCATTTGGCTGCCCACTCATTTCTTTTTTAAAAATTTTCTGTAAGCGAATTTGCCGGCAATAAAAAGCGCAAGCAGCAGCGCCACATAGAACCATATTGAGGGCTGCCCCCCTGAAAGGGCCTGCGCTTCCTGCAGGGAATAAACGCGCGCATTGAGTGTTTTTTCCTCGGTCTTTGTTTCATTTGACTCATCCACATAGGTAAGCTTCAAAGTAATTGGCTGCATTCCCGGAACAGCATTGCCCGCAATGCGCATCTTTGTTTTGAAGGAATCAAAGCCGTCCGCATCAAGCGTCCCTATGAACACCTTGCTGCTTCCGATTTCCGCAAATTCTGCCTTCAATTCGGCAACGACAAACCTTGCGCTTCCGACTCCGGTATTGAACAGGTCAATTGAAATTTCGCTTTCCCCCCCGGGATATGCCGCCGGTTCCAAAGGGCCTGCAACCGCATCAAGCCTTGGCGCGCCTATGACAGTAAGGCCTATGCTTGCAGAGGTAAAATTCACGTCCTTCCCTGTTGAGTCAGTGTAATATATTTTAAGCGGAACCATATAGGTCTGGATTGCAGCATCTGCATCAATCCCGAGCGTAAGGGGGACGGATGCAGTTTCCCCGGGCAAAAGCCCCTTCACATACAGTGTTGCGCTCCCTACAGGCTTTACCTTGCGCTCAACAACAACCCCTGTTGTTGTTACTGTCCTGTCTTCCTCTATCTTAACAATGATGTTCTGCGCGGTTCCAAAGCCTATGTTTTTCAATATGAGGTATGTCACAATTTCCTGCCCGGGCTCGGCCCTGCTGAGCGTTGACTCAATAAGCTCTATTTTTGGGGTTCTGCGCAGAACCTTTACGCTTGCTGTTTTTGAGAATCCTGCGCCTGCGCTTTCGCTTGTGCTCAGAACAACATCATAGTTCCCGTCAAGCGCTTCCGGCGCGACCCTTAGGTTGAATGTAACTGCTGCGCTCTGCCATGCGCCCAAATCCCCCAGAGCAACAATGTCACTTTTGCCGGGCTCAAGCGAGAGCGGATAGGAGAGCGCGATTTTAAGGGCTGCGCCCTTTGCGCCCGCATTCACATTGTTGTCTACCCTTGCCCAGAAAAAGAGGTTTTCCCCTGCCTGCGCGGGAATTGGATTATAATTTACAGAGCCTATCAGGAGCTGCCCCGCAAAAGCGGTTTGCATGAATAAAAATGTGAAAATTGCCGCAAATATAAAAGCGTTTTTGTGCATGTTTTTCCCAGCCCCTCCTTTGTTATTATTTTGTTGATATATCTTATTAACCCTTGGCGTATTTCCCCAGCCTTTTGTGGTTTCTCTCATCCCTTGCAATCTCCCCGTCTTTCAGGTGCAGGATGCGCTCCGCCCTCTGCGCGACATCCCTTTCATGCGTTACCATAACTATTGTCTTGTTCTCATTGTAATGCAAATCATCAATCATCCCCAGGACAATCTCCCCGGAAGCGGAATCAAGGTTTCCTGTGGGCTCATCTGCAACAATAACATCAGGATTTACGGCAAGCGCGCGCGCAATTGCAACCTTCTGCATCTGCCCCCCGGAAAGCTCATCCGGCCTGTGCATCATTCTTTCAGCCAATCCCACCTGCGCCAAAAGCCTTTTTGCTGTTTCCTCCCTTTTTTCTTTTGGGATTCCCTGGAACCAGAGGGGCAGTGAAACATTCTCAACCGCATTCAGCCTCGGGATTAAATTGAATGTCTGGAACACAAAGCCTATTGTTCTGCCCCTTATCTGCGCAAGCTCATTGTCAGGCATTTTGCTTATCGGCTTGCCTTTTATGTAAACTTCCCCGCTGCTGGGCCTTAACAAACAGCTGATAACATCAAGCAGGGTTGTTTTTCCGCTTCCCGAGGGTCCCATTATTGAAATATACTCGCCCTTCCTTATGCCCAAATCAATTCCACAGAGCGCATGCACCTGAGTCTTGCCCATAGCATAGGTTTTTGTAATGTTCTTAGCAAGCAAAACCGTTTCAGAGTCTGAATTCCTGTTTTTTGTTCCGGGCATGCTGATATAATCTGAACAAAATTCTTATTAATGCTGCGCGCATATTATTAGCATGCCTGAAGATTATACCGCAAATTCAAATAATGCAGAAGTGCAGGAAAATGAAAAAAAATCTGCTCCGCAGGAAACAGCGGAGCAGGGGGCTGCTGCTCAGCAAAAAAACAGCGAAAGAAATGATGAAAACGCTGCTCCGCAAAATAAAAACGAAAAGCCCGCTGAAAGCGCTCCGCAGAAAGGAAGGGAAAAACCAGCGGAGCGCGCTCCGCTAAGTTCCGAGAATTCCGCGCTTGTTGAGAAATTCCGCCAGGAGCTTCTTATTTCCGGCTATTCTTCGCGCACTCTTACAATGTATCTTAGCTATGTCTCTGATTTTTTGGGATTTATAAAAAAGCGCGCTCCGCTCGCTGCGCGCGAGGACCTTGTCTCATACATGGCAATGCTCAAGGAGAAAAGGGCTGTTTCAAATGCGACGCTTGCGCTTGCGCTGGCATCGCTTAAATTCTTTTTCCATACGTTCCTGCGCATGAAGATTGTTGATGAGATAAAAATCCCCAAAAAGGCAAGGAAGCTTCCTGTTGTGCTTACAAAGGACGAGGTAAAGGGGCTTATTAAGGCAACAAAGGCCGGAAGGAACCGCCTTGTTGTTGAATTCATCTATTCAACAGGCGCAAGGGTTTCGGAGGCAACAAACATCAAGGTCAATGATTTGGAATTAAGGGAGGGGATTGGGGTAGTGCGCGGGGGAAAGGGGAAGAAGGACAGGATAATAATACTTTCAAAGAACTGGATTTCTGAAGTGAAGCGCTACCTGAAGCACAAGAGGGC
>JACPJC010000002.1 GCA_016187745.1 Candidatus Iainarchaeum sp. | reverse complement strand
GAGGAAATAGATGAGCTTTCAAAAGAACTGCTTGCGGAAAGCGCAGTGAAAGTGAGGAAATTCAGCAAATAGCATTTCATAGCAAAACATCAAATGCCTTTTTCTGCTTTTCCAATTCCAGCAAAAAATTATAGCGCTCATCAACATATTTCTGCACAAATTCAGTTTCTTCCTTGCCAAGGTGCTTGAATCTGCCCTGCTTCTGCAGATATTCCGCAACAGGCTTCGGGTTCTCAATCTTGCTGGTAAATTTCAGTGCGCCATTTTCAATTTCATATATGGGTTGAAATCTACATTCAACAGCAAGCCTTGCAATTTCTATTGTATCGGCACTATCATAATACCAGCCAGTAGGGCAGGGGGTAAATACATGAATGAAGCTCGGCCCTTCAGTTGCAAGAGCCTTCTGCACTTTCTTATAATAATCCTGAATATTTGAAACACTTGCTGTTGCAACATACCTTATCCCGTGCGCAGCAACAATTAAAGGAAGCGGCTTTTTTGCCTGCTGCTTTCCGTGGATTTTCTTTCCCGCAGGGGAAGTTGTTGTTGCACCGAAAGGGGGCGTTGCACCGCTGCGCTGAACTCCTGTGTTCATGTAAGCTTCGTCGTCAGTGCAGATATAAGTCGCTTTGTGCCCTCTTTCTAACGCTCCGCTAAGCGCCTGGAACCCGATGTCAAAATATGCGCCATCTCCCCCAAACACAAGCAGATTGATTTTATCGCGCTTTCCAAGCGCTTTCAGTGCTGCATCAATTCCCGATGCGATTGCAGGATGGTTCTCAAATGCGCCGTGCACCCAGGGAACTTTCCATGAGCTTTCAGGATAGGGAGTTGAAACAACCTCCATGCAGCCAGTTGCCATTACAGCAATTGTGTTTTTTCCGCTAGCTTTCAGCGCATGCCTTACTGCAAGTATTTCCCCGCAGCCCGCGCATGCCCTGTGCCCCGAAGAAAAATACTCCTCCTCAGGCAATCCCGCTATCATAAGAGCCAGCCCCCTGCCTTTTTCCGCATGCCCTGCTTAAGCGCAAATTCCAGATGCTTCTCAGTAATGTCCCTTCCGCCCAGTCCCGCAATATGGCATGCGATAAATGGCTTTTTCCTCAATTCAGAAAGCGCGGATTTCACATCAGTTGCGAGCGCGCCCTCAAATCCAAGTGAAATATGCCTGTCAATTACAGCAATTGTCTTCAGCTTTTTTGCAAGCTTTTGCAGGTCTTCTTTCGGGAACGGCCTTAAGCACCTGACCCTTATCATGCCGGCCTTGATTTTATTTGCGCGCAGCTTATCCACAACGCTCCTTGATGTTGTGCATAAAGTTCCGATTCCGAGGATTGCATGCTCCGCATCATCCATCCTGTAAGTTTCAACCAGCCCGTTCCCGTATTTCCTGCCAAACATTTTCCCAAAGTCATTATTAGCTTTTGCAATTGCCTTTGCTGAATTTTCCATTGCCTCCTCCTGCGCCTTCTTGAATTCCATGAAGGAATCTGGAAAAACAATCGGCCCGAAAGTCAATGGCTTTTCAGGGTCAAGGGCATATTCCGGCGCAAAAGCAGGCAGGAATTTATCCACTTCCCCCCGCTCCGGAACATCAATATTCTCATAAACATGGCTCAGCGTAAAACCATCAATGCAGACCATCACAGGCAGCAGGACATTCCCACTTTCTGCAATTTTATATGCCTGTATTGTTGTATCCAATGCCTCCTGCGCGCTTTCGGCATAAAGCTGTATCCAGCCCTGGTCCCTTGCGCTTACCGAATCCGAATGGTCATTCCATATGTTGAGCGGCGCGCTTAATGAGCGGTTTGCAACAGCCATTACCGCGGGAAGGCGCAATCCCGAAATTATCGGAAGTATCTCAAACATAAGCGCAAGCCCCTGGGAAGCTGTTGCAGTAAAGCTCCTTGCCCCGCACAAAATGCTGCCAATCATCGCAGAAGCCGCAGAATGCTCTGATTCAACATGAATCATTTCAGCATCCATTTCCCCGTTGTTCACAAACTCACTCAATCTCTCAGGAATCAGCGTGCTTGGCGTAATCGGATACATGGGCATTACCTTCACATCGCACAATTTCACAGCCTCAGCAATTGCCGCTGCGGCGCTTTCAACCTTTCTCATTTTTCCTTACCTCTTTTATTATCCAATCCATGTACTGCGCATTTCCCTTTGCAATTTCAAATGCAATTATTTCCGGGACTTCATACGAATGCATTCTCCTTATTTCATTTATAACATCATCAATCTTCTCATCCGCGGTTTTCATTATTGCCGCGGCTTCCTTCGCATTCGCAATTCTCCCCTTCAGCAAATAGCTGCTTTTTATGTTCGGGATTATGTTCGCGCACGCAATCAGCCTCTGCTTGAGCAGCGCATTAACAATTTTCTCAGCCTGCTTTGCATCCTTGAAAGTAGCGTAAATCATTTTCATTCTACTTCCCCTCCAGCTTCATGCTTATTACCTTTGTGGGGCACTGCTTTGCGCATATTCCGCAGCCCTTGCAGAACGCATAATCTATGGCGAACGTTCCATCTGCATTTTTCTTTATTGCCATATCCGGACAATCCATCCAGCATATCCCGCACTTTATGCATTTTTCCTGGTCTATTATCGGAATGAAGGTGCGCCAGCTGCCTGTCTTGTTTTTTTCGCTGCTCCCCGGCTCGTCAATTACAGCCCCAATAAGCAATTTATATCCTTTATTTATTTTTTTATTTTGCATTTTCCAATTTCCCCGCACTGGTTGTAAAGAAGCCTTATAACCTGCTTGTTTTTCTCAGCAACTTCCGCCTTTCCTTCAAACCGCTCATCAATCGCCTTCTCAAGCGCGCTGAGCGAAAGCTCTTTTGTAAGCCCGGCAAACGCGCCAATAATCCCGGTATTTACGAACGGCTTCCCTATTAAATCAAGCGCCGCCTTCGTGACATTTATCGTGTGCGCAGTATAATTCTTCCCATTCAATCCAAGCTCTTTTGCATCCTTATCAGAATTTACAATTATCAATCCCTTCTTTTTAATTCCCTCTGCAACATCCACGCTTGCGCACAGGCTCGCATCAAGCACAATCACATAATCCGGCTCATAAACCTGCTGCCGGGTTTTTATCTCTGTTTCTGAAATGCGCGTGAATGCCTGAACCGGAGCCCCGCGCCTTTCCACGCCGAATGCAGGGAATGCCTGCGCCCTTTTCCCATCGTGGAATGCTGCAATCGCAAGCAGCTGCGAAGTGGTAACTGCGCCCTGCCCCCCCCGCCCATGAATCCTTATTTCCTTCAATTTGAATCCCCAAAAAGAATAATAAAATAGTGGAAAATGAATTTAATAATGCTATTGGTTCAATTGGCTATGATTTTCCATATAATTTCAGGAGCTTACTCCTTGCAAGAGCCGCAATAGGGGTGTTGGGGAAAGCATCCCTTATGTCCTCATAAAGTAGGCGCGGAAGCGCCCTATGGATTGTTCCATCCGGGCTAAGTGGCATTCCGAGAAGCCTTAGTGCCCTATCCCTAAGTGTTTTTTGTGTGTACCGCTTATAGATTTTTTCCTCTAGGTTTTTATCCTTTACTTTAAGCCTCTCATTATATGCCTGAAGTTTTATTGCAAGTATTATCATCTGGGGAGAAAGATTAGGATGGTTCCTTAGGCTGTCGATTTTTGAGAGAAGCCTGTTTATATCTATTTTTCTTGTTAACCTCAATGCAGATAATGTAGCATTAACCCAGCCAAGTGCGCCTGGAAGCGCTATTTCTTTAGATATTGGCGAACTCAATAAGGTATCAACATCATGCAAAGTTCTGCGCCAATCCCTCCTGAAATATGTCTTTGTTTTAAGTGAAAACTTATCCGTAACGAGCTTATCGTATTGCAATTGCAACTCGTCTTTCTTTGCCCCTCGCGCCCTTATAATCTGCCTTAACAGGCCTGCATTGAACTCCCTCTCAAGCGCAGGCTTTATATTTTTAGGGGCATTCGCAATGTAGTTGAGTATCCATGCCCTCTGCTTCTTCGCATCCTGCCCAAGCCCGCTTAGCCCGGACCATACTTCTCTTGTTGCCCTTCTTGCCTCACGTTCAGCGGGGCTTATTCTTCTGATTATTGGACGAAAACGCACACTCTCACAGTAAGATTGAGCCATGCGGAATATTTAAATTTATGTTCTCCCTCAATCTTCAGCATGCAGGTTAAGATATTTACGAAAGTCAACTGCCCGAAATGCGCCAACGCGAAATTAATTCTCAGCGAGCTTGCGGGCCAGGGGCTGCTCTCATACGAGGAAATAAGCACCACCACCCAGGAAGGCATGGCTGAGGCGATAAAGCGGAATCTGCTTTCAGTTCCCGTTATTGTTTTTGAGGATTCAGAAAAGGGCGCAAGCAGGCTGCTCTCGGGAATCATTACAAAGGAAAAGATAATTGAGGCGCTTGAGGGCAAATAAAACCGTTTATGCTGTTTTTATTGTAAGGAAGCTCTTTGCATCGAATTTCTCCCCGTTAATTTCCGCGGAAACGGAAATCGCATAATCCCCTGAAAGAACGTCCTTCGCCGGATTCGGCTTTATTGCAACAGTGAAAATGCGCGATTCGCCCTTTGCAAGAGTGAGAGATTCACTTTCCTCAGGATAGACAATTATTGATTCATTGTCAGCGGCCTCAACATTTATTATTACCCCATTCGCATCCTGTTCCGTAATGTTTGTGATTTTAATGCTAAGGAGCGCATTCTTGGCGCTGCCCAAATCAAGGGGATTGTTTGTGTACTGCAGCTCAAGCGCCTTCTGCTGGACAAGCGAATTAACAGCAATCGCAAGAAGCGCTATAACCAGCACCACTGCAATTATTATTGCAGGCCATTTGAGCATGCGCGCATCAAACGCGAAATTGAAGCCGAACTTCTTGTCGTAAAGGCCCATTTTTACCAGTAGGATTATGCATTACCTATTATTAAATATTGCGCAGAACCCGGGGTTAATAAGGGCATAATGCCCTTATTTCGGCAATGTAAATAACCTGTCATCCCCGCGCGCATCAAACAATTTTGCCCTTACGCCAGCATCAAGCCATGCGTGCGCATATGAGAAGGCGGCAAGCGCAGTCAGCAAATCTTTCTTTTGCATGAAGTGCTTTGCATCGCTGAAATAATTGCGCGCCATCTGCAGGAAATCATCCGCAATCGCAGCCTGCTCCGCACTCAAATTCCGCATCATTTTTATTTTTCCCAGCGCCTTCTCGGTAAGCGCGGCATATTTCTCAACTTTTTTTTTCAGTTCATCAGCCATACAATGCACCAATTGCCTCATTTTCCTTCTCATTCAGTTTTCCGCAGATTATAAGTGATTGCGGCACTGGCGCTTTCGGGAAATCTGCAAGCTCCCCGGCGCTTCCAACTGCAATTTTCTGCCTTTTGCCCCCAATCCCCGCAATTCCGACAAGCAGCGCGCGCCTGAGGATGTTCCTGCTTTTCCTTTCCTCTATTTCCGAAAGGATTTGCAGCGCTTCAGCAACAGTAAGCAATTTTCCCCCTGCGCTCTTTATGTCAAGCAGGCAGAGTGTGTGCAGCCCGTTTGCGAAATTTCCCTCAATTATTTCATAGAATGATTCAGGCGCGTAATTCTCCTCCGGCGCAACAATCGTTGCAATCCTCCCGAATTTATACGCATCCAGCCCTGTT
>JACPJC010000001.1:29570-119976 GCA_016187745.1 Candidatus Iainarchaeum sp. | reverse complement strand
AGCAATTGGTTTTATTAAGCGCGGAAGCATTAATTTCATATGCCTGAAATGAGCCCTTCAAAGCGCAAGATGATAGTTGCAAAGAAATTTGCAAAAGAGTTG
This sequence comes from Candidatus Iainarchaeum sp., assembly GCA_016187745.1. GTDB lineage: Archaea > Iainarchaeota > Iainarchaeia > Iainarchaeales > JAXPJC01 > JACPJC01. Next base: position 119,874 of record JACPJC010000001.1, on the reverse strand, counting down.
TACAAGCGCACTGGCGATAATCTCAGGACAGTGCTTGCCGTTGGAAGCGTTGCTGCCGGCATGGTAAAACTTGATTCTGACATTGACCTGATTGCCGTCTGCAAGGATAGTGGGGCGGTGAGCAAGCATGATCCCGCCCTTTCATACGAATTCTATGATAAAACAAAGGAGAAAATTGTAATGGCTTCTGTAAATGAAATGGATTTTAAGTCGCATGGAAGGCATGACACTAAAAAAATTCTGAGCATAATGCGCCTTTTTGATGGCGCTGTGCCTGTTTTTGGGAAGGAATATGCACTGAAACACAAAAACTGCTGGCGCTATCCGAACCTTAAAACAATAAAGCGGCGTTATAGCCCGCCGATTGCGAGGCCGCCAGAGCCTGGCCAGCTGGAGAGATTGATGTTAAAGCGGGGCAAGGGAAGGTTTCTCAGACCTTAAGGCCTGTAAATTCGGATTTATTAACTATTTGCTGAATTTCCTCACTTTCACTGCGCTTTCCGCAAGCAGTTCTTTTGAAAGCTCATCTATTTCCTCGGCATCATATATCAGTTCCCTAACTCCTGCATTTATCAGCTGCTTCGCGCATATTATGCAGGGGAAGTGCGTTGTGTAAAGGGTTGTGTTCTCGGTTGCAATCCCGGAGTATGCCGCCTGCACAATCGCATTCTGCTCCGCATGCACCGCGCGGCAATATTCAAGCCTTTCCCCTGACTTGAGGCCCTTGCGCTCGCGTATGCAGTATCCTCTTTCCAGGCAGTCCTCCAATCCCTTTGGCGCGCCATTGTATCCTGTGGAAATTATCTGCTTATTTTTTACAAGCACCGCACCCACTTTCTTCTCCCTGAAGCACGTGGCTCGCTCGCTTGCCACCCTTGCAACCTTCATGAAATACCCGTCCCAAGAAATGCGCTTCTGGTTTTTGTGCATTGGCCCAACTCCGCACTACACTGCAAGTCATTAGAACTGAGCAAGGAAATAATTATAAACATACTAATGCACTATTGAATTATGAGTCTGGCTAAACCTAAGGCGAAATATACTTTTGATGATCTGCTAAAGAATGATGTGCGGTATAGGCGGCTTTATAGCTTATATCAAGAAATGGGCTTATCAAAAAATGAGGCGCTTACTAAAATGGTTCGCCTGCAAAAAAACAGGGAAGAATTATTGAAAACAGGCAAGAACTATATCAATAAAGACAAAAAATGCAATGAGCTCTTTAGGCTATATCGGCAAAAGCTGCGTTTATCCGAGGACGAGGCGCTTGTTAAAGTGGCGCAAATTGTCGGGGCTGGGGCAAGCGTGCAGGCACTTAGGCAATTGAAAACTGAGAAAGTATTAAACCCCGTAACTTCAGGCAACAGTTATGCGCCAAGTGAACCTCTGCCTGACTGGATGAAAAAACTGAACAAATCATTAAGGGAGAAACTTATGCGCAGGCCACAACCTTTGCTAATTAGGGCCAAATAAGGAATTATTATAAACATGCTAAATGTACTGTTATTATGGGCATGGTTAAGATTAGGAAAGATCATGGCAAAGCTCTCATCTTGGCACAATGGCGGATGTAAAAAGAGTAAGAAACGAATCATTGAAAGCAGGCAGTGGCTTGGTTAAAAGAGACAGGCAATGCGCACGGCTTTTTAAGTTATACCGGAACAAGCTGGGTTTTTCCGGGAAAGAAGCATTAATTAAGGTGGCACAAATTGCAGAGAATGGAGCAGTTTACAATTCACTTTTACAACTTGAGAATGAAAAGCCATTAAGGCCTGTTTTTAAATCCAGTGATACTATCAAAGATACTCTTAGAGAGAAACCACGGAAGCGAAAAAAATAGCTGATTGTTTACCATTTATTAAAGCGAATTACCGCGCCTAAAGGCGTAAAACTTTGGGCTAAGAAAATAAAGGGTAATTGATTCATTGCCCAAAGTTTTAGTGGACTTGCATGGTGAAACAATGAACACACAAAGGTGTGAGAAAAGGGGATTTTCAACAAAGCCTGTTAAATTCTGCCTTATCTAAAATATCCTACAGCATTCCTGAATATTTTTATGCCTTCGCCCTCTTTTGGAGTGCCTTTGCCTTCTCTTCTGGCTTTCTCTTTCAGGAGTGGCCAATTTGGAAGTTGAGTAAACTCCATTGCCCTTTCGGGATGCGGCATAAGTCCGAATATTCTTCCAGACTCGTCAGTAATTCCCGCAATGTCGTGCAAAGAGCCGTTCGGATTTGCAGGCAGGGATTGATAAGAGCATATTTCGCCCCCAACATATTGCGCTGCAACAAGCCCCTTATCAATTATTCTGCCCAATATCTCTGAATCGGCATAGAATTTGCCTTCGCCATGCGCAATCGGCAGGCTAATTTTTTCAATGCCCTTAACCCAGGGGCTTTTGCCCTTGAATTTCAGGTCAACCCACCTGTCAAGATAGCGCGCCGAATCATTGTGCACTAATGCCATCTGCCTGCCTCCATAACTTCCGTCAAGCGCAGGCAGCAAGCCAAGATTAGCCATAACCTGAAAGCCATTGCATATGCCTATTGCAAGATTGTCGGCTTCAACAAATTTTTCAAGCTCATCCCATAGATGGTTCCTGATCCTGTTTGCAAGGGCATTTCCCGCGCCAGTGTCATCGCCGTAGGAAAACCCCCCTGGGAATGCAAGAATTCGGTAGTTGCCTAGTTTCTTGCGCTTGTCTATCAGATCATTAATATGGACCAGTTCTGCAGCTGCGCCTGCCTTTTCAAATGCAAATTTGGTTTCCTCGTCGCAATTGATTCCATAGCCAGTAAGCACTAGTACTTTCGGCATTGCCATCTCAATAACCCCCGAAAGTTGATTTGTATGATTTAAGCATGTCACTTATATTTGTGTTTATAATGGTTTTTCCGGCTCTTCCTTTTATTATAAATTTGCCGTCTCCCCTGACTATACCTATTTGCGCAAAAGGATTGCCGTGCATTATCTGCTCAAAGCTTTCTTTATTTGTGCTATTAACTGTTACTACCAACCTGCCGGGGCTTTCAGAATAAAAGGCAGAATCATCTCTCAACTTATCCCCCGGAAGCGCCTCCAGGGAACTTTCCATGCCCAATGTGCCTGCAATTGCTGTTTTTGCCAGTGCAACTGCAAGACCTCCCCTGTGAACGCTCTGCGCAGAAGCCACAAACTCTTTCTCTATTGCTCTTGAAAGCGCATTATAGAGCTTTTTGTTTTTTGCAGCATCAACCGCAGGAACTTTGTTGCCTATATGGCTTTTGCCATTTTCCTGCTCGCCCAGCATTGCAAAGTATTCAGAACCACCAAGCTCATCATATGTCTCGCCCAAAACATAAACAAGGTCGTTTTCAAATTTTGCATCCAAAGAAACTGCCTTTTCCGCATCCTCAATAATGCCTACTGATGAAATCAGCAGTGTCGGAGGCACAGAGATCTTTACTGCCCTGCCTTTTTCATCAAAGCCCTTGAAATCATTGAACATGCTGTCTTTTCCAGAAATGAATGGCACTTCAAATGCAATTGCATAATCATGGCAGGCCTGGGCTGCTCTTTTCAACTGCCCTAATCTTTCAGGCTCATTTGAACTGCACCAGCAGAAATTATCAAGCAATGCCAAATATTCAAGATTCGCGCCTGCGGCAATTGCATTTCTGATTGCTGTGTCTATCGCACAAGCGGCCATGTTGTATGTATCAATATCGCTGTAGCTCGGATTAATGCCTTGAGAAATTACAATGCCCTTGTGCGAGTCCAGAAGCGGCTTCACAATTGTAGCATCGCCATTAACCCTGCCTCTGCCCTGAAGCGGCTTTATAACAGAGCCTCCTTGAACCTCATGGTCATATTGCTGTGAAATGAATTCATAGCTAGCAATGTTCAGCCTTTCAAGCATATTGTGCAAAGAATCCGTCAAATCCCCATCCGAAGGAAGTTTAGGCTCTTCATGCATCTGCCTTGCGAATCTGGTTTTTATGGGCCTTGGCGGCAGGCCGTTGTGCAAAAACTCCATGTCAATATCCATTACTTTTTGTCCACTATAATTGACAACGCATCTGCCAGAAGCAGTAAATTCCCCAATAACCGTTGCTTCAACACCCCTCCTTTTCATCAAATCAGAAAAGGCATGCAATTTTTCTTTGGGAACTGCAAGCGTCATTCTTTCCTGGGATTCAGAAATCCAGATTTCCCACGGATTTAGGCCTTGGTATTTTAATGGCACTTTATCCAATTCAACAATGCAGCCATCGGATTCGCGCGCCATTTCTGCAACTGAGCACGATAAACCGCCAGCGCCATTGTCTGTAATGCTATTGTACAAACACAAATCCCTTGCCTCTTTTACAACTGCATCGCTCAGTTTTTTCTGGGTAATAGGGTCGCCTATCTGCACAGCTGTTGCAGGGCTTCCTGAATCGATGGCTTCAGAGGAGAATGTAGCGCCATGGATGCCGTCCTTTCCAACCCTGCCCCCAATCATGACTATGCAGTCTCCTGGTCTTGCCTCTTTCTCATATGATTTATTGCCAAGAACCTTTTTTGGAATCAGGCCCAGGGTGCCGGCAAATACCAGGGGCTTTCCTTTAAACCTTGAATCAAAATAAACAAAGCCCTGTGTTGTTGGAATGCCTGAGCAATTCCCTCCGGCATTGATGCCTTCAATAACCCCGTCCATTATCCTCCTTGGCAGAAGCATCCTTTGCGTTAGATTTTTCCCCTTGTATATGGGCTTTGCATCATTCGGATCTGCAAAACAAAAGCCATATGTGTTTATGATAGGCTTTGCGCCAAGGCCAAAACCTATGGCGTCTCTGTTAACTCCTACAATTCCTGTTATCGCGCCTCCGAAAGGATCCAATGCCGAAGGGCTGTTATGGGTTTCAACCTTGGCTGTTATTAGGTAATTATCATCAAATCTGATTGCCCCTGAATTGTCAGTGAAAACCGAAATGCAGAAGTCCCTGGCGCCTTTGCCTTTTCTTATTTTGTTTGTTGCTGCCTTGATGAATTTTCTGTACAACCCTTCCTCAAACTCATCAATCGGATCGGCGAATATTGTGTGCTTGCAGTGCTCAGACCATGTTTGGGCGATGGATTCCAGCTCAACATCAGTAGGATTCCTTCCCTCTCTAAGGAAATATTCACGGATTGCCTTCATGTAAGTAAGGTCCAGTGCAAGAGGGCCTCTTCTTGTGCCATCCGGATTTGCGATTCCCTGCTTGCCAATAACAATCAATTCATCATCATTAACATCTGTAATGCCAATGACATCTGCCTTGGCTGCCTTTGGCTGCTCATGAAGCTTTACTTTCGGAACAATAATTCCCATTCCATTGCCTCTCAGGAAATCTTTGCAATCTTTGATATGGATTCTCTGGATAAGCGTATTTGCTATCGCTTCTCCCACCCCCATGGCATCTTCCTTTGATAAGCTGCCAGAAACAAGCATTAGCTGTGAGGAATAAACTGCCTGGCCGGGAAGCTTTATCTTCAACAAATCCTCGATGCATTCCCTTGCGGTGTTTCCAACATTGTCAGTAACTCCCGGCAGAAAGCCGACTTCAATTGCATAATCAAACCCTCCCTTGGCTATGGGCTCGTCAACCTGCGCCTCCTGGAAGACGGGGTTTGAAAGCAGTGATGCAATATTTTCCAACTCTTCGCCGGAAAGAGCAAAATCAATAGTGTATGCATCAATAAGCTCAAGGCTTTTCAACTTTCCTGAAAATCCTGCCGCTTCAAGCTTTTTCTTTCTAAGGCTCGCGCGCATATCTGGAATTTTTGAACCAATTTCAATTCTGTGCGCCATAAGAATTCACTTTATACCAGCTTAACTCCTTCTCCTTCCACTATTTCCCCGATTACATGGCATGTTTCGCCGCGCCCTTCCAATTCCTGCAAAATGCCATCGGCCTGCTGCTCAGGCACAACAAGAACCAGGCCAACGCCCATGTTGAATGTTCTGAACATTTCTGCTTCAGGCACATTCCCGCAACGCTGAATTAATTTGAATATATCTAAAATCGGAACTTGTTTTTTATGAATATGCGCCGCCAGGCCTTTTGGGATTATCCTCGGGATATTATCTATAAATCCCCCGCCGGTTATGTGTGCAATTCCCTTTATATCAAATTTTCCAAATAGGGGCAGAACAGGGTTTGAATAGCACCTGTGCACCTTAAGGAGTTCTTCTCCTATGCTGCAGTCAAGCCCTGCAACAGATTCATGCGCATTGTAATGCATTACATCAAACAATACTTTCCTTGCCAATGAGAAGCCGTTGGTATGCAGCCCATTAGATGCCAAGCCGATTAGCTTATCGCCCTTTTGGGTTTTGGAGCCGTCTATTACCCTTGCTTTTTCCAGAATGCCCGTAATGCAGCCAACAATATCATGCTGGCCTTTTTCATAAACCCCGGGCATTTCTGCTGTTTCCCCCCCAATCAGCGGCATATTTAGCTCTGCGCATGCCTCGCTCATTCCTTTTACTATTTGTTCAATTACCGTTGGCTTTAGGTGCGAGGATGCTATATAATCAAGAAAAAACAGCGGCTTTGCGCCTGTGCATAAAATATCGTTTGCCGAATGGTTAACCAAATCCTTTCCTATTGAGCCCCAGGAGTCCATAAGCGAGGCGACCATTGTTTTTGTGCCAACTCCATCTATTGAGCCTACAATAACCGGCTGCTTGTATGCTTTCAGCATTTCAGCGTCTATTGCCCCGGAAAAATGCCCTATGCCCAACAGCACAGAATCGTTGAATGTTCTCTCTGCGTGCGCCTTTAAGCGCTTTACAGCCTCATTGCCCGCATCAATATCAACGCCCGCATCCTTATATGTAATGCCATTCACTGCAAATCAAGCTCCTTGCTCCAATGTTCGCATATTCCTTCAGTCTTTTTTTCTGCAATTCCCACATATTGCTCGGGATTTGAAAGCGTGCCCTTTTGTTTTGGAGTGAATTTGTTGACATATTCCCTGATGGAATTGTCAGCCATGGCCAATTCCCATAATGATTTTTCCGTCTGTTTGGCCTTCAGCGTAAGCTCTCTTACATACTCGTGCGCATCTGCATGGCCATAATATGCAAGAAGGATATAAAGGGGCTCTGCAACCAGCAGGTTCCTGCTCTGCATGAAATTCTTATGCATGCTTGCCTTATCAACAACCATTCCCTTGCACACCTTATTCAGGCGTTTTGCACATATTATCAGCGCAACAAACAATTCTGGCATGAAACGCGAAGAGGCGGAGTTTGTCAAATCCCTCTGATGCTCGCTGATCTGGTCAAGATAGACCGTATTCATTCTGGGCATGAATTCCTTGTAAAGGCTTTTGACATTCTCAAAGTTGATTGGATTTCTTTTGTGCGGCATTGTGCTGCTCCCCACCTGCTTGCCTGAAAACTGCTCTGCAACTTCTGCTATTTCAGAGCGCTGCAAGTTCCGCATATCATCGGCAAAATTCGCAAGAACCGAGAATGCACTAACTGCTGCATGCGCCAGATCAACCACCGGCTCAGGTGCAACTATTTGCGTGCTGTGCAATGCCGCCTTCAAGCCCAGTTCGTGCAATACCGCGGCTTCAAATTCAAGAGGCTTGTCAAAAAACAGGGAGGCTGCATTGTGCGCCCCCACCGCGCCAGAGAATTTTCCGACAATGCTGTCTTTTGCATGCCCAATTGCCTTTATTCTGTTGCCCAGCCTGTCAACATATTCTGCGAGGGCGAATCCGAATGTTATCGGCTCTGCGTGCTGCCCGTGAGTCCTGCCTATTTGCAGGGTTGATTTTTCATTCAGCGCCAATTCTATAAGTGATTTCTCCAATTCCTTAAGCGCCGGCAGCACAACCCTCTCAGTAGCCTCTTTGTAGCGGAGTGCGTTTGCGCTGTCAATAATATCATAGGATGTTGCGGAAAAATGCACAAATGGCTTTGCCTCACCGCTTACTTTTGCGCGGATGCAATTTGCCAATGCCCTGACATCGTGCTTTATCCTGTCCTCTTCAGCATAAACCTCTTCAGCGCTGACCTTTTCCGCTGCTTCTGAAATCTCTTTTGCTATTTTCTCGGAGCAAATGCCTTTCTTCGCAAGCGCATTTGCAAGCGCTGCCTCAACCCTTGCCTGGTATTTTATGCGCGCATTCTCTGAAAAATACTGCCCCAGCTCCTTTACCAAAGAATCTTCCCTGCCGTAATAGCGGTAATCCAGCGGAGAGACACTGTCAAACAAGTCCATTCATTTTCCCTTCAATTCAGAATCATCTTTCTTTATCTTCTCTTGCAACTCCCTCTTATAATCCTGCAATCTTTTTTGCAGTTCCATGTTATGCAATGCCAATATCCTGATTGCCGCTAATGCCGCGCCATCCGGCTCAAGGATTGTGGTGCATGCAATGCCGCCGGGCATTCTCAATGATGAAAGTATGTCCATTCCTGAGAATTTTTCGGAGTATAGCGGGCATGTTATTACCGGGTTTATTGTGGCGCCGTCAAGCATTCCGCAGAGAGCGTTGCTCCTCCCTGCAACCGCAATGTAAACCAGGCTTTTCTTTGAAGAATCGTATTGCCTTACAATCTCAAGCAGATGCTCGGGGGATTTGTGCGCTGATGCAACCCTTACTTCAAATTCAATCCCAAATTCCTTCAGCAGTCCTGTAATCTTGTTCGCATGCTCCAAATCGGATTTTGAGCCAAGCAATACGGCAACAAATTCTTGCATAATTTCACTTTTCCTGCTTTTCATGGAAATCCTTATAGCTATGCACAATCTCTTCAATACCCGGGGCATTCCAGATCTTAATGCCGCACCAAGCTTCACAGACTGATTTGTACATGTTGCTTACAATTTCAAGCAATTCCTTTGGCAGCGCTTCTGGCCTTGGCCAGCTCTCTTGGGGTTTGCCTGATTCCTTGGCTTTTATCATTGCATCCGCCCATGGGGTTGTTTTGTAGTAATCGCGCAGGACCTGCTTGCTTACATGCACTCCATCCGAAAGCATTCTGTCCTCATCCAATGTGCCGGCAACATCAACAAGCATTATTTCATTTTTGGGGGAGATTGCAAACTCAACCTTCCCATCTGCATGCTCCAGTCCCAGCGATTCTGCCTTTTTGGTTATAAAATCATCTATTCTTATGGCCGTTTCTTTTATTTCCTCTATCTGTTTTTGCGAAATTTTGGCTAACTCTCTTGCCTCTTCCCAGGTTAAGTAACGATCGCCAACCTCGAGCTTTGTTGAAACATCCATTATCGGCTTTTCAAGCCTCTCACCGGGTTTTGGCATATGCTCTAAACCCAAATCACTTGGTTTTAGGCTGCCGTTTGCAATGCGCTTGAATACGCTGCTGCCTTCAGGGAGGGAGTTTCTGTAGATTATTTCAAGGGGCACCAAATAATTAGTTGTTTCCATTGCTATTTCATTCCGCTGCGGATAAAGCACCCTTACAAGATTTATTTCCATTTCATTGTCGCTTGCAAGGCTTCTGAAATGGGTTTTGATGCCTAGCTTTTCAAGCTGCCTGAAATTATATGCCGCTGTCCTGCACAATGCTTCGCCCTTGCCCGGAATCGTGTCAGGCATTTTCCCATAATCAAATACGCTGTAATCATCAGTGAATTCAAAGACTCCAATTCCCATAGTGCCTTCTGAGGCTTCTTTCTTTACAACTATGTTTTTAACCGAGCCCATCCTCCCCCCCAATTAAAATAACAACAAAAACCTTTAAATGCTTTGTTTCATTTTTACTATGGGGTTGGGAGAATTCAGCCTAATAACCTAAAACATATTGATCCTGCAGTTGCCCAGGCAATTGAGAATGAAAAGAACAGGCAGATGAATGTTATTGAATTGATTCCTTCAGAAAATCTTGTGAGCACGGCAGTGCTTGAGGCTATGGGCTCCATTTTTACAAACAAATATTCTGAGGGCTATCCGCACAAGCGCTATTATGGCGGCCAGGAGTTTGTTGATGTTGTTGAGGAACTTGCCATCGAACGTGCAAAAAGGCTTTTCGGCGCAGAGCATGTGAATATCCAGCCTTATTCCGGAAGCCCCGCAAACATGGCTGTTTATTTTGCGCTCCTTAACCCCGGAGATAAATTCATGGGCATGTCTTTGGCCCACGGAGGCCATTTGACGCATGGAAGCGCAGTAAGCTTTTCAGGAATTCTCTACAGGCAGATTCCCTATTGTGTTGACAAAGAAACTGAAATGATGGATTATGGTGCGCTGAAGAAGCTTGCTGAAAGTGAGCGGCCGAAGATGATAGTTTCAGGGGCAAGCGCATATCCCAGAGAGATTGACTTCAAGGCGATTGATGAGATTGCTGATTCTGTTGGCGCATACTCCTTTGCAGACATTGCACATATTGCTGGCCTGATTATTGCAAATTTGCATAAAAGCCCTTTTCCTTTCACAGATGTTGTTACAACAACAACCCACAAAACCCTTCGTGGCCCGCGCGGAGCAATCATAATGTGCAAGCAGGAGTTTGCTGAAAAAATTGACAAGGCCGTTTTCCCCGGGTTGCAGGGAGGCCCTCATGACCATATAAATGCTGCAAAGGCCGTCTGCTTTGCGGAAGCAATGAAGCCGGAATTCATTGAATATCAGAAACAAATTGTGAAAAATGCAAAGGCACTTGCTTCTGAACTGATGGCTCTTGGCGTAAAATTGGTAAGCAACGGCACTGACAACCACTTAATGCTTCTTGATTTGAGGAACAGGGGAATTACAGGAAAACAGGCGGAAACTGCGCTTGATGAAGTTAATATAACAGTTAACAAGAACATGATTCCCTTTGATGAAAGGAAGCCCTATGACCCGAGCGGCATAAGGATTGGCACGCCTGTTGTAACAACCCGCGGCATGAAAGAAAATGAAATGAAGGAAATTGCGAAGTTAATTGTAAGGGCGCTTGACAACATCAATAATGCGCATGAAAAGCAGAAGATTAAGGAGGAAGTGCTTGGGCTTTGCGGGCGGTTTCCCTTCTATTGATCATTTTATTTAATTTGCCAAGCCCAACCTATTGAGAAAATATGAAAGCTGAAATTATTGATGGCAGGGCAATTGCAGAAGAAATAAGGATGCGCATAAAGGAAGAAATTGCAGGCATTAAAAATTCTCACAACTTGCAGCCTCTTTTGGCAGTAATAATGCTTGGCAGCAATCCTGCGTCTGAAATTTATGTTAAAGCCAAAAAGAAGGCCGCGGATGAGGCGGGAATTCTTTCTGAGCAGTACAGCCTTCCAGAAAGCACAAAAGAAGATGAATTGATTAGACTTATAGAAAGGCTGAATTCCAATGCAAACACAAATGGGATTTTAGTCCAACTGCCTTTGCCAAAGCACATAAATGCCGGAAGGATAATGCAAAAAATTGCTCCGGAAAAGGATGTTGATGGCTTCACTCCTGAAAATATGGGCAACCTAATGCTGGGAAATGAAACGCTTGCTCCCTGCACCCCCTTGGGGATAATAAAATTAATAGAATCAGCAAAAATCAGACTTAGGGGGAAAAATGCGGTAATTGTCGGGGCAAGCAATATTGTTGGGAAGCCTCTTGCATCAATGCTGCTCAATAGGGAAGCAACGGTAGAAATCTGCCATAAAGCCACAAAAAATATTGCTCAGCACACAAAAAATGCCGACATACTAATTGTTGCTGTTGGCAAAAAGAATTTGATAAACAAAAAAATGGTCAAGAAAAATGCGGTTATAATCGATGTTGGCATAAACCGCTTAGGCGATGGAAAAATTGTTGGCGATGTGAATTTTGATGAAGTTTCAAAAGTTGCAGGTTACATTACTCCTGTTCCGGGGGGAGTTGGACCGATGACTGTTGCATGCCTGATGAAAAATGTTCTGGAAGCGGCAAAGATGCAAATTGCGGAAGGAAACAAAAATGAATAAATTGAAGATTGCTGTTCTGGGGTCAACGCGCGGAACTGATTTGCAGGCGGTAATAGATGCAATAAATTCCAAGGAGCTTGATGCTGAAATTGCAATAGTAATTTCGGATAAGGAAGATGCCTACATACTTGAAAGGGCAAAAATTCACGGGATTGAGGCAATGCACATAAACCCAAAGAATTTTCAGGGCAGGGAAGAATTTGACAATGCAGTTGCAAACGAAATTACAAAACGCAACATAGATTTGATTCTGCTCATAGGTTACATGCGCTTTTTGAGTAAAGGATTTGTTGGAAAGTTCAGCAACAGAATAATGAATATTCATCCCTCATTATTGCCTGCTTTTGCAGGCGGAATGGACAAGAATGTGCATGCTGCTGTTTTGGAGCACGGGTGCAAGGTTTCTGGATGCACATTGCACTTTGTTGATGAAACCCCTGATGCTGGCCCAATAATCATGCAAAAGGCAGTTCAGATAGAGGAAACAGAAACTGTTGATTCCCTTAAGGAAAAAGTGCAGAAAGCAGAGCAGGAAATAATCCTGCAGGCAATAATGAAATTTCAGGAAGGAAAAATAAAAGTCGAGGGCAGAAGGGTAAAAATTCTATGATTTATTTTAACAATTTATTATTCTTTTCTCAGTAACAATCTTATGCACCCTGCAATCGCTCCCATTGCTTGGCAGGCAATCCTGCAACTGCATCTCAAATGCCAATCCAATCAACACTGCGCTTTCATTTAGTTCTGCCCCGCTAATAAACTTATCGTAAAAGCCCCTGCCATAACCGATCCTGTTTCCTTTAAAATCAAAGGAAATGCCAGGCACAATAAGCAAATCAAGTTCTTTTGCATCTGCCGGCTTGGAAAATTCTTCCTTTGGCTCCAAAAGCCTTGTTTTTTCATTTTCCCCAAGTTCTGAAATAGAATTTATTCTGCTTAATAATAATTTGTTGTCTTTGAAGTCTGCAATTGGCACTATTACTTCTTTGCCCAATTCCAGTGCCCTTTTTATCATGCGTTTTGTTTCAACCTCGCTCCCTATATTTACATAAAACATCACTTTTTGCGCTGAAGCGAATTCCGGCATTGAAAAAAGATTGCTCCAGATTCTTTTGCTTTTTTCCTGAATCTCGAATTCTGAAACTGAATTGCGCTCCTGCAAAGCTTTTTTTCTTATTTCTTCCTTCATGCAAGTCATTCATCATAACCTCTGCAGCGCCCTGTAGCCGATGTCCCTCCTGAAATGCATTTTTTCAAATGAAATTTTTGAAACTGCTGCGTAAGCGTTGTCAATTGCGCTTTTTATGCCTGCACCGAAGCCAGTTACCCCAAGCACCCTGCCTCCGTTTGTTATTGTTTCATTTTGTTCATTGAATTTTGTGCCTGCGTGGAAAACCGCGGCATCCGGAATTTTTTGCGCAGCTTCCAGGCCTGAAATCACTTTTCCTTTCTCATACGCTTCGGGATAACCCCCGGAAGCAAGGACAACGCAGCATGCTGCGCCTTCTGAAAACTTGATTCCGGCGCTGTGCAAATTCCCATCAATGCATGCATCTATCGCATCAAGCAAATCGCTCCGCATCAGCGGCAGGACTGCCTGGGTTTCTGGATCCCCAAAACGCGCATTGAATTCAAGCACTTTTGGCCTGTTATTGCAGAGCATAATTCCCGCATATAAAATTCCCCTATATTCAGTTCCTTCAGAGCGCATCGCATCTATTGTTGGCTGCAGAATTGTTTCTGCAATCTCATCCTGCAGTTCCTGCGTTATTATTGGCGCAGGGGCATAGGCGCCCATTCCGCCAGTGTTTGCGCCCAAATCATTGTCATACACACGCTTGTGGTCCTGGCTTGGGACCATTGGAATTATGTTTTTGCCGTCGGAGAATGCAAGTATGCTTGCCTCCTCCCCCTGCAGGAATTCTTCAATAATAATTTTATTGCCGGAATCGCCGAATGCCTTCTCGACCATTATTTTATCTATTGCATTTTCAGCTTCCTGCGCATTATTGCATATTATTACTCCTTTCCCTGCGGCAAGCCCGTCAGCCTTTACAACAATAGGCATTTCCTGCTGCGCTGCATATTCTTTTGCGTCTTCCGCATCATCAAATACCGCGCATTCCGCAGTCGGGATTTTGTATTTTTGCATCAGCCCCTTTGCAAATATCTTGCTTCCCTCTATCTGCGCTGCAGCCTTTTCTGGGCCGAAAATGCGCAGATTCTGCTTCCGGAAGTGATTTACAATTCCCTTTGAAAGCGGAATTTCGGGCCCCACAACAGTCAGGTCAATCGCTTCCCTTTCTGCAAATTCCGCAAGCGCATCAATGTTTTCTGCGGAAATGTCAATGCATTCAGCCTGCTGCGAGATGCCTGCATTCCCCTGGGCGCAGTAAATTTTTTTTATGCTCGTGCACTGCGCTAATTTCCATGCGATTGCATGTTCCCTTGCGCCTGAGCCCACAACCAGTATGCTTTGCTTAGCACTCATATGTTCTCTTTTCTTTGCGCTTCTCAAAATTCTGCTGCGCCTTTTCAAGCAGCTTATGCCCCCATTCTGTTGGGTAATCCGCATTCAGGCAGGCGGTGCAAAGGCTCTTTGCGCCATTCTCAAAGCCTATCGCCCTTGCAAGGCCGCCATATGTCTGGTAAATCAGCGAATCTGCCCCGATTTCCTTTGCTATTCCCTCTGAGATTTTTTCTGAAACTCCGCTGTATTGCTCTGTAATGCTCGCTTTCATGTGCCTTGGGGCAATCAGCTCTGAAAGCGTTGACATATCTATGCCATAGAAGCAGGGGTATTTTATTGGCGGGCATGCGACCCTCACATGAACTTCCTTCGCATTTCCGCTCTTCTTTATGTACTGCACTAATGTCTTGATTGTTGTTCCGCGGACAATGCTGTCCTCAACTAAAATCACTTTTTTCCCTGAAATGACTGGCCTGTTAAGGGTGAATTTGTCCTTTACCTTCTCAAGGCGGTCGGAACTTTCAATGAATGTCCTTCCGACATACCTGTTGCGGATCAGCCCCTCCTTTGCAGGAATCCCCAGCTCATACGAAAGCGCATCAGCAACAGGCTTTGAAGTGTCCGGAACAGGAACTATAACATGCTCCGCGCCCGGCTTTTCGGTTTCAATCTTTGCCAGTTCCTTCCCCAAATTCCAGCGCACCTCATAAACGCTCCTGCTGTCAATTATTGAAGAAACGTTCGCAAAATAGACCCATTCAAACATGCAGTGGGCTTTCCTTTTGCATTGCGCAAACCTTTTTTTTTCAATGTCCCCATTGCCTGCAATCAGCATTTCCCCGGGCTCCGGGAATTCTATTTTATTTACATCCAAATTTGTAAGTGCTGCGCTTTCAGAAGCCGCAAGCATCACATTCTCATCGTTTCCATAGCACAGCGGCTTGAATCCTATGGGGTCGCGCGCAATTATCAAATTGCCTTCAGCATCAATAAACGCGACATTGTATGCGCCGTCAAACTGCCCTGAAAGCGAAGAGAAAACATTTGCAATATCCGGCCTTTTATCGCCAACCAAAGCCTTTGACATGAAATGCATCATCACCTCAGTATCCGTATCCCTAACCAAGTGGTAATCGTCTGCAATTAATTTCTGCTTCAGCTCGGAATAATTCGCCAAATTCCCATTGAATGCAAATGCAAACCATTTCCATTTCCTTCCGTGGTGCCTTTCAAATGGCTGGGCATAGCTCCTGTCATTGCATCCCGAGGTTGCGTATCTCACATGGCCGATTCCTTTTGTTCCGGAATAGCGCTCCATTATCGATTTGTGCTTTGCGGGATGGGAAATCCTGAAGGCTTCATATACTGTCCCCAAATCGGCGTAGGTATCAATAATCTGCTGCCTCTGCGCATTGTAGGTTGTAATGCCCGCGCTCAATTGCCCGCGGTTCTGCTGCTGAAGGAGCATTTTGCACAAATAATAGGCAGCGCCGCCTGAGGGATAATGCTTCAGTTCCCTGCGCAGATGCACTGCTGCAATTCCACATTCTTCCTTTGCTTCCCCCAACCCCACACCCGGAATAATAAGGGAGAATTGCATTAAATAGGTTTTGTTTCGGCAGGGTAATTCGGGGTTTCATCGGTTATTATTATGTCATGCGGATGGCTTTCAACAACGCCTGCCTTTGTTATTTTGAGGAATTTCGGCTTGCTGCGCATCTCTTCAATGCTTTTCGCGCCCACATAGCCCATTGAGGAGCGCAGGCCGCCAATCAGTTGGTAGATTATTTCTTCAAGGGTTCCACGGTAAGGAACCAGCCCCTCAACTCCCTCGGGAACAAGCTTGCTTGATTCCTGTATGTGCGACTGGCCATATCTTGCCTTGCCGCCTTCTGCCATTGCGCCAAGGGAACCCATTCCCCTGTACTGCTTGTATTTCCTTCCATTAATGAGCGTTGTCCTTCCCGGGGTTTCTTCGGTGCCCGCAAGCATATTTCCAAGCATTACGCATGAGGCGCCTGCGGCTATTGCCTTTGCAATGTCCCCCGAACTTCTAATCCCCCCGTCGCCAATTACACAAACGCCGTGCTTGTCCGCAATTTCAGCGCATTCATTTATCGCGGTTATCTGCGGCACCCCGACCCCCGCAATTATGCGCGTTGTGCATATGCTCCCCGGGCCTATTCCCACCCTCAATGCATCAGCCCCTGCGGAAATCAGCGCTTCGGCGCCTTCCCCTGTTGCAATGTTGCCGGCAATAAGCGCGATTTGCGGATACTCTTTCTTTATGTATTTTGTGCATTCAATAACATTTTTGCTGTGCCCGTGCGCGGTCCCAATAACAATTGCATCAACCTCCGCATCGGCAAGCGCCCTTATCCTCTCAAAGTCTTTTGGGCCGACATCCGCCCCTGCAATAAGCCTGCCCTGTGCATCCCTTGCCGCATTAGGATAGCGCTCGCGCTTTTCAATGTCCTTAACAGTAATAAGGCCTTTGAATCTGCCTTCGGCATCAACAATCGGCAGTTTTTCTATCCTGTTCTCATGCAGGATCTTCTTTGCCTCATCAATGCCTATCATCCTGTCGGTAGTTATAAGATCAGTGCTCATTATTTCCAGAACTTTCCTTTCCGGATTGTCCTCAAAAAGCAAATCCCTGTTTGTAACAATGCCGACAAGCCTTCCATTTTCAATTACCGGAAAGCCCCCTATGTTGTTCTTCTGCATCAGCTCCTTGGCCTTTCCGACCCTTTCATTTGGAGAGATTGTAATTGCATCCGTTACTATCCAGTATTCAGCGCGCTTTACCCTTCTTACCTCATTTACCTGCACTTCAATGCCAAGATTCCTGTGGATTATTCCCAATCCTCCCTGCTGCGCAAGCGCTATTGCCAATGCGCTTTCCGTTACAGTGTCCATGGGCGCGGAAATAATGGGAATGTTCAGGCTGATGCCTTTGCTTAATTTTGTGCGCACATCAACCTCCGGGGGGAGAACTTCAGAATAAGCAGGAACCAGTAAAACATCATCAAAGGTGAGCGCCCTTTCATGCCTTGTGCTTGCAATTCTTTCAGGCAGCATATTTGCCGACATAAATATTGCTCTGCAAAAAGAAATAAAAACTCATTTGCCTGCAATTTCAAGCAGTTTCTTCTTCCATTTTGCAAAATCGGCGCGCATTACCCTCCCTGCGGCTGCCTTTTTATGCCCCCCTGCGCTTGCGTTCCTGAAGCCCTTTACGCTTTCCTCAAGCAGGTCATTTACCGCGACTTTCCCGGATTGGTTTCGCGCGCTGAAAGTTATGGCTTCCTTTCCGGAATCAAGCGCGACAATGAGCGTTTTATCAGGGAATTTCCCCCTGCTCATTTTGTTTATCAGGATGCTCTTCACATTGATTTTCGGCCTTATGGAATAAAAAACCATATTCTGCCTGGCATAAGATTCGGATTTTTCCGCGGAAGCATCATACAGGCGCTTCACTTCCTTCCTGATAATCTCATTCTGCCCTTTCATCCATTTGTTCCCAAGAACCTCTTTCGGGCTTTTGGCATTGTAAAGGATTTCAAAAACCCTCCCGAGCTTTTTCATGTCAACGGACTCAATCGCATTTATGTAATCCCCTATTGTGCCCAAATCAGAGTCATATGCGCTTTTCCCTGCGTGCAATCCGTATTTTTTGTCAAAATTCCGCAGGCGGCAATCCAGTCAATATCACTCAAATCCACAAACATTGAGAACAAGTCATAGCAGAGCTTGCTTGCGGGGTAGTTCCCCGGCTCTATTTCCCTGGAAATGAACTGCGCCTTTATGAAGGCGGTTTTGCGCGAATTCAAATCCTCATAAATCTTGTGGTGGTCAATTATGAGCAGTTCCGCAAATTCCTCAATCTCTTTTATGTGCTTCGGATTTTCATCAACTGACAGGTCAGCAGTTACGACTTTATTGATGCCCGCGCGCCTGAGCATTTTTGCTGTTTTCTGCGTTACCGCGAATTCCCCGTAGTTCTGCGTAAGGCGCAGCCCTATGCGCTTCCCGATAATTTTTTCCAGCGCCTTTGCCGCAATTACGCCTGAGCACACTCCATCGGCATCAGTATGATGCAGGACCGCAACCCTGTCCCCCGCTGAAATTCCCGAAACAAAAGCCCTGAATTTCGCCATTGCCTCGTTTTTTGAAAGCATTTTTTCCCACATTAGAACTATAACTCATTAATAATAAAATTTAATAAGGAGAATGTCCTTAAAATATGCACTTGAAATAACAGAAAGGAGTGGAACGATGAAATTGAGGCAGATTTATGAGCTTGCAGTGCAGTGCGGGATTGATGCCGACCCGCGCGGAAGGAAGGCCGTTGAGGCGGAGCTGAAAAAGGCTAAGAAATGCTATGATGAGCTGAAGAAAGATGAGAAGGAAGATTTTGATAAGGAATCTTTGCGCAATCCCTATGCGGACACGCGCATTCTTAATGGAAACGGCAATGAAAATGTGAAGCGCATACTTGCCGGAATTGACATGGAAGTCGGGGAAATGCTCTTGGCGCATATTCTAAATCAGAAGGGCAAGGGCAAGATTGACCTTGTCCTGGCGCACCATCCCGAGGGAAGGGCGCTTGCGGGACTTTACAGCGTAATGAAGATGCAGGAGGATATTTTCCAGAAATTCGGAGTGCCAATAAACATTGCCGAGGGCCTGATGGCAAAGCGCATTGGGGAAGTTGAAAGGGGCGTTGCACCCATAAACCACACGCGCAGCGAGGATGCGGCAAAATTGCTTGGAATTCCATTTGCGTGCTTCCATACTGTGGCAGACAACCATGTGGAATCCTACCTGCAGAATCTTTTTGACAGGAAGAAGCCCGAAACGCTTGGGGAGATTGTGAAGCTGTTGAATGAAATTCCGGAATACAAGGGGGCAATAAAGCATAGCACGGGGCCGAAAATCTTTGTGGGCTCCCCTGAAAAAAAGGCTGGAAAAATATTTGTAAATATGACCGGAGGCACAGAGCCTGCTAAGGAAATTTACGAGAAGCTCTCAAATAATGGGGTAGGCACGATGGTTGAAATGCACATTTCAGAGGACATAAAGAAAGAGGCGGAGAAGGCGAATATAAATGTTGTTGTAGCGACCCATATCGCCTCTGATACGCTTGGCCTGAATCTGCTGCTCGACAAGATTGAGAAGAAGGGGAAGCTGGAAGTTATCCCCTGCTCAGGCTTCAGGCGCATAAGAAGGAAATGAAGGGAATGCATGCCCCTTTCGGAAGTTTTCGGCAAGGTTGACTGCATGCTTTTCAGGAATTCCGAGAACTGCGCAGATGCGAATTTTTATTATTTCTCGCAGCTCCCTAAACTGCACTTCAACTCTGATTTTTTAACAGTGCAGAAAAGCGGGAAGAAAATCCTGCTTGCATCCAAGTTTGATGATGCCCTAAAGCACAGCGGCAGCATTATACAGAAAAGGTTCTCCTCGGAGAAGGAGCTGCACGCGCTTCTCAAAAAATATCTGGGCGGAAAGCGCATAGGGGTCAATTTTGCATCCTATCCTCATTCAAATTTCCTTGCGCTCAAAAAAATATTAAAAAACAAAAAATTCATTGATATTTCGCAGGGATTGGGAAAAATTCGCGCGGTTAAAGGCACTTCCGAAATAAAGAAGATAAAGGAAGCGTGCAAAATAACGCTTGGAATTTACAGGCACATTGAAAATTTTGTGAAGGCGGGAATAAGTGAAATTGAAATATTAAATGAAATCAATAAGCAAATGATAATGCACAACTGCCTTGAGGCCTATCCCTCCGTTGTCGCATTTGGGGAAAATTCAGCGGTTCCGCACCATGTTCCCGGAAGCAGAAAACTGAGGCGCGGGGATTTGCTGCTGATGGACGTCGGAGTCTCCTATCAGAATTACTGCTCTGACATTACGCGCTGCTATGCGATTGGAAGGGCAAGCGAAGCACAGAAAGAAATTTATGCAAAAGTTAAAAGTGCCCTTGATTGTGCAATTTCATCAATTAAACAAAATGCAAACCCCTCTGCGCTTTATAAAGTAGCTGAAAAGGAACTTGGCAGGAAAATGCCGCATGCGATAGGGCATGGCATAGGGATAGAGGCGCATGATTTCCCATCACTGGGCATTAAAGCAAAAGATTTGCTTAAATCAAATAACGTGCTTGCAATAGAGCCCGCAATCTACATTCCGAAAAAATTCGGCATAAGGCTTGAGGATGATGTGATTGTTAAAAAAGGGAATTGTGGGCGCATTACAAAAGCCCCTAAGGAACTGATTGAATTATAATTTCTCGGAAATGCGCAGCAATTGGTTGTATTTGCTAAGGCGCTCGCTTCTGCTCAAGCCCCCGAACTTGCAGTAGCCTGTTCCCAATCCGACAGCAAAATCAGCAATGAACGAGTCCTCAGTTTCCCCGCTCCTGTGCGAAACAATAACCTTCCATCCTGCCTTGCCTGCGATTTTTGCTGCTTCTATTGCTTCTGAAATTGTGCCAATTTGATTGGGCTTGAGCAGCAATGCATTGCACGCCTTCAGTTCAATTGCCTTCTTTATGCGCGCTGGATTTGTAACGAGCAAATCATCCCCCACAACAAGAGTTTTCCTGCCTATTGATTCTGTAAGGGCGGCAAATTCTCCCCAGGCATTCTCATGGAAGGGGTCTTCAATTGAGAATAATGAAAATTCATTTGCCATTTTCTCATAATATGCGAGCAGCGCATTCGGCGAGTAGCGCCTCTGCTCCAGCGCATAATAGCCCTGCCTCCAGAATGAATTTGCAGCGGCATCAAGCGCTAGTTTTATCTTTCCCCCATAGCCAAGCTTTTTTGCTGAATTTTCAATCAGCTCAAAGGGCTTTCCCGCAGGCTTTATCGGGGGCGCAAATCCCCCCTCATCCCCTACATTTGTTGTGTTTCTGCCATAGCGCTGCTGTATCTCCCTTTCCAGCTCATGAAATATCTCAACTCCCATCCTGAGCCTTTCTGAAAATTTGCCTGCAAAGGGCACAAACATGTATTCCTGGAAATCGAGGAAATCCCCCGCGTGCTTTCCCCCGTTTATGACATTAATCAGCGGAGCGGGCAGTTTGGGCCTAGTTTTTGCAATTTTTGAAATGTATTTGTGCAGAGGCCTCCCCTCAGAAGAAGCCGCCGCCTTGCAGCACGCAATAGAAACAGGCAGAAGCGCATTCGCCCCCAATCTTGATTTGTTTGCCGTTCCATCAATCCCAATAAGCGCGGAATCAATTTCCTTTTGTTTTGCGCAATCCTTTCCTTTTAATTTTTTTGCAATTGGCCCATTCACATTGGCTATCGCCTTCTGCACGCCCAATCCCAGGAATTCCCTGCCCCTGTCGCGGAGCTCAAGCGCCTCATATTTCCCAGTGCTTGCACCGCCGGGAGCAATTGCAGTGAATATACCTCCTGAGGTTTGCACAATTGCTTCCACAGTTGGATTTCCGCGCGAGTCAAAAACCTGCCTTGCGCTTATTCTGAGGATTTTGCTTCCAGCCATTTGCATAGAAATAGAACAAGGTTATTTAAATGATTTGCGCAATTTGGCTGCACTCATAGTTCAATACCCTTATACCTGAGATATCCTGCCTCCCTCAAGTTCGGGATTAATACATTATACAAAAAGGTGTTCATCTGCCTCAATATGGTGTTTTTTGATTCTGGATCAATAGGTAAGGGATTTAGAAGTTCAATTAATATATCATCCGCTTTTCTTTCCTTGACTTTTTGCAAAATTTCTGGATTTCTAATTGCATGCCTCAGAAATATGTTTATTATTTGCGTATGGTCTTCAGAAAAAAAGTTGATAATTTCGGACAAGTTTTTCCAATCTATGTTTTTTGCTTTTGCAAGCTTGAAGTCAAATACGCCTGTTTGATTTTTCACTCTGAAGAAATTATTCAGGTGAGGATGGTTATGAGCAATTCCCAGGGAATTCAAAACGCCCAATACATGAAACCAGCCTCTAATCTCATTTTCAGTTAATGGCCTCTGTTCACTTATAGAGAACAGGGAAACCCCCTTCTTTTCAACCAGCATCAAATGCCTGCCTTTTTCGTTGTATATCTCAAGAAAGGATTCCACAGGCAGTCCCTTCTTGTGCAAATGCTCATTTATTTGCTGCGTGAATTTCAATTCGTGCTCATTTGCTTCTTTGAGAAAAAAATTGGTTTTTCTGGTATATCTCTCCATAAGGCTTATTATTTTTCCAAGAACAGATGGCCCTGTAAGCTTGATTCCTGAAGGGGTTGTAAGCGGCTGATAATCAACATGATGCTGTTTGATATATTCAACATCAGCAAACATCCGCTCTCCAATAGACCTAGGGAGAAAGAGCTTTGTTTTTTCGGAAATTTTGAAGGGTAACAAGAGTTCTTTTTGCCTTGGTTTTGGACGCCTAAGTTTTGCCATATGAGAATATGCTCTTTGAAGTTTATAATTGTTTATAGGCTTTTTGTAAGCGCTTTGGTTTGGAAAGTGAATTGCGGAGCAATTCATTTCGTGTGCTTGCACCTTATGTCATACTGCTGCATAATGCGCTCAATCTCGAATTTCTCGAATTTGTCAAGCTCCGGCAGGGGTTCTGAAACAGCCGGCTTGCAAATCCCTTTCAAGCTGAGCGCATATTTCAATCCTGCCTGAATCTTGTTCCGCGTTATGCCATAAATATTCCCGAATGAGCGTATGGTTTCCTGCAGCTTGTGAACTTTCAATCCGTCATCTTCCCCGAACGCATCCCATAAATCAACGAACAGCTGCGGATATAAATTTGAAAGGCTTGCCGAGAATCCGTTTGCGCCTGTCATCAGCGCCGCCTCAATATTCCTTTCATCCCCCTGGTAAATCCTGAAGGGCGCGTTCCTGAAATAAATTGCAAGGTTTTCAATATAGGAAGTGTTTCCCGAAGCGTCCTTTATCCCTATTATGCGCCTGTCCTTTGCGAGCTTTTTCACTGTTTCAACATTCAGTTCAGAAATTATATACTGCGGGATATTGTAAAGCACAACAGGCAGGCTTACCGCCTGCGCAATCCTTTCATAGTGCTCAATGAGCGAATCCTGGGTAAGATGGTAAAAATACGGGGGGCAGACAACTATTGCATTGCAGCCGATGCTTTCCGCGATTTTTGCGCCCTTTATTGCGCGCTTTGTGCTGACATCGGAAACATTCACAAACACAGGCATTTTCCCATCAACAATTTCCTTCACCTTGCGCATCATCGCTTCCTTCACATCGCCTGTAAGAGAGGCAAATTCCCCTGTATTCCCAAGAACAAAGAGAGAATGCACCTTCGCTTCCGTAACGTGCTCAATAAGCGCCTCAAGCGCCTTCCCATCGAGCTCCTCCTTCTCATCCAGCGGAGTAACCAAGGGAACCATAACGCCCTCAAGCCTGCGGATATCAAAAGCCATAAGGAGATAATAGTGCAAGGAAGTTTATATATTTTTGGAATTTGCCCGCTGGCGATTTTCCCAAATTCTGCGCAACTATTTTAAACTAGTTCATCAGCACTATTAACTGGAGAAAAATGAGCGAAATTGCAATTGAGAAGCTGAGCAAGAGCTTCGGCGCGCTGAAGGTGCTTGACAATCTGAACCTCAAGGTCAAATCCGGAGAGTTCATAACCTTTTTCGGGCCCAATGGCTGCGGGAAAACAACCCTGCTGAATATACTTTCAGGGATGGAAACCCCCACTAAAGGGAGCATACTGATAAATGGCAAAGCGCCTGCGCATTCAAAGATAGGGTTTGTCTTTCAGGATTACAATCAGAGCCTTTTCCCGTGGCGCACTGTTTCAGGGAATGTGGAATTTGCTCTTGAGGCGCAAAACATGGATTCCAATAGGGAAGCAATTGCCGAGAATGTCCTTAAAAAAATACACTTTGAGGAAATCAACCTTCTTGCATTCAGGGACAAATTCCCCTACGAGCTTTCCGGGGGCATGAAGCAATTGACTGCAATTGCAAGGGCGCTTGCATTTGACCCCGAGGTTTTTCTTCTTGATGAGCCTTTCTCGGCGCTAGATTACACAACAACCCTGAAAATGGAGGATGCGCTTCTTGACATTCTTGACAAAACAGAAAAAAAGGAAACAACATTGTTTGTTTCCCATGACTTGGATGAGGCAATTTATCTCGCAGACAGGGTAGTTGTATTAAGCAAGAGGCCTGCGGGAATTGCAAAAATAATCACTGTGGATTTGCCGAGGCCGAGAAAAATGGAAATGCGCCTGGGCAGGAAATTCTTTGCGCTGCGCAATTCAGTATTAAAGGCATTTGAAGCGGGAAGGAAATGAAATGCAAAGGAAAAAATTATTGATTCTGGTTTCTCCAATTGCGATTCTGGTACTTTGGCAGATTGCCTCGCTGCTCAACATAATCAATCCGCTGTTCCTGCCAACCCCTTATGAGGTTGCGCTGAAGCTTGTTGAGCTTCTTGCAAGCACTGATCCTGCAATTACAATCTGGCCTGACATTTCTGCAACGCTATACAGGACGCTTGTCAGTTTTGCAATCGCCGCAATTATTGGAATTCCCATGGGGCTGGTAATGGGCTATTCCGACAAGATTTACTATTCACTGGAGTTTTTTGTTGATTTCTTCAGGAGCCTTCCTGCAACAGCAATGTTCCCGCTGTTCATGCTATTTTTCGGGATTGGCGACGAAAGCAAAATTGCAGTTACCGCCTTTGCATGCGCATTGATAATTGTTGTAAATACGATGTACGGGGTGCATCATGCAAGCAAGCTCCGCATAATGGCTGCAAAAATAATGAAAGCAAGCAAAACAAAGCTCTTCACAAAGGTCATATTCCCTGATGCCCTGCCAGGCACATTTGCAGGGATGCGCATTGCTGTGAGCCTGGCGCTGATAATCATAATTGTTACAGAAATGTTCATAGGCACGAATTTCGGCCTGGGGCGCAGGATAATAGATGCGCAGCTTGTTTACCGGATTCCGGAGATGTACGCAGCAATCATTGTCGCGGGGATCCTTGGGTTTATGGTAAATACCCTATTTGTGTGGATTGAGAAAAGAACCGTGCATTGGGCGGGAAAATAGCTTGAATTGTTTAATAATTCTCTACTTTAAGCTCCTCTATTTTCTGAAAATGGCTTATGTTGTTTGTTGTAAGTGCAAAGCCATTGCTCAAGGCGATACTTGCAATTATCAAATCAAGATCGCCTACAATATTGCCGCTTTTTTTCAGCCTGCTTTTGATTCTGCCAAACAATTCGCATGAATTGTAATCCAGATTCAATACTCTAACTTGTGAGAGAAAATCCAGTAATTTGGATTTGTGTTTCTCAATATCATCTGAATTATGCACCCCATAAAACAATTCTGCAAGCGTGATTGATGTTATAAAAACCTCCTGCTCACTTGAAAGCACTTGCACTATTCTTGGATTGCCTTTCAGGTAATCAACTGCAACATCCGTGTCTATAAGCCTCACTAAAACTCAACCCCTGCTCTTTTGGCAAGCATTCTCGATGCATAGATTTCCCTCTTGAGCTTTTCTGTGTCAATATCCGCCCAGCCGCCCGCTGATGAAAGGAATCTCTTTCTGCTTTTTAAATCCTCAAGTGTTTTTGTTAGAGCATAGGTTATTGCTGCGGAAAGAGTTACTTTGCGCAGGCCAGCTATCTCCCTATTTTTCTCAAGCCTCTTTTCAAGCTCCTTCGCGTCTTCGTATGTTTCCTCAAGAATCTTTACTGTCTTATACATAATTTGTGCCTCCTTTATTCTACCTTATGTGTAATAAAGATAGAACAAATCATTTTTAAGTATAGCGTTTTTATTGCGCCCTTGCAACAGCCCACATATTTTCAAAAAATTCCCTGTATCTCTGGTTCAGGAGTTTTGATTTAATAATCACAGCAATCGGCTTTTCGCCCCAAATTAGAGTTAGCACCTTATCGGCATATATGAAAATTCCTGTCGGCATTATTTGTTCGGATATGCGCAGTTTCATCAAAGGATACATGTGATATTTTCTCATTACCCTGCTCACATTTTTATTTGTGATAAGCCTTACGCCAATCCCTTTCTTGGCTCTTTGAGTATGATACCACCTGAAGAAGAGCATCACATCTTCTTTCTCTAATTCTTCGCCCATTGTGAAAACATCATAACTGTTTCCTTTTCTAAGCGTATTGATTATGTCGGTTACTGCCGCCTTAACCCCCTTTATCCCCTCAAACAATGTTGCCTTTTGCTCCTCGTAGCCTGTTTTCTGCATTTCCACTAATTTTGGGATTATTTTTTCTATTTCCTGCTTCTGTATTTTTATTGCCTCTTCCTTTTTCTCAAGGATTTCCTTTAAGTGATAGGGTGGGCTTGCTTGGAAATATCTTGTTTTGCCCTTGGCAACAAAAGAGGCAAGGCCTTTCTCAATGAGCCTGTCAAGTACAACATAAATCTTTGACCTTGGAATTGCAGCCTTGCTTATCAATTCGCCTGCTGTTGCAGAGCCTAAAGGGAGCAGCGCAACATATACCTTTGTCTCGTTCTTGCTGAGGCCTGCCTGCTCAAGGCTTTCTTTTATCATCTATGAATATTGTAAGTTTCTCTTTTTAAATCCACCACCATAGGGGGTGGCAATATATAAGAGGTACAAAAACAGCAATTTTATTTAGTGAAGGAGTGATTGAATGAACAAAAGAAATTTCATTTTGGTTGTTGTGTGCGTTGCGCTTGTTGCTGCGCTTTCAGCGGTGTTTATATCCACTACGGGGCAAGCAACCATTTTACAGAATGAGGATGTTAAAATCAAAATCAGTTATCTGCCTGCAGTCCAAAGCCTTTTGCTTTTCAATGCTGTTGAAAACCACTATTTTGAAGATGCAGGTCTAGATGTTGAAATAGTAAGATTTGACAATCCAGGCCAAATTGTTGATTCATTGGAGGCAGGAAGCACTGATGTTGCAGCCAACACAGGAACGGGAATTGTTGGAATTGCTGAGACAAAAGCCCCAGGAAACATCAAGGTGTTTGGCTTTGTTTGCGGGGACCTGCAGCATCTTAATGATGAGCTGCTCACAAGAAGGGATGATGCTTCAATAAAAACCATTGCTGATTTGAAGGGAAGGAACCTTGGAATTATTCCGGGAATACAGTTCAAAACTGTTGCGAAGCACATACTTGCAGAAAATAATTTGGAAGTAGAAATTGATGTGAGGATTGTTGAATTGGCTATTCCATTGCAGTTGCAGGCATTGCAGTCAGGGCAGGTTGATGCTGTTCTAACTCTTGAGCCAGTTGGAACTATTGGAACGGAAAAAGGCATTTCGCAGGTTTTTATTGCAAGCCCAATGGTAAGATATATTGCAGACCCTTGGTGCGGCGGGGCATTCAGCATCTCAACGAAATTTATGAAAGAACATCCTGTCGAGGCAAAAAAGGTCATTTCAATTCTCACAAAATCAGTTGATGAGATTAATGCCAGTCCGGATAAAATCAGTTGATGAGATTAATGCCAGTCCGGATGAGTTCAGGAAATTCCTTCCAAAATATTTAGGCATGGAAAATGAAATTGCTGATAAGGTGCCATTCCCAATCTGGGTCACAACAGAGGATTTTGATGGGCATGTTGAGGCTGCGCAGAAGTTTTTGGACATATTCTATGAGTACGGGGCAACAGACAAAAGGCCGAATGCAGAGGCAATGATTTTGAGTGATGAAGATTTGAAATAGGTCAATTACAAAATCCTAGAAATCCGCCTTTCCGCCGGTTTTTTCCTTTACTGCCTGCGCGGAGTCAAGCGCAGCGCGCTGCATTTTGTTTTCAGTCTTTTTCTTCTTTTTAAGCTCAATTGTTTTGACATCAATCTCGAAGCCGCCAATAACGTCCTTCTGAAGCCTTGAATAAACATAGCTTTCCAGGAATTTTGTGTTTCCTTTTTTTGATTTTCCAGTGAGGAGCTTCCTGAATTCCTTCCAGTTCATGTTAAGGTACACAAGGCCCTTTATCACTTCCTTAATTGGAAGATGCCGGTAGGAAAGCGCGCCCTTAACAAGCGCAAAATCAACCTGGGAGAAGCGCAGGGTATAAAAAGCATCGGTAAGGAGGTCATGGCATATGAGAAGTATGTTCTCGCGGGGAATGCCGCGCTTTTCTATTATCTCCTTGTCAATCGCATACTGCTTGAAGAACTCATCCCGAAATCTGGGGTTTTTCTGCAGCTCAATCCCATAGCGCTCCTTATCTATGGGCTCCTTGGAATCCACATAGGCTTGCGTGACCCCGAGAATATTTGCATCATTGAAGTAGGAGTTCAGGCCGTTTTCAGAAATTATGCCTTTTGCCTCTTCGGTTTTTGCGCCTGAAACAACAAAAACATGGAAATTCTTGTAGCGCGTTTCCATTTCGTGGAGGTTCTGCAAAATTTCCTCAATTGCGCCCTTGTTTATTTTCTGCGCAATGTCCCCGGGAATGAGAATATTGTCCATGCAGAAGACAAGCGCATGCTTTTTGAGCTGCTGCTCGGGAATCAAATCCAATTTAGGCATAATTAAAGAATAGGAAAACAAAGCTATAAAAACTGAAGCCATTATTGTTTTTTTGGGGAGAGTTATGGAAAATTTTGACCTTGTTCTGTTTTCAGGAAGCGCAAACCCGAAGCTCACTGAGGGAATTGCGGAGCATCTCGGAATTGCGCTTGGAAAAATAAGGATTGAGCGGTTTGCTGATAATGAAACATACGTGCAGTTCCTTGAGAACATAAGGGGAAAGGACGTTTTTCTTGTGCAGCCCACCTGCAATCCCGCTAATGAAAATATAATGGAACTTTTGATAATGATTGATGCTGCAAAGCGCGCGAGTGCGGGGCGCATTACCGCAGTTATGCCTTTTTACGGATACAGGAGGCAGGACAGGAAAACTGAGAGCAGGGAGCCAATTACTGCAAAATTGGTCGCTGATTTGCTTACTGCTGCGGGCGCGGACAGGGTTGCGGTAATTGATTTGCATTCCGGACAGGTGCAGGGCTTCTTCGATATTCCCCTTGACAATCTTACTGCGGAGCCGCTCATATTGAATTATCTGCGGAGCAAGAAGCTCCCAAGCCTTACCGTTGTTGCGCCGGATGTCGGAAGCGCAAAGGGCGCAAGGGATTTCGCAAGGCTGCTGGATGCGGAAATGGCAGTAATAAGCAAAAAGCGCGGGGTGCATGATGAGGTTGAAACAGTTTCCCTGATCGGGGAAGTGAAGGGCAGGAACATTGCAATAATAGATGATGAGATAAGCACCGGGGGAACTATTGTAAATGCCGCGAAAATCCTGAAGGAGAACGGCGCGGGGGACATTTATGTTGCTGTTACGCATGCAATACTTGCGGGAAATGCCATTGAAAAGCTGAATTCCGCGCCGATAAAGGAGCTGATTGTTACGGACACCATCCCGATTGCAAGCGAAAGGGCAATCGGAAAAATCAGGGTCCTTTCGGTTTCGGAGATTCTTGCAAAGGCGATAGGGAACATCCACGAAAACAAATCGGTTTCGGAACTGTTTGAGGCCAGGGGAATAAAGAAGTGAGTGAAAAACGAAATCCGTAATTTCAGTAAGGTTTTTAAACAATTTCGTATCTGCTTCTTTGATGAAAGCCGATGAAACCGACAAGAAAATACTCTCGCTCCTGAGGGAGAACAGCAGGCTGCACTTCATGGGCATAGGGAGGAAACTGGGCCTTTCCGAGGGGACCATAAGGCACCGCGTGAAAAGGATGCTGGATTCCGGCACAATAATAAAATTCGGGATTGAAACAAATACTGAATTCGATTACCGCGCAATCATATGCATAAGGCTGAAGCCCGCGGTTGATGCAAGGGAAATGATAAAAAGGCTCAAGGCGCTGCCCTATGAGATAAACCACATATGCGAGGTTTCCGGGGAATATGACATAATATGCTTCGGGGAGGCGCAGAGCCATGAGAAAATGAACAAGCTTATAGATACAATAAGGAGAATTTCCGGAGTGCTTGAAACAAAATCATTCATTGTGCTGAAGCAGGACCTGAACATCAGGGCAGGAAGGTAATTCTATGGATATCCCGAAGGCGGTGCTGGATGAGGGCAATTCTGACAAACTGCTTGGGCTCGGCAACAGGCATGTTCTGGGGATTGTGGAGGAATATGCGAATTTGTGCAGGCCGGAAAAAATAAGTGTTATTACTGATTCAAAAGAAGACATCAATTATGTAAAGGAGCTGGCAATAAAATGGGGCGAGGAAATGCCACTGGCCATGCAGGGGCATACTGTGCATTTTGACGGCTATCATGACCAGGGGAGGGATAGGGAAAACACGAAGGTGCTTGTTTCAGATGGCCAGACCCTTGGCAAGGCAATAAATACTGCCGATAGGGAGAAATGCCTAGAAGAAATTTCAGGATTGCTGCGCAACATAATGGCGGGCAAGGAAATGCTGGTGAGATTTTTCTGCCTGGCTCCTGTAAAATCAAGGTTTTCAATTTGCGCGCTGCAGTTGACCGATTCCGCCTATGTTGCGCACAGCGAGGATATCCTGTACAGGGCAGGATATGAGGAATTCAGAAGGCTGGGCGGATCAAGCAACTTCTTTCATTTTGTCCATTCCTCGGGGGAGCTTGAAAATGGAATCAGCAAGAACATCAGCAAGAGAAGGATCTACATGGACTTGGAGGGAAACAGGGTATTTACAATAAACTGCCAGTATGCAGGCAACAGCGTTGGGCTGAAGAAATTAGCACTCCGCCTTGCAATCAAGAAATCCCATTTGGAAAACTGGCTTTGCGAGCACATGCTGATAATTGGCGTCAGGCCCGAAGGAAAAAACCGCACAACTTATTTTACAGGCGCTTTTCCAAGCGCCTGCGGCAAGACCTCAACTGCAATGATTCCTGGGCAGACAATTGTTGGCGATGATATTGCATACCTGATGGCAGGCAATGATGGCAGGGCATATGCAGCAAATGCTGAACAGGGGATTTTCGGAATCATTGAGGAAGTCAATCCAAGTGATGACCCTTTAATCTATAAAGCGCTTACAACCCCCAGGGAAATGATATTCTCAAATGTCCTGATTGCTGATAAGAACCCTTATTGGCTTGGGATGGGGAGGGATATCCCGGTTCAGGGAAGAAATTATGCGGGAAATTGGGAGCTTGGAAACAAAGATGCTACTGGCAAAGAAATTCTGCCTGCGCACAGGAATGCCCGTTACACAATCAGGCTTGGGGAATTGGAGAATGTTGATCAGAATTTGCATAATCCGGATGGGGTGCCGGTCTCAGGCATTATTTATGGAGGCAGGGATTCTGATACTTCCCCCCCTGTGCTGGAATCTTTTGGCTGGCCCCATGGCGTATTTATAGGCGCTGCGCTGGAATCAGAAACCACTGCGGCAACTTTGGGGCAGACAGGGGTCAGGGAGCACAACCCTATGGCGAACCTGGATTTTCTGGTTATACCCCTGGGCACGTATATAGAAAACCATCTGAAATTCGGCCTGCTGCTTGATAAGCCGCCCAGAATCTTTGCCACAAACTATTTCCTTAAGGAAAATGGGGAATTCCTGAACAGGAGAGCTGACAAGAAAGCCTGGCTTGCCTGGATGGAGGCAAGGGTGCATAACGAATGCAATGCAATTGAAACCCCCATAGGGCTAATCCCGCGGTTTGAAGACCTTAAGGAACTTTTTAAAATGCTTTTTAACAGGGAATTTGCGGAAAAGGATTATGAAAGACAATTCTCAATAAGGGCCAAAAAACTCCTTGAGAGGCTGGACAGGATTGAGGGCATCTACAGGGCGGAAACTAATGTTCCTGAGGTGTTTAAGCAGCATATTGGGCAGCAGAGAAGGAGATTGCTTGAGGCAGTGGAAAAACACAAAAAAGAGGTAATATTGCCATCTGATTTTGAATAAGGCCTGCACAATCAATAGATTTAATAATCACCTTGCATTAATTATTGGAGAAACCATGGAGGCAATATAATGGCGACTGATTCGGCGCATGCTGTCGGGATGTTTCTGATCGGGCTGGGCGTTGGCACATACCTGCCTAAATTTCCCGCGCCAATTGACATAATAAATCCCTATTTCGGGCTGATTCTGATGGTTATAGGGATAGTAGTATTCCTCAGGGGCTGAAGTCAGGGGCTTCAGGAATGCGCTATCTACTTATTGCGGATGTGCACGGCAATTTGCACGCGCTGAATGCCGTACTTGCCGCTGCGCAGAAAACCGGCTATGAGCGCGCCCTGTGCCTTGGGGACATTGTAGGATACAATGCAAGGCCGAATGAGTGCATTGAGCGCTTGCGCAACAACAATGTTATATGCATTCAGGGAAACCATGATGCGGCTTCTGTTGGGGAAATTCCGCTTGAGGAATTCAATCCCGAGGCCGCGGAATGCATAAAATGGACAAAACCACAATTAACTGCGCAGAACAAAAAATTCCTTTCTGAACTGCCAAGGTTTTTCTCGATGCAGTATATGCTTGCGCTCCACGGAAGCCCCGAAAATCCCTTGTGGGGCTATATGGATGAGGAAATTGCAAGGAATTCACTTCGGCGCGTGCCTGAGGCCTTGGTAATATGCGGGCATGTGCACATGCCTTTCTATTATGAGGCAAATGCGGATAGCACGAAGGCAATTATCGGAAACTCAAAAGTAAAGTGCATGGGAAGGCGCATTGTTGTGTCTCTCCCCTCCGTGGGGCAGCCGCGTGACGGGGATAAAAATGCCGGCTTCGGAATCCTTGATACTGAAACCAGGGAACTGGAAATTTTCAGAGTGGAATATGACGTGAAAAAAACATATGATGAGGTTTTGCAGGCCGGGCTCCCGAGGTTTGAGGCCGAAAGGCTGCTGAGCGGAATGTAAAGAACCTTGGCATAAATGCCAAAGCGCTTAATGTTCAGCGCCAAGGTTCTTTAGTAAAAACAATTAATAATAAATCATTCTATAATCATAACTGATTCCGCGTGAGAAAATGGCCCTTGATGTGCTTTTGACTGAATTGATAGTAAGCCTCGGGTATTTGGGGGCGCTGCTTGCAGGCTTTATAAGTTCTGCAACGCTTTTCCTGCCCACGCCTGCATTTATCGTGATTTTCATAATGGCCGCGCCTCAGTTCGGCTTCAATCCGCTGTTTTTGGGGATTTCCGCGGGAATCGGGGCAGCGCTCGGGGAGATGATCGGCTATGGAATCGGCTATGGTAGCGAAAAGCTCGCGCTTAACAATTACAGGGACAAGCTGAAGGCAATGGAGAAATATTTCGAGAAATTCGGGGGTTTTTTCGTAATACTTATTTTTGCCGCAACCCCGCTCCCCTTTGATGTTGTGGGGATATTCTGCGGCATTATGGGATATTCGCTAAGAAAATTCATTGTTGCAACTGCAATTGGGAAAGTAATAAAATATTCGGCAATAGCATATGCCGGCTTCTATGGGATTGCCTGGCTTTCAAAACTGTTCGGGCTGGGATGAATGGAAATAAAAACAAAGGGCAGGATAGAGGCGATGCTGCTTGCGCCAATAGCAAAGCGCATGAACATGAGCCCGAA
Source organism: Candidatus Iainarchaeum sp. (assembly GCA_016187745.1). GTDB lineage: Archaea > Iainarchaeota > Iainarchaeia > Iainarchaeales > JAXPJC01 > JACPJC01. The sequence goes on along the minus strand of JACPJC010000001.1, from coordinate 85,920 downwards.
TTACATAACGGCATTCTCAATCCTGCTCTGCATCATTGCGGGCTATTTCATACTGCAAAATGCGCTCTTGCCTGCCGCAACATTCTGGCTCCTTTCTGGAATTTTTGATTCGCTTGACGGCGAAGTTGCAAAAACCCACAGGCGCGCAACAAAATTCGGCTCACTCTTTGACAAGGTTGCAGACAGGATAAATGATGCGATAATTCTCAGCGCAATAATCCTCGCGGGATTGGTTGAATTGTGGGTTGGTTTGCTTGCATTAACGCTCATAACAATTGCAAGCTATGCCTCTGCATGCCTTGATGCGCAGGTTGAGAAAACAACCGGGGAGCGCATCAGTTTGCGCGCGGTGCGCACAGCAATAATTTTCCTCGGGCTGCTTGTGCCTGCCGCAAATGCGGTAAGATATGCGGTCTATGCTGTCCTGCTCATCGGCGCATATGCGCTCGCTTCAAGGCTGGTTTACGCCAAAAGGGTTTTGGGATGAGGGAAAAAGTTGCATGCTCAGAGGCGCTGCCGAGCGTGAATAATGCCGTTTCTTCCGCGCTTGATGCGATAAATTTTTCCGGCTTCGGGAAAAATGATAAGATTGTAATAAAGCCGAATGTAAATGAATTCCAGGTTTCTGGAACAGGAGCAAATACTTCTTCTGCAGTAATTGATTCCCTTGTTTCCGTGCTCATAAAAAAAAGCCCTCACATTGCAATCGCGGAAGGAACTTCAATAATAGGGAATGCGCTCGCGAACTTCCGGAAAGCGGGATATTATGGGATTGCAAAAAAATACGGCATTGAATTGATTGATTTGAATAAGGGAAAATTCAGGAATGTGAAAATTCCGAATGCGAGGGTTCTCAAAAGCGCGAGAATTTCCGAAACAATTCTCAATGCAGACAAAATTGTAAATGTGCCTGTGCTCAAAACCCATGTCCTTACAACTCTTACCTGCGCGCTGAAGAATATGAAAGGATGTTTGCACCCGAATGATAAATTAAAGTGCCATACGATTGGCCTTGATGAGGCGATTGTTGATTACAACCGCATCCTTAAACCCGATTTGGTGCTTGTGGATGCAACAACAGCAATGCAGGGAAGCGGCCCGCACTCCGGTGAGAAAATAAAACTGGATAAAGTGTTTGCAGGGACAAATTCCCTTGCAGTTGATTGCGCGATTGCAAAATGCGCAGGAATTCCAGCAAATAAAATAAATCATTTGAATCTGGCAATAAAGGAATTCGGAATTCCGGATATTGAAATAATAGGGGAAAGGCATTTTGATCTGGAACTGCCGAAAAAGATTGACTGGCTGCCGACGCGCCTTTCAAGGCTCGCATACGGATTCACGCACAAGGTGCTCAAGGCAAAACTATCTGCGCAAAGGCCTGAAATAAATTTGCGGGAATGCGCAAAATGCAGGAAATGCCTGCACTTCTGCCCTGAAAGCGCGTTCGCATTTGACAATTCAAACGGATTCCCTGAAATAAACGAGCGCAAATGCATCCGGTGCCTTGTTTGCGTTGAGCTGTGCCCCTATTCTGCAATAAAAGCTGTTTAGCAACGGATATATTAATTTAGATACTCTCTAAATATGGACACTGTGTGAGTAACGCATGTTAAAAAATATTGTAATTTTTGGAGAGCCTGCAACAGGCAAGTCAACAATTGCAAAAAAGTTATCTTTCAAACTCCCTAATTATAAAATTGTAGAATCTTCCGATGGTCTTATTGTTCCCATAGCGCGCCATTTCAAAAAATTGCCCTCCAATTATAACACGCTTCTTTATAGTCTTGAGAAAATTGTTGATAAAAATCTGGCTGCCAAAGCCCCGATAAATAGGAAAGATGCGAGGGAAATCTTCTCTTCTTTAGTTAAACAATATTTTCCCTCTTTTATAGCAGAGACTTTTGAGAATATCTATTCAAAAAAATATCCTACAGCGCCTTTGATATTTACCGGCGTTAGAGGATACGAAAATGCGAAATATTTCAAGAAACAAGGCTATTTGGTTGTTTTCCTTAAAGCAAATAAAGAAGACATTTTAGAAAGACTTTCCAAGAAAAGGGGGTATTCGAAGAAAGAGATTTTAAACGAATTAAAAGAGGAAGACCGCCTATATCTAACAAAGAAGATTGAGAAAGAGGCTGATTTGGTATTTAACACTTCCACTATTTGTGTGGCAGAGATTGTGGATAAGATAATAAAAAGTTTAATCCCAAAAAAAATACAAGAATGCAAGAAGTGTATTAATACAAATCAGAACCCTTTTATTAAGTTTAATAAGGAAGGCTATTGTGATGTTTGCGAAATATACCTGAAGAATTTTGACAAGAAAGCTCTAGCTAAAGAATTAGCACTTTTCAAATCATTCATAGGAAGCGGCAAAGGAAAATACGATATAATGGTAGGGCTTTCTGGCGGAAAGGATAGCTCAGCCACACTATATCAGGTTAGAGAAATGGGATTTACCCCTCTCGCATTCACTTTTGACCTGGGTTATTTCCACCCTTACATTTACCGAAGAGCAAAAAAGGTGGCTGAGATGTGCGGAGTTGATTATGAAATAATCCCTGTCAGAAAATATATTACTAAAAAAATGCTAAGAAGCTTTCGCAAAATGGCAGACCTCTATAAAAGAGATAAAAAAGAGGAATTTGTTAAGGATTATGTAGCTGGCCGTAGAGAATATCAGGGTGTTGTGCGACCTTGCTGGGTATGCAGAGAATTAATAATCCATGCTCGCTATTTTGAGGCTCTCAAGCACGGAGTGCGGGCAGTAGCAATTGGAATTAATGAATGGACCTCCTTAAAACAAAGCACCTCGCAAAAGAAACTAGTTGTATCTGCAATTAGAAAATTAAAACCTTTTCCCGATAAGCCTGCTGTTTATATTGTGCATTTTCCATTTTTGATTCAGGCAAAATTAAAAGATACTAAAAAAATTCTTAAAAAGATGGGATGGAATTATTATCATAATGTTCAATCCAATGCTGCTTCCTGCCTTTTAGCCTGCGCTGCAGAAGAGCCGTTATGTAAAAATTTAGGATTTCACCCAGATACCACCCGTTTAGCAAGAGAAGTTACCGTCGGCTTTCTTACTAAAAAAGAGGCTAAAAGGGCATTACAGAGAGTAAGAAAATGCAAATATAGTGTTCCGCAGGTTTTGAAAAAGGCGGAATTAATATAATAATTCATTTTTATTTCTATTCTATATATTATATGTAAGTGCTTGCTTAACAGCATTCTGTTATGTAGAAGATATATATGATAGAAACCCAGGTCCAAAAATACTCGGATGAGGAGATATTCTCAGCGCTGAATCCCCTGCTTGCGAAGTGGTTCAGATGGAAGTTTGGCAGTTTTACTGAGCCACAGCGCTATGCAATAATGAATATCCATCAGCGCCAGAACACTCTTGTGAGCGCAGAAACAGGAACTGGAAAAACCCTAAGCGCTTTTGCAGCAGTACTGAGCGAATTAATAACGCTTTCCGAAAGCAAAATGCTTGAGGACAAGGTTTACTGCCTTTATATTTCGCCATTGCGCGCGCTTTCAAATGACATTGAAAAAAATCTGAAGGAACCTCTTGCTGAAATCACAAAAGCCGGAAAAAAATTGGGGAAGGATATTAATGTGAGGGTTGCTGTTCGTACGGGAGATACCCCCGCAAGCGAAAGGGCAAAAATGCTCGCAAAGCCCCCGCACATTTTAATTACAACTCCCGAATCATTCGCAATACTCCTCAACAGCCCGCGCTTCAAGGCGCATCTGCAGGAAATAAAATGGGTTATTGTGGATGAAATCCATTCCCTTGCTGACAACAAGCGCGGAATGCACCTCTCATTAAGCATGGAAAGGCTGCAGCACTACAATCCGAACTTCGCGCGCATCGGCCTGAGCGCAACCATTGCCCCGCTTGAGGAAATTGCAAAATTCCTCGTGGGAATGGAAAATGCAGAAACCCCAAGGGGCTGCAGGATTGTTGATGTGAATTTCCTGAAGAAAATGGATTTGAAGGTGCTTTCGCCGCTTCCGGACCTGATCAATGTCACGCAGGAGCAGATACATTCCGCGCTATACAAAACGCTGCACGAATTGATTCAGGAGCACAAAACAACACTTGTATTTACAAACACGCGCTCCGCTACCGAAAGAGTGGTGCATTATTTGAAAGAGAATTATCCAAAATATTACAGCAAAACAAATATTGAGGCACACCATTCCTCACTGAGCAGGGAACTGCGCATAAATACAGAGAACAGGCTGAAGGAAGGGAAACTGAAAGCAGTAATATCATCTACAAGCCTGGAGTTGGGCATTGACATCGGCTATATAGATCTTGTTGTACTCTTGGGAAGCCCGAAGAGCGTTGCAAGGGCAATACAGCGCACCGGAAGAAGCGGACACAAGCTGCATGACCAGATAAAGGGCAGGATTGTCGTACTGGACAGGGATGACCTTGTGGAGTGCGCTGTCCTGCTGAAAAATGCGCTTGAGAAGAAGCTTGATAAAATTTCAGTTCCTAAAAACGCGCTTGATGTGCTTGCGCAGCAGATTTATGGAATTGCAATTGATTCAAAAATCCACATTGATGAACTGCTCAAAATAATAAGGCACAGCTATTGTTATTGCACATTAGGCAGGAATGACTTCCTTGAAATAATAAATTACCTTTCCGGCACTTACACAAGCCTGGAAACTCGCAATGTTTATGCTAAAATCTGGCATGATGAGGCTTCCGGAATAATCGGAAAGCGCGGGAAGCTTGCGCGCGTTCTATATATGACAAACATTGGCACTATCCCAGATGAAGCGCGCGTGAAAGTGAAATTGGGTGATTTTGTTATTGGCACAATTGATGAGGGCTTTCTGGAGCGCCTGCACAAGGGCGATGTTTTTGTCCTTGGCGGGCAGAGCTATGTGTTCAGGCACGCAATCGGGATGGTTGCAAATGTTTCGGGCGCGGAGAAAAGGCCCCCCACAGTCCCAAGCTGGTTCAGCGAAATGCTCCCGCTTAGCTTTGACCTTGCGCTTGAAATACAGAAATTCAGGAAACTGATGGAGCAGAAATTCTCTGCGAGAAGGGCAAAAGCCGAAATAATTGACTTCATAAATTCCTATCTCTATGTGGACAAAAACGCGGCAAATGCGATTTATTCATATTTCCACGAGCAGTTCAGATATGCCGAAATCCCGCACAATGAAAAGCTGCTGGTTGAAATATACAAGGAGGAGGAAATGCGCCATGCGATTTTCCATTCAACATTCGGAAGGCGCACTAATGATGCGCTGAGCAGGGCGCTTGCCTATGTAATTGGGAAATTGGTGCACAAGGACATTGAAATAGTGCTGGATGACAATGGCTTCATTTTGAGCGCGGACACAAAGATGCCGATTGAGCACGCTTTCAGTTTATTGAAATCCGGGAATCTGCGCATGGTTCTTGAAAAGGCGATTGATGACACGGAATTATTCAGAAGGCGCTTTAGGCACTGCGCAACGCGCTCCTTAATGATTTTGCGCTCCTACAGGGGAAGGGAAAAATCCGTGGGAAAGCAGCAGATGAATGCGCGCCTGTTGCTGAGCGCGGTAAAGCGCATCGGCAATGATTTTCCGATACTGAGGGAAACGCGCAGGGAAGTCCTTGAGGATGCCATGGACATAAGGCACGCGGAGCAACTGCTCAAATGGATTGAAAACAAGGAAATTGAAATAAAAATTAAAACAGCAGAGCTGCCGAGCCCCTTTGCCCTTAACCTGTACTCGCAGGGCTATGCGGACATAATGCGCATTGAGGGAAGATTGCAGTTCATACAGCGCATGCATGAGAAGATAATGAGAAAAATAGGGGAATGATTCATTACCCGCACAGGGAAAGTATGAAAGAGGTGTTCTGCTCCGCCTTGAGGGAATGCTTTGCGTTTCGCTCCATGAATATGCAGATTCCGGGTTTCATTGGGATTTTTTCCCCCTCTAAATTGAAAATTCCTTTTCCCTCAAGGACATAAATAAATCCCTCCTTTGTTGAGGTGTGCTCGGAAAGTTCAGTTCCCTTTGCCATGCAGAAAAGCGTAATATTATTCTTTGGTGTTTTTGCAAGCTCCTTGCTGAGTATGCCGCTCTTAGGATACTCAATAAGCTCTTTGATGCTAACCCAATTCTTATTCAGTTTGCCCGCCCCGCCCATCTTTCTTACCCCGCCCTTTTTCCGAATTCCTTTGCAAGCGCAATGTATTTTTCCTTAACGCCCTTTGCAAACCTCTTTTTCTCGGCATTCCCGAATTCATTGAGGATTGATTTCTGCATCTGCGCATCCAGCGCCTCATCAGCCATGGGATAGAGGATATTGTCTTCCTTGTAAATGTGCTCCTGAAGCAGCTGCACATATCCCTGCGCATTCTCAATCAGCTTCTGCCTGCTGCCTGAATTCAGCGCCTCTTCCATTCCCTTAACGAACCCCCTTCCTATTTCGTGCTCATGGCGCATCTGCTCCGTGGGATTGCAGTGCATGCTGACAGAATCCTTGCACAATTCCACAAACAGAATGTCCTCTTCCTTCGCATGGTGGAATTTGTCCGCATAGTTCCTTATGAAATCAATTGCCTTTGTGAAGAACGCCCTGTCAATCGGCTTTCCGGATTCAAGCGCTCCGCACTCCTTCTCAAGCGCGGCAATAAGCTTCAGTATGTTCTGGTGCTCCGCGGAAAGCATTTCAGTCGGCTTTTGCATTTTCGTCATGTGAAACATAATAACACATATTGATAGTTATTTTAAATGTTTGTATGGGTTTGTTGTATTATGGTGCATACTGATGCCAGGCGCTGGGACAGAATTTACAGGGAAGTGCCCTTAAATAAAATTCCTTGGAATGAAGGCAGGCCTTCAAGGGACCTGGTTGCATTGGTCAAAAACAAGTCATTTAGAGGGCCTGTGCTTGATATTTGCTGCGGCATTGGAACAAATGCAATCTATGCTGCAAAAAAAGGCTTTGAAGCAATTGGAATTGACATTTCTGAAAAGGCGATAGAGATTGCAAAGGAAAATTCAAAAAAGGCAAAAGTGGATTCAGAGGCAAAGTTTGTAGTCGGAGATGTGCTAATGCCGAAGTTCCCTGATAAGGAATTTGGGCTTGTTTTTGATAGAGGGTGCCTGCATCACATCCATCCTGAAGACAGGAAAGGGTTTATAGGCGAGATAAAAAGAGTCCTTAAGCCGAAAGGAAAATACCATGTAACCTGCTTCAGCGAGCTCAATGACTGGCCGGATTATACCTTCACTAAAGAACTGATATCTGAGTTATTCTCAAAGGATTTCAGGATACTCAAGATTGGGAGAAGGACATATACTGAGAAGGGAAGTAGAAACAAAGTCCATTTCTGGTCTGCGCTAATTGAAAAGCAGGCATAAAAGAATAACGCTGCATTATTCGCCTATGGAAGAGCAGAATATAATTGCTAAAAATATCCTGATTGCGGATTTGTGCCTCTATTTGGAAAAATCAAAAGCACTTGTAATTGCTGATCTTCATCTGGGATATGAGGAAATGCTCAACAAGCAGGGAGTAATGATTCCAAGGGTCAATTACAATGAGATAAAAAAGCGCATTGAAAGGGCTTTCTCGGAATTGAAGGCAAAGAGAAAGAAAACTGAATTGATTATTGTAAACGGGGATTTGAAGCACGAGTTTGGCGTTCCTTCCCGGCAGGAGTGGAAGGAAGTCCTTGACATGCTGGAATTCCTGCAGGCGCACTGCGGGGAAATAATCCTAATAAAGGGAAACCATGACAATATTCTTGGCCCAATAGCGCGCTGGAAGGAAATAAAAATTGTGAATGAGTTTTTTGCGGAGCATGAAAAGGCGCTCATCTTGCATGGGGATAAGGCAATTGATGAGAATTCTGAAAACTACAGAAATGCAGAAACTCTCATAATTGCGCATGAGCATTGCGCAATTACGCTGCGCGAGGGCGCAAAATCCGAAAAATACCGCTGCTTCCTTAAAGGGAATTATGATGGGAAAATTCTGATTGCGCAGCCCGCGATAAGCGCAATTGCTGAAGGAAGCGATATTTCAAAGCAAATTCCCCTGAGCCCTTTCCTTCAGCAGGATTTGGCCGGATTTGAAGTCTTTGCTGTCGAGGACAAGGTTTATTATTTTGGAAGGCTTAAAAATATTCTGCAGTGAGAACAAAATGCCAAAATACAGAGAACATGCGCTTGTTGAGAATTTCTTTGATGTGCGCTCTGCAGTTTATGCGGGGAGGGCATGGCTCTGCTCCGAGGCTGCAAAATTTGATTACAGGCAGACGAAAGGGGCTTTGCTTTCAGCTTTGAAGCCGCAAGCCGATGAAAATATTCTTGAAATTGGATGCGGAACAGGCATATGGAGTAAAATAGTCGCTAAGCTTTGCAAAACGCTGACTGCAATCGACATTTCAGCCGAAATGCTGGATGCTGCAAAAAAGGCGGCAAACAAAAAAAATGTAAAGTTTGTAAAATGCGATTTTCTGGATTACAGGACAAAGAAGAAATTTGATAAGATATTTATGGTGCGGGTTATGGAATCTTTCAAAAACAAGGAGCGGGCAATCAAAAATATCAGCAAAATGCTGAAGCATAATGGAAAACTGGTCATAATCTCAAAAACAACCCCGGGCATCTGGGATGTTTCCCCCCGGATAAGGCGCTTCTTTGCAGGAATCGGATTTTTCAAATTGCGCGATGCGGATATGCCACGGGTATATGTGAAGAACATAAGTGCAGGCGGGCTTATGGAATTATTGGCAAAAAACGGATTTTCGCATTTGAGTCTGGGCTTTGCAGTGCTGCGCCCGCCCCTGTTCAAAAAAGACGACAGGGAAATCCCGATAATTGCAAAACCGCTTGAGAAGGCTGCGCTTGATTTTTTTGGATTTGCCAGCAGAATTGCAGGGCGTTTGCCGATGCCGGGTAGCTGGATTCTTTATCCCTTCTCGGAATCCTATGTAATTTCTGCAACAAGAGGGATTTAAAGTTTATTCAAACAAAAATATAATAGCTAAGGGGCAGTAGTCTAGTCTGGTCTAGGATCTGTGGTTCGGGACCGCAAGACGGGGGTTCAAATCCTCCCTGCCCCACTAAAAGTTTTGAACAGGCAATATGCGAAATGGATGTTACCTGCGCCTGTATCTTGAAAACCTTCCGTATGAGGGCCTGCCGTATCTTTGCTGCTTTACGAATTCCACGTGCTCAAAATGCGGGGTTTCCATTTTGTGAATCAATATGTATTTGTCCTCGAGAACTCTCCTGAAGTTGCCATAATCGTCCCAGGACAGCAGTGAAATCACTTTTCCCTCTTCCCCGGCCCTTGCAGTCCGCCCTATCCTGTGGACATATTCCTGCGAGGTTTTGGGGATGTTGTAATTTATTATGAGAGTTACGTTCTTTATGTCCAGCCCGCGCGCAGCAACATCGCTTGCAACTAAAACATCAAGCTGCTGGCTGTGGAACGCGTCTATTACCTGCTTTCTCCTGTTCTGCGTCATTCCGCCGTGAAGCGCCTGGGATTTTATGTTCTGCTTGTTAAGGTTTTTATTAACGGCATCCACAATGTGCCTTGCGCCGCAAAAAACAATTGCCAATCCGCCCAATTCCTTATTCAATATGTGGACCAGAAGGGAGAATTTGTCCTCCTTCTCAACATCATAGTAATGCTGCACTATCTTGCTCTTGTCCACATAGGTCTGCATCTTGACCCTTTCAGGATTGTTCAGGTAATTCTTTGCAATGCCCATTATTTCCGGGGGCAGTGTCGCGCCGAACAGCAGCTTCTGGCAGTTTCCCGGAACCCTTGAGATTATCCTTCTCACGTCATCAATGAATCCCATTTCAAACATCTTGTCGGCCTCATCAAGGACGAGTATTTTTATGCCGCTTGTATTAAAAGTTCCCCTTGAAAGATGGTCGAGAAGCCTTCCGGGGGTGCCTACAACAACATCCGCGCGCCTGAGGTCGGATATCTGGGGGTTTATTGATTCCCCGCCATATATTCCAGTAATGTATGTTCTCCTGTATTTTGAAAACTTCCTGAATTCTTTTGCCACCTGGATGCAAAGTTCCCTTGTGGGAACAAGGACCAGCAGCTGTATCCCCCTTCCGGGGATTACTTTCTCAAGCGTGGGAAAGCCGAATGCGGCTGTTTTTCCGGAGCCGGTAAAAGACTGGCCGATTAAGTCCTTTCCCTGCTGTATAAGCGGAATACATTTTTCCTGTATTTCCGTGAATTCGGAAAAGCCCAAATCAAATATTGCCTTCTCAAATTCGGGCTTCAGCACTATTCCTTTTGTGTCCATAGTATAATATCCTGATGTCCGCTTTTAAAGGCTTGCTATTTTTTGCTTTAGGATATTCACTGTGGAAATTTTTGCTGGAATCTTCTGGATTCCCCGCAGGAAGCATTAACCCGCAGGGAAGCAGAACTTTTATATATCCTCTATGCCTAATTTATTGGGAGTTTTGGTTTAGATGCCTTGGAACAAAAAAACCAAGTTCATTGTGATAACCGGCGGAGTGCTGAGCGGATTGGGAAAGGGCATTGTTACAGCCTCAATAGGGAAATTGTTCTCCCCAAGACTGAAAGTCATGCCAATGAAGTGCGACGGCTATTTGAATGTTGACCCTGGCACAATGAATCCCATTGAGCACGGGGAGGTTTTTGTGCTTGAGGACGGGGGAGAAGTTGACATGGATTTCGGCCATTATGAGAGAATTATGGGGATAAGCTGCAAATTCCCCTGGAATTTAACTACTGGAAAAATTTTCATGAGGCTTGTGGAAAAGGAAAGGAACGGGAATTTTCTTGGAAAAACCGTGCAGATGATTCCGCATGCGACAGATGAAATAAAGGAAGCGTTTTATTCAGTTGCAAATGAGGAAGGCGCGGATATGCTGCTTATAGAGATCGGGGGAACTGTGGGGGATATAGAGAACATGCTGTTTCTGGAAGCCGCAAGGCAGATGCGCATTGAATTGGGCGCGGAAAACGTACTGTTTGCGCACCTTTCATATGTGCCTGTTCTGGAAGCAGTGGATGAGCAGAAAACAAAGCCGACGCAGCAGAGCGTTGATTTGCTCAGGGAGAAGGGAATAATGCCTGATGTAATAATAGGAAGGAGCAGGCACATCCTTGAGGAAAAGACAAAACAGAAGATTGCGCTTTTTTGCAATGTTCCAGTACAAGCGGTATTTTCCAGCCCAAACCTTGAAAGCGTTTATGAGCTGCCATTGATTTTTGAGAAGGAGGGGCTGCGCGGGCTGATTGAAAGAAAGCTGAACATAAGGCACAAGGCGGACCTGAAGAACTGGCAGGCGCTTGTTTCAAAAATGAAAAAGCCAGCAGGCGAAACAACAATTGCGCTCTGCGGAAAATACACAAAGCTCAAGGATTCCTATGCGAGCATTGCGGAAGCGCTCAGCCACGCGGGGGCGCACTTAAATGCAAGGGTAAACCTCAAATGGATTGATTCCGAGAGCCTTGAGAAGGGGAATTCCAATATTGAGAATGCATTTTCAGGGGTGCGCGGTCTTATTGTGCCCGGGGGCTTCGGAACGCGCGGGACTGAGGGAAAAATAAAGGCTATTGGATATGCGCGCGAAAAAAACATCCCCTTCCTCGGGCTGTGCTTCGGCCTGCAGCTTGCTGTTGTGGAATTCGCAAGGGATGTCTGCAACTTAAAGGACGCGAACTCGACAGAGGTTGATGCAAAAACAAAAAATCCCATAATTGACATAATGCCCGAGCAGAAAAACATTTCAAGGAAGGGGGCTACAATGCGCCTTGGCGCCTACTCCGCATACCTGAAGGAGAAAAGCAGGGTCTGGGAAATTTACGGGAAGCAGAAAATTGTAAGCGAAAGGCACAGGCACCGCTATGAGGTGAATCCGGATTACCATGACCTGCTTGAGAGGAACGGCATGCTGATTTCCGGAACCTCCAAGGACGGGATGCTTGCGGAATTTGTTGAAGTCCCGAAAAACAGGTTTTTTGTTGCAACGCAGGCGCATCCTGAATTCAAGTCAAGCCTTGAAAGGCCTGCCCCGCTGTTCTTCAGTTTTGTTGACGCCTGCATTGACAAAAAGCAGACGAAATTGCAGGTAAGCGGCTGATTTTAAATGACAATAGAGAAAATCGGGGACAAGAACAGGAAAATAATTCTTGTAGGCACTGCCCACATAAGCCGGGGCAGCATTGAGCTTGTTGAAAAGACAATTGAGAAGGAAAAGCCCGATTGTGTTGGAGTGGAACTTGATGCGCAGCGCTACGGGCAGCTGAAGAACCAGCGCAAGTGGAGGGAAACCAACATAATGGACGTGATAAAATCCGGCAGGATTTACCTCCTGCTTGTGAATCTTTTGTTGGCAAACCTGCAGCGCAGGCTTGGGAATAAAATCGGGGTAAAACCCGGAAGCGAAATGCTTGCCGCAATCAGGATTGCCGAAAGGAAAAAAATTCCCGTTGTGCTGCTCGACAGGGATGTGAGAATTACGCTGAAAAGGGCGTTTGATTTAATGTCGCTATGGGAAAAACTTAAACTCGGGTTCGGGATTGTTGTCGGGCTCTTTTCAGGGGTTGAGGAGAAAATAACAAAGGAAACTATTGAGGAGCTTAAAAACAAGGATGTGATTACAAAACTGATGGAGGAGCTCAGCCACGAGGCGCCCACAATAAAGAGAGTGCTTGTTGATGAGCGCGATTTGTATATTGCAAACAAGATCCTTGATGCGAGGGGAAGGAAAATTGTTGCAGTGGTTGGCGCAGGCCATCTCCAGGGGATTAAAAAATGCCTTGACAGGAAAAGGGACATTTCTGAATTGGAGAAAGTGCAGAAGAAAAAAAGCCTGCTCCGCTACCTGAAATATCTTGTGCCTGCGCTGTTTGTTTTATTTATTGCATACGGCTTTTTCCTTAAGGGGATTGAGGCAAGCCTGTATATTTTCGGAATATGGTTCCTCATTACTGGAATTTTCTCAGCGCTCGGCGCATTATTTGCAAGGTCGCGCCTGCAGTCAATTATTGTCGCATTCCTCGCGGCGCCTTTTACGACATTGCATCCCGCGCTTGCATCCGGGTGGTTTGCTGCGGCAATGGAAGCGAAATACTCCATGCCAAAGGTTGAGGATTTTGAGAATCTGAGCAATCTCAACAGCTACAGGGATTTTGAGAAAAACAAGGTAACGCATCTGCTGCTTGTTGCAGCATATACAAATTTAGGCTCAACAATTGGAGTTATAATAGCGCTGCCCTATATCCTGAGCATGTTTGCATAATCAATCTCTTTTTAGAATTTACATTGTGGCTAATGGCTGCGATGTGTTTTGCATATTATGCTAGCCCAACAGCGCCCTCTTGTAGAAAAATTCTCTAATAAGATTGTATGTCAGATTTGATGTTGCTTCCTTTTCCTTTGCAGAGGCAAACTGATAATCAGGGGCATTGTATTCCATATTGACTATCCAGCGCACATTTTTCGCACTTGCCAATTCTGCTGCCCGTTTTTCGCCTTTGACTGCAACAGTGGATCCAAGAAAATTCATCAGCATCAATGAAGCCAGGCACTCTGTGCGCTCCTCGGGCTTCACATTGTAATTCGGACGGTATGTGCCCGCAGTAAGCAGCTGCCTTGCTTTTTTCCTGAATTCAGGGGAACTGATGCTTTTAACAGTCGGCTTTGTCCCAAAAATCTGTTTGTGAACTTTCGGATTGAGAAGTTCGCGCATCCGCATATGGTATAATGTTTCATATCTTATGATTTTTTCTGCTAGCTCAGGCAAGACGGCCCTAACCTCCGCAAGCGCCACAACAAAATGCGGGTCAATAATTAATGGCGCATTTCTGTTTATGATTTTTCCGCGCACCTGCCTGATGTCGAATGCAAGGGCAGGCAGGGGCAGTTTGCCCACTATTATTTTTTTTAAGCCATGGGCATAGAACGCCTTGCTTAAGGAGTTGGCGGCATCTGCATTTCTCGGGTCTTTAAGATATTCCGCAGAATCTTTCCGCACAACAGGTTTTCTCTGGAGTTTAAGAAACTTTAGAAAATTCGGAGCCATGCATAGATTAAGTACCATCAGCTATTTAATTTTTTGGTAGAAATGTAAACCCAAAGCTATTCTATTGGCGTTCCGGGCGCAATATTCCCCTCTGCGCCAAGCAATCTGTATTTCCCTTCCGCATCCCTTACCGCAAGAAGCATCCCGTTGCTCTCAATCCCTGCAACATTCCTTGGCTCCAGGTTGCAGAAAACAATGACGCTTTTTCCCTGCAGCTCCTCTTTTGAATAATGCTGCTTTAGCCCCGCAACCAGAGTGCGCTTTTCGCTTCCCAAATCAATCTGCACTTTGTAGAGCTTGTCCTTTCCTGCAATATCTTCAACACTCAGGATTTTAGCTGTTTTCAATTCAATTTTCTTCCATTCATCGAATTTTATCATTTCTTATGCCTCTTTCAACAGTTTACGCTTTCTCAAAAAGGTGTAAAAATGCACTATCGGGCTCGATTTTTCCCCATAAATGCGCGTGTTGCGCTTTTTAATTGCCTTGCGCACGCCTTCGAGATTATCGCAATTGAATTCCGTTATCGCTTTCCCAATCTCCTGCGGGAAGTGCGCATCGCTCCCTGCAATTTTGCAGATTTTATGCGCATCCGCATATGCCTCCGCTTTCCTGTTGAATCCGCTGAAATAGCAGCGCGAATTGAAAGCCTCAAGCGCATCAAGCTTTTTTGCAACCGTACCCAATTCCCTGAACCCGCTCCTGAAAACATCAAAGGGATGGGGCGCATAGAGCAGCGCATCCTGCTTTTTTATTTCATCAACAATTGCAGGAAATTCATTGGCTTTAGGCGCTTCCTGCAGGAAAAGCGCGCTTAATTCGCCCAGGTATTTCCCTTCCGAATAAATATCCATCTCCATCCCAGGAATTACGCTGACGCCGCTCTTCTTGCTGATTTTTTTAAGTTTGGGGTAGGCGGCGGTTGTGTTGTGGTCGGTAATTGCAATGTTTATTCCCAGCTCTTTCGCGCGCCTTATGAGTGTTTCGGGCTTATTTACGGCATCCCTGCTGTAACAGGAGTGCACATGCAGGTCAAATTTCATGGTCTTCCCTTCGCAATAACACTAACGATAATAAAAGATTTAATCCTATCACCAAGGAGTCTATAACCTGAACTTTGTTAGGCTATAGATGAATTGGTATATATCGTAATTCAGTGGCGAAATGGTTCCAAAACCATTAAAAGCCACTTAAAGGCAAAATATACTGAAAGCCGCGGAAAGGGGAAATAGCTATGATGGCATACAAATTCAGATTATACCCTTCAAAGCAGCAGGAGCAGGCGTTGTTCAGAACATTTGATTTGTGCAGATTTACTTACAACAAACTGCTGGAAAAAATGAATAAAAGTGAGAAAATAAACAAGAAAGAAATACAGCACAGCCTTGTTGAATTTAAAAAGGAATTTTCTGGATTGGATGATGTATATTCAAAAACTCTGCAATATGAATGCCATAAGCTGTTTGGAAATTTAAGGGCATTGGTACAATTGAAAAGGAAGGGTATAAAAGTAGGAAAGTTGCGCTTCAAGGGAAGGGAATGGTTCAAGACAATAAACTACAACCAAAGCGGTTATGAATTGGAACAAACAGGGAAAAGATACGGAAAACTCAAACTTTCAAAGATAGGCAAAATAAATATCAGATGCCATAGAATAACAAGTGGAGCAATCAAACAAATAACAATCAAGAAGACAGCGGGGAAATGGTATGCTATTTTGATAACAGATGAAATATACAAGAAACAAAAGGGAGAAGGGCAAATAGGGCTTGACTTTGGAATTATGAATTTCATTGCAGACAGCAACGGCAACAAAATAAAATCTCCTTTGTTTCTGAAAAAAAGTTTGAAGAAAATAAAAAAAGTACATCAGGATTTATCAAGAAAAAAGAAAGGAAGCTACAACAGGAAAAGGGCAAAGCAAAAGTTAGGCAAACTATATGAGAAAGTTGAAAATCAGAGAAATGATTTTATGCATAAACTCTCAACAAAAATAGTAAGCAAAAACAAATTGATTTGCATTGAAGGTTTGAATATAAAAGAAATGATCAGCAAAAAGAAGAATAGGTTTTGGAATATGCGCAATTTTCTTGATTGTTCTTGGGCAAAATTTGCTTCTATGCTGAAGCACAAGGCTGAAAGTGCTGGTGCAGAAGTAATAGAAGTAAATCCAAAAAATACAAGCAGGATGTGCAGCAGTTGCGGGGCTATGCAGGACATTCCATTATCGCAGAGAACATACTCCTGTGATTGTGGATTGGAAATAGAGAGAGATGTAAATTCCGCTAAAAACATATTGGCTCTGGGATGGGGCTTTGTGGAGAACGAAACAGCAAGTAGTTCTATGAAGCAAGAAGCCATAACCTCAAGTATTATATAGGTTATGGTAATTCACAATAGGTATGCAGTTATTCTATCAATATAAATAGCGGGGCACTGAAATGATCTGCATAATCGCGCTTGTTGTTTTTGGTATTCTGGGCATATTCTCCGCAACCCACCGCGCTTACGCAAAGGAGGCCTTCAACTGCATCTTCAGGAGAATTACGCTGCGTAAATGCAACACAGGCTTCGACAACAAGATGAAGATGAAGATTTCCACAAAGCTAATGCAGAAAAGCCCCAAGCTCGGGGGATTCGTATTCAGGCACTTTGAGCTGCTTTCCTGGATCATGACAATTGCAATGGTTGTGAGCCTGTTTTACAGC
This sequence comes from Candidatus Iainarchaeum sp., assembly GCA_016187745.1. Taxonomy (GTDB): domain Archaea; phylum Iainarchaeota; class Iainarchaeia; order Iainarchaeales; family JAXPJC01; genus JACPJC01. Next base: position 69,127 of record JACPJC010000001.1, on the reverse strand, counting down.
GCATTTGCGATTTACAATCTCGCGGTTTATGGGACCTGCGACCCGCAGGACCCGAGCAATTGCATTTTCCAGCCCCAGACAGCAGAGCCCATATGCGACTGCCCATTTGATGTTGGCAATTGCGCGGTAAAGGATTTCCAGAAGTGCGGCACCGATTGCAACTGCCTTAAGGAAACGTGTGAAATGCAACAGGGATAATGCTATGAAAATCTATTTAATCCGCCACGGGGAAACTACAGGCGATGTTGAAGAGCGCTATGGCGGAAATTATGACGACCATCTTACAGAAAAAGGCATTGCCCAATCAGAACAGCTTGCCAAAAAACTTTCAAAATCAGGAATTCAGATTATTTTCTCCAGCCCATTGTTCAGGGCAAAAGAAACAGCGCAGATTCTGAAGAAATGCCTGAAATGCGATTTAAGGATTGTTGGGGGCATCAGAGAAAGAAACAAATATGGGATAATGGCCGGTATGAAAAAATCAGAGGCAAAATTGAAATATCCTGAGCAAGTGAAATTGCTGGAAGACTTCCGCAAGACGGCAAAGGGCGCAGAAACTTACAGCCATCTTAAAAAAAGGGTAATCAGGGCATTCCGCAAGATTGCAGGCTCAAAATATGATGTCATAGCAATATTTACCCATGCGGGCCCAATTAGATGCATTGTCAGGGAAGTTGTCAAGGCAGGGGAATTGAAATATGTGGGTGACTGCGCAGTATTTGAACTTGAAAGAGAAGGAAGGAAATTTTCCTTGTTGAATTCAGACAATGCAATATTTGAATAAGGGCCCTTAACTGCGCGACAAAGCCAATATATAAAATACTAATCAAATATCATTACTTCTGTGAGACTATGGATTTCAGCTCATTGCGAATGGACTTTCCAATCCTGCAGAGGCGCATAAATGGAAAGCCGTTGATATACTTTGACAGTTCGGCGACTTCCCTCAAGCCGAAGCAGGTTATTGGGGCTGAAGCGCGCTATTACAATGAGGAATGCGCAAACATCCACAGGGGGGTGCATAAATTAAGCGAGCACGCCACGCTTGCATATGAGAATGCGCATAAAGGTGCGGCAAAATTCATAAACGCAAAATCATGGCAGGAAATTGTTTTTGCAAGGAATACAACCGAGACATTCAATCTCTTAATGTACTGCTTTTGGGCGGGTAATATGCTCAAATCCGGGGATGAAGTGCTGATTTCCAAATTCGAGCACCACTCAAATATTGTCCCCTGGCAGTTCCTTGAGAGGAAGATTGGAATCAAACTGAAATTTGCGGAACTTAATCCTGATTATTCGCTCAATATGCAGGATTTGGAGAATAAAATTACAAAAAACACGAAAATTGTTTCCCTTACGCATGTTGCGAATTCAACAGGGACAATAAATGATGTTAAGGAAATTGGGAAAATTGCGCATGAGAATAATGCATTGTTTGTTGTGGATGCTGCACAAAGCATCCCGCATATGCCTATTGATGTCCGGAGCATCAATGCGGATTTCCTCGCGTTCTCAGGGCATAAGATGCTTGCTCCCACAGGAATCGGGGTTCTTTATGGAAAAAAGGAACTGCTTGAAAAAATGCAGCCTTTCATGTACGGCGGGGACATGATAAAATCCGTAAGCGAGCACAGCGCAACATGGAATGACCTTCCATACAAATTCGAAGCCGGAACTCCCAATATTGCCGCGGCATACGGATTGGGCGCTGCGATTGAATATTTGCAGAAAACCGGAATGGATAAAATAAGGAAGCATGAGAAGGAGCTTACAAAATACGCGCTTGATGCAATAGGCAAAATTCCTAAAATTAAAATTTACGGGACGCAGAATCCTGAAACGCAGGGCGGGATTGTCCTCTTTGAGCATGAAAAGCTGGAGGCGCATGACCTCGCGCTTGCGCTTGATGAGAGCGCGAACATTGCAATAAGGAGCGGAATGCTCTGCGCTGAGCCATTTGTCGGAAGCATAAATCCGAGGGGGCTGTGCAGGGCTTCATTCTATTTCTACAATACAAAAGAGGAAATTGATGTTTTCGCAAGAGAAATGCAGAAAATAATTAAGGCGTTTGGCTAGTATAACCTGTGGCAATATTGTTTTGTATATCTATAACATTTATATATCTTATTTAACTCATATATGTAATGAAAAAATATAGAGTAATGAAGAATAAAAAATTGTTGTTCAGTTTCGGAGTGATTGTCATTGTTTTGCTTATGATAGCTATTTTTTATATTCTCCAACCAAATTCAGAAGACAAGATAAAGCAGTTGTCAGAAATTCTGCCCAGTGGTTGGGAATATGAGATAACAACATCCTATTTCACCTGCAAGTTTCTTATCCTGCTGTTAAATGTGAATATGAAGTAAGAATGCAAACATTTGTAACAGTATCTCCCACCATTGGCCTAGACTTTTATAATAAATGGACTGCGGCAAAGTGGGACATATTTAAAAAATACAGAGAGGAACTTAGTAGGTCTCCAATGGCTATAAGTAGCCCTCTCTTATTTTTAGAAAATGATAAATACACTATACTATACTATGGCAGGACAGATTGTCCTGAAAAATCCACTGAGGAAATAGAAACAATTCTCAGAGAACATTTTAAGGATGATTCTTAGATTAGAATTATTCCGCAACATCCCCGATTATGATGCCTTCAACGTTTTCCTGTATTGCCTTCGGGGAGATGCGCATCAGATGCAGCTTGTCTCCCCCTCCGGTTATCACTTCTGATTGCGCTGCCACTGAGCCGTCCATTATGGTTTTTACCGCATAAATGGAAATTGGGGGAACTCCCCCGATTTCATAGCCAGTAATTTCAAGTGTTTCCTCAGCGCTTGCAAGCCTTATGCCTGTAACATTAAGCAATGCGCATACCTTTACTGTGGAAATGCGCTTATCGCCTGACTGGATTATCAGAACAGGATTGGCGCCTGAATCAATAAAAAGGACTGTTTTTGCAATTTTCTCAAGCGGAACTTTCAGCAGGCCCATAACGTCCTTGGCGCTCTGCACTTCCCTTGCGCAATTGATTATTTCCGCAGCAATCTTGTTCGTTTCAATAAAGTCTTCAAGCATTTTGGATCATTAAAGTATGAAAATTGAAAATGAAAATAATAAAAATAAGGGCATAATGCCCTTATTAACCCCATTTCTTAAAGCCCACATTCCTTTTTCAGAAGCTCGGCCCTGTCGGTCTTTTCCCATATGAATTCCGGCTCGTTCCTTCCGAAGTGGCCGTAGACTGTGGTTTTGCTGAATATCGGCCTGCGCAATTGCAGTTCCTCAATTATCTCCCCTGGGCCGAACTTGAAGTGCTTGCACACCGCATCATATATCCTGTGCGGATCTACCTTGTTCGTTTTGTGCATGTCAATGAATATGCTGAGAGGCTCAGTTCCGCCAATCACGTATGAAAGCTGTACTTCACAGCGGTCCGCAAGCCCCGCTGCAACAATGTTCTTTGCAACATATCTTGCATAGTATGCAGCGCTCCTGTCAACCTTTGTGGGGTCTTTCCCTGAGAAGGCGCCGCCGCCGTGATTTCCCACGCCGCCATATGTGTCCTGGATTATTTTCCTTCCCGTGCAGCCTGAATCCGCTACTGGGCCGCCAATAACAAAGCGCCCCGTGTTGTTGATGTAGTATTTTGTCCTTTCATCAAGGTATTTTCCGACAACGGGCTTTATTATGTGCTCTTTCACATCCTCGCGCAGCTGCTCCAAGGTAACATCAGGGTCGTGCTGGACGGCAACGACAACCGAATCCGCGCGCACCGGCTTGTCCTTGTCATATTCTATTGTAACCTGCATTTTCCCGTCAGGCCTCAAATACTTAAGGGTGCCGTTCTTTCTCAATTCCGTGGCGCGCTTCGCAATCTTGTGCGCAAGGGTAATCGGCAAAGGCATCAATTCAGGCGTTTCGTTTGTCGCATAGCCTGACATCATCCCCTGGTCCCCTGCACCCACTTCCTTAGGGGTCTTTTTAGTAACTCCCTGTGAAATGTCCGGGCTCTGCTCGTGTATTGCTGTAAGCACTCCAACGGTGTGATAGTCAAAGCCGTATTCGGGCTTTGTATAGCCTATGTGCTCAAGCACGCCTCTTACAATCTTCTGCACATCAACATAGGTCTTTGTTGTTATTTCCCCTGTAACAATAATGAACCCCATTCCGGCCATTACCTCGCACGCAACCCTTCCGTAAGGGTCGTCCGCAAGTATCTTGTCGAGAACCGCATCCGCAATCTGGTCGCAGACCTTGTCCGGATGGCCCTCGGTCATCGCCTCGCTGGTAAACAAAAATCCCCCGCATCTCATTTTTCAATCAACTCCTTTTTTATTGATTTGAAATATTTGATAATTTACAGTATTAGGGAAGTTCAAAATATTTATAAATAATAATTATTTGCAAGAATTATTCCTTTAAGAATAATAATTAAAAGGGTTTTGGTACATAATCAGAACATGCTTCCCGAGCTGGATGAGATAAAATTAAGGCGCATGCATCTGGGGCTGACGCAAACCGGACTGGCGAAGCTTGCGGGCGTTTCCCAGTCGCTCATTGCAAAAATAGAATCCGGAAATCTCGTTCCCGGCTATGGGAATGCGAAGAAGATTCTGAATGCGCTTGATTCCGCAAAGCGCACGGATGTGAAAACAGCGAAGGACATAATGCATAAGCACGTAATAGATGTGAAGGCAAATGAGAGAATAAAGAATGTAATAATCATAATGCGCAGGCACAGCATAAGCCAGCTGCCTGTTGTTGATTCCGGAAAAGTGGTGGGGATGATTTCGGAAAAAAGGATAATTGAAACAGGGCAGGATTACTCCGGCAGGCAAAAGAGCATTGCCGAGCTTCCGGTAAGGCAGATAATGGAGGATTCCCCGCCCATGATACAGGAAAATTCGCCGCAGGAGATGATAGCCGCAATGCTCGAGCATTATCCTGCTGTCCTGGTCGCAAAGCACGGCGGAATCGCGGGAATCATAACAAAAACCGACCTCCTAGGCGCGATTGTGGCGGGGAAGCGCCCTTAGCCCCCTGGCTTGCCAAAACAGCAGGGTTTATATACAACTTTGACTGCTAATTATTATACTTAATTAATGTTAATCAGTTAATTGTGAGCTTATGTTCGGGGTAAGGATTATTGCAGTATTGCTTTTTGCGCTATTGCTGGCGCTGAGCGCAAGCGCTGCGATTTCAGTTAACAACGTAGTGCAGTTCAACCAGATGCCTGAAGAGCTTACACTTACAGTAACAAACAATTATGCAACTGCGCAAACGCTGGGAGTGAAGCTCTTTGCGCCGATTGATTATGAGATTGAAGGCGCGCTTCCGGCTTCAATTGACGCGAACAAATCCGCCGGAATAAAAATGCTGCTTTACCCGAAAACTGAATTTGTGGGAATACAGCAGAAGGCGAACCTGCAGGTTTCCCTTGGCAGCAATATTGAAACAAGGGAAATAACCCTTAAATTCTATGCGCTTGATGATTTCCCGGCAAAGGTTACACTGAATTCGAATTATAATGTTGGCAGGGACGAAAACACATTCTGGATTGATGTTACCGCATACAACAAAACAGTCCAGGATATGGAATTGGAATTTTCAGGGATTGAAGGCATTCCCTCGGACTGGAATGTGAGCCCGAAAACATTCAAATTGAAGATTCCTGCGCTTGAAACAAGAACCCAGACAATACTTCTCAGGCCTGCTAGCTCATTTGACGGGAATGCAATGCTGAAATTCTCCGCGCTTGGCTTCGGGCATTCCGAGAGGATTGCGCTGAAATACGATGCCAAGGGCGCTATTGCGGGATTTGCTGCGCTTTTCCCGAAAATAAGCCCGGAGCTTGCGCTTGACATACTGCTTGCAATAGTTGCGGCGCTTCTGCTGATTTCCTTCATTGCGAGGTTTGTGCACAGGGCGCAGGGGAAGAAAATCCACTATGCCGCAATTTTGTTCCTTGCAATTTTCATGCTCGCTTCAGCAAATGCGCAGAGCGTGCAGGTTGATTATCCCTATTCGGGGATATATTTCAGCAGCAGCCTTTCCGCATACTTCACATCCGAAGGCATAGGGCCTAATTTGAACGGGGCGGGCATTTACCTTGACAATGATGCAAACATCAGCAACGGCTACAGCTATGTAGTGTTTTCAGATTTTGACATGTATGACCCATCCAACTGCGACAGTTCAGGAAATTCGTTTGCATGCTCTTCCTATTCATCAACAGGCGGCTTCGCAGACGGCAATTACTTCCTTGATGTGAGCATTACCGGCACTGTTGATATGGGCGATGGAATAATCGGCTATGAAACAATAACCGGCTACAGCGACGGCAATTTTGCCATTGACAACACAGGGCCGGCAATAGCAAACTTTAATCCCGCAAACGGGTCAATAAGCACTAACCTGATGCAGCCCATAAGCGCGCAATTGAGCGATGCTTCAGGCATCAATATAAATTCCATCACAATGGCTGTTGAAGGGATCGATTACACTCTTGCAAATTCCCAGTTGAGCTATAACAATGGCGCTGTTACATTTACCCCAAGCGCGCAATTTGCCTACAATCAGCAGGTTGATGCGGCAATTACTGCTTCTGATTCCCTTGGCAATTACTCAAGCGCGGGCTGGAGCTTCACTGTCCTTGCGAATACCGCCCCGCAGATTTCTGCGCTGCCCGACAGGAATGTTTTAGTCAATTCAGGCGCGCAGGCGAATTTGATTGATTTATGGGCATATGCTAGCGATGCGGAAAGCGCAGACGCGCAATTGGCATTCACAATTGTTTCGCAGAGCGATTCAAATCTGCTGAACTGCTCAATAACCTCGAACCAGAATGTGAGCTGCGCTGCGCCGGATGCAAATTCCCTGGGAACGAATACCGTAACTGTGAGGGTTACTGACTCCGGGGGCTTTTATGCAAATGCAAGCTTCAATGTGAATGTAATCGGAAATTTTTCAGTGCAGTTCTCACCTTCAGAACTTGATGTTGAGATTGGGGAGCAGTCAGGCGCAAGCGTGACAATAAAGAACAACTCGGCGTCGCAGATATGCCCGCTGATAACTGCGCAGAGCACGGATTCCGCAATTTCGGCAAGCGCTTCCCCCAACAACCCCTGCATTGATGCGAATTCCTCAACAGCGGTATCATTGGCTGTAAGCGCAGGGGATTCTGCCGCAGTCGGAAAATACGGCATAACATTGAACCTTGATTACGGCGCAAACCGCGAACCCTATAATTATTACATTAATATAAAGGAAAGCCTCACAAAAATAGACCTGGATGCGATATTCATAAATTATGAGCTTGACAAGGGGGATAATGAAAGCGCGGGCTTCACGGTAAAAAACACTTCCAGTTCCAAAATATGCATGACCTTTAGCGCAAGCTCAAGCAGCCCGTATGTGAAAACAGCCCTTAATACATCATCCCTGTGCCTTAACGGAAATGAGCAGAGCACTGTTTCTTTGGGAATAAGCGCAACGAGCGATGCAGTTTATGGGGGCTATAGCGCGACATTTACCGCAACCTATTCCGCCTCGGCAACAGAAAGCGTTTCAAGCATTATCGGGGTTAGAATCGAGCAGACTCCCGCAGTTGAATTGAGCGCAAGCACAGCAAGCATATGCAGGGGCTCTACAGGAAAAATAAACGTGCTCCTGAAAAACAACTACTATGACCAGAATGCGATTGTGCTCAAGGCGGAATCCGAAATGTTCCTTCCGTATTTTTCGCCTGACAATTTATTGCTGCCAACAGGCAGCCAGCAGTATGCGGAACTTGCAATAAGGACAAATTCAACAACAAAAATCGCTGACAATTACAAGATTGCGGCAACCGCGCTTCTGGGAAACAACTCCGTTAGGGAGGACATATATTTCAATGTGATTGACTGCGCTGAAACGCAGGCTGCGGAATTCACGCTTGATGTGAATGCCGGATGCATTGACATGAACAAGAACTCCTCAATGGAAATTCCGTTCAGCGTAGGGAACATCTCCGATGAAAAACTTTCAATAAATGCGACCGCGGACGGGGACCTTATTTCCGAAGTGAAAACTTCCGCATTCTCAATTGAGGGCGGCTCAACATACTCAAATTCAGTCAAAATAACAACTCTGCTTGGGAGTTCTGCAGGAACCCATAACATTGAATTGTTTGCCTATGATGCGGAATCCTATGCGAAAAGGATAGTGTGCATAAATGTCGCAAATGCGCACGCAACGGAATTAAGCGCACTGAACCCCGGCCTGCAGATAAAGCGCAATTCTGCCGATGAGCTTTACGCGCTTGTTAAGAACATAGGGGATTACGGCGAGGATTACACGCTCTCGGTTTCAGAGGGCTATGACGGAATAAGCGCTGCGCTTTCAGACTCAAACATATACCTGAATGCGGGAAACTCCAAGCAGGTTAGCATAAAGATTGATGTTTCAGCGGACGCAAATGCCGGGGCAAAAAGCATAACGCTCAAAGCATCAGGCGCATACGCAACAAAGGAGATTGCCATTGCATTTGAAGTTGTTTCGGAGAGGATACTGCAGGAGAATGTATTGCGCATTGAGAGCTATCCGCAAGTAATTGATTTGAACCAGGGCGCGGAGCAGCAGCTCACATTCATAATAACAAACCCGACAAACGAGAAAATAACAAACATCAGCATTTCAATAGAGGGATTGCCGGGCAACATTTACTTTAATTCGATAGACACAGGGAACGTTGATGCGAATTCAACAATTACCGCAATTGGAACAATAAAACTCGCATCAAATGCGGGAATTGGGGATTGGGGATTGACGCTCAGGGCCGCAAGCGACAAGTATGTTTCGGAAAAGCCCATGGTTCTCTATGTAAGGGAATCCGCCGCGGGAAAGGAATCCCCTGAGGGCGCGCTTGTGGGATTGTTTGCTTTGGGCCCTTCACTGGGATTGGGCCTGCTGGCTCTTGTTATCATTATTGCGTTTGCCCTTGCCCTCAGGCTCTCAAAGCAAAGGATGCCTTCAAGGCCTTTTTTCCACGCGCAAAAGCGCTGAATTTGCCTGATTTTTTTCAGATAGGAAAGCCTTATAAATGCCGGAAACCATAGTATATATGTATTAACGTTATGGAGTGAATTAAATGACCTTCAAATTGTTTTTCGCATTTGTCGGCATTGCGCTCATAATCTATGCTGGCACGGCAAACGCCCTCTACCTGAGCATGGAAGTAAGCCCCGCCAGGGTTGAGATGCAGCAGGGCAGCACTTATCCGATTAGCGCAACTTATGGAGTGGAAGGCGCAAATCAGCTTACAACTGTTTATACTGAAGCCGGGGATTATCCAAAGGTGCAGCTCGTTGGGGACTTTTCCCCCATAAAGATGCAGGATTCCTACACATTTGATTATGGCATTGAGGTTGCCGAAGACGCGTTTCCGGGAATCTACAACCTTGAGATGAAAATAAAGGCGGCTGATGAATTCGGGAGGGAAAGGAGCGCAAGCGGGGTAATTGTTGTGGAAGTTTCAGAATCCTCAGACTACCTTTACACAACAAGCGCAAATTCGAATATTTCCCCAATCATTTCGGCAGTGAAATTCAGCAATCCTGCGCTGATAATGGCAAAGAATGACAATGAAAGCACAATTGTGAGCTTCAGGAATTCAGGAAGCGCCTCGGACTTCAATGTGGTGTTTTTCAATGTCCCGGAAGGAATTGATCTGAGCGCAAATCCCCTGATTGCATACAATGTGTGCATGAACTGCACGTACAGCATATATATAAATGCAAAAAGCAATTCAGGCCTGCAGCCGGGAAATTATGGAATTGGAATTGCGCTGCTTGACCTTGCGACAAACCTGCAGTTCAACCTTGGCGAAATTGCAATCCTTGCAAAGCCGCTCTATGATGCAAAAATAGACGTGCCATATGCGGTTTATGCGCTGAATTCAGGAACTGACAGCAATTCCTCAGTGCTTATAACAAACACAGGATATGACGCGCTTCATTTTGCCCTGACTTCAAGCTCGGAGCTGATACAGCTTAAATCAAATGCAATAGATATTGGCGCAGGGGAGAGCTCAAGCCTTCCATTCACTATTAGGGCTGCGCAGGGCGCGCTTCCCGGAATTTACCCCGCGAGAATTTATTTCAATGGGGAAATCAGCAGGGTAGTGGAATTCACTGTTGAAGTAAGGGAAGCAGCTGCGCCAATCGCTGCGCCTGCAGAGCCTGAGGTTTCAGGCATTGAAACAGTTGCAATAAGGCAGCCGATAAAAAACACAACTGCAGAAACACTTACTGATGTGCATTTTGACATAACAGCAATGCCGCCTGAGTTCTCAGCGGAATTTTCCCCAAACCATTTCAACATTGCTCCCGGGGAGGAAATTGTAGTGGAAATGAAAGTCACAAAGCCCAAGGTTGCTTCGGGGGATGTGAGCTTTGATGTGATTGCCTCAGGGAAGAAATTCGCTTCAAAAACAATAAATGTTCCTGCGGGCGCGCTCAGCTTTGCAGGGCTTGCCGTAGGCGCGGGCGACATTGTCCTTGGCATAATTATTGCTGCGGTGATTGCCCTGCTCTACATATTCAGAAAAGGCGTCAAGCACTTCATTTCCGGAGACATGGAAGCGCAGGCGCTTGCCTCAGGCGCAAAGCAGCAAAGTTAATTCTGATTTAATGGATTCGGCAATAATCTTCGGCTTTTTGGAAATGTCTACCTCTAATGCATTTTTGGGCTCTTCAAGGGCATCAAATTGGCTTTTCAACAGATTTGGATTCATAAAGTGGTTTTTACGGTTTTTATTCTTTAATCTTTTCTGAATCACATTGAAATCCCCCTTAAGATATACTAATTTTATCTCTTTATCATCCGTCATTAATAAATTACGGTAAGACTCCTTTAAAGCCGAGCAGGTTATTATTGCATTTTCTTTTTCTTTAATACATTTCATAATTAATTTCCTAATTGTATTCAGCCAGGGCGTTCTGTCGTTATCGTTTAACGGGATTCCTTTCTTCATTCTGTCAACATTGCCTGCAGGGTGGAATTCATCCCCTTCATAGAAGCCCCATCCGAGCTCTTCAGCAAGCATTTTGCCTATGGTTGTTTTGCCTGATCCGGTAACGCCCATTACAATAACAATCATTTGTCTCCCCAAAATAGTTCAATGGTTAGTTATGATATATTCTTCCTGTGTTTTTTAAACTATTGGCGCCGCTATATCGCCCTAATTAGCTTTTATATCTTTTCTATTTCTTTTATTAGTGAATAAACATGCAGACAATAGACCTCGCAATTATCGGAAGCGGAGCCGCGGGAATTTCTGCAGCAATATACGCAAAGCGCCGCGGGCTGAATGTGAAATTATATGAGAGGAATGCGGAAATCGGCGGGCAGGCATGCAATATTGTGCTGATTGAGAATTTCCCGGGATTTGCGAGCATTTCCGGAAGCAATTTGTGCGGGAATTTTGATGCGCAGCTCAGGCACCTGGATGTTGATGTTGAGAAGGGGAAGGAAGTTAAAGGGATAAATAAAAATGGAAAAGAATTTGAGATTTTGTTTGCCGACGGCGCGCGCATAAAATCAAGGGCGGTAGTGCTTGCAACTGGAACGGAATATGCAAAGTTGAATGTGCCGGGGGAATCCGAACTTCTCGGCAGCGGAGTGAGCTATTGCGTTGTGTGCGACGGCGCGTTCTTTGCAGGAAAAAGAGTTGCAGTTGTTGGGGCGGGCAATTCAGGGGTAAGCGCCGCAATTTATCTCAGCGAAATATGCAGGGAAGTTAGCATCATACACAACATGGGCGAAATCAGCGCTGAAAAAATCTATTTGCACAGGATAGAAAAGGCTCCAAACATAAAAATTATCCTGGATTCCGAAGTGGCTGAGATTTCAGGAAACGGGAATGTGGAAAAAATAATGATAAAAAACAAAAAGACGAATGAAATTTCCGAAATTCCGGTTGACGGGGTTTTCATTTATGCCGGCCTGTGCCCGAATGCGGGGCTTGCAAAGCATATTGGCGTGCGGATTGATGAAAGGGGATATATAAAAATTGACGAGCACTGCAGGACCTCCCTTCCCGGGATTTTTGCCGCAGGCGATGTTTGCGGAGGCCTGCGCCAGTTCACAACTGCGGTTTCTCGCGGCGCGATTGCCGCAACTTCAGCCTATGAGTATCTGCGCAATCTGAAGGAAGAATAGTGAATATTATTTTTATCTTGGCTTCAATAATCGTAAATTATTTAGTGCTCTATAATAAATCTCTGTAAGGTATCTAATTTCTCCTGCCGTCTCATATACCATTCTTTCTATATAATTTTCAGCCTTAGGAGTTGACCTAAATTCCAATGGATTGAATTCTCCAAAATATGGTTTGGCATATGCAACAAATTTTTTAAGTTCTGAGGCAAGAATTTTTTTACTTTCAAAAATCTGACTCGTCCCTTGTTCTAGCTGTTGCATATACTGTGCGCGATCTTTCTGCCCAACAGGCAATAGGCCTGTCGTCTTAAGCTTGGCAATCTCCTCATTGAGGTTTTCAATTCCTTTGCCAAGATTATGCGCCCTGAGATAGAGTCCCTTGTGAGTTTTATGCAGAGTTCTGAGTACCGCCCTCTGTTGTTTAAGCGGCAATTCATTATACTTCTCAGAATAAAGCGCCCTTGGAATTTTGTAAGGGTTTCGTCTTGAAGTAAGCTGCATTTAAAAATTAAACCTCTTTATTAATTGCTCATTTGTGTAAGTCTTTGCGGCGTTTTCCCAATCATAAAACAATAACTCAATTTTTCCTTTTTTCGCGGACTCCTCATCCCAAAAATGTGTTCCTTTCGGAGGTTCCACTTGTTCTTGTGGAACTTTGCCAAGAGCAATTGCAGCCTTAAAAACTGCCCTCTTATCCTCCGGCAGATATTTTAACCTAGTTTCTGCAATGGAAAATAAATTGCGGATATGGCCGCCTTTTGCATTAGCAATGCCTTCATAAATTTGCTCTAACGTATAAAATGAAAATTTATGTCCAGCACGACTTACAATCTTAGCCACCCTATTTGCTATTATTGGTGTTTTGGGATATCCTAATTTTGCCAAAGCAATTACCGCTTGTGAAGATACGCTTGAATATATATTGCGATCTGCAGTTAGACGCAAAAATAGTTTAGCAAGCCTTGGGTCTCTCAACTTGCCTAATTCTTCAATTGCATAATGGCGCTTATTTTCATGGGGGCTTGTTGTTAACTTGATAAGATCTGCTACTTTTTTAGAAAAAGGCTTTTCTGTTTGTGCTGTTTGCGCAATAAATGCTTTATTTCTTCCCAATTCTCTGTTTAATGGTTCTCGTCGTTGCTTAATTATCTCCGGTCTTGTAATCGGCATTTGTTTTTGCACCTTTTTGCAGCTTCCAATAATCTCTTCTGTAAATAATTCATTCACTCAAGATATTAAGCTTAACTATTTCGCTACTTCAGCCTATGAGTATCTGCGCAATTTGGAAGAGGAATAATCTTATATATACGTTGTATATACGATATAACATGCAGCTCATAACATTCAAAATGAAGGGGCAAAGCCTCAAAAGGCTTGATGAGATTTGCAGAACATTTGATTTTGCAAGCAGGACTGAATTCATGCGCCAGGCAATAAGAAAAATGGTTGAGGACTACGAATACAGGATTGCCATAAGGAATCTAAAGAAATTGCGCGGGAGCTCAAAGACAACAACAAGCGATGAGGAGCTTGAGAAAATCAGGGAAGAGGTTGCGAGGGAGCTTTATCCTAAGTTTGTGAAATGATTTCCTCAGGCGTTCTGATTTCTACAATATGCCTCAATTCTTCGAAATGCTTGTCCCTTGTAACTAAAATTGCTGAATTGTCCCTCGCAAGAATTGCATGCAGCGCATCAAGAAAGGGAATGTTCAGCCTTGCAGATAGGGTTTCGGCTTCTTTCAATTGCAGAACATTTGCCTTCACATATAAAACAAGATTTTCTTTAGTAAATCTATCAAGCGCCAGATCTTGTATTTGCTCAACTTTGAATCTTTTGCACAGCTCTGATTCAATTTCCTTTGAGAAAATAATTGTGTGCTTTTCTTTTAATACCTTCTCCATAAGCTTGAAGGCAAATTCACTCAATGGTTTTATGCTGTCCCTCCTGTCCTCAAGCAAATCCCTCCATATGCTTGTATCAACATAGTAGCGCGCCATGGAATAATTCCGGGTTTGCTGCTTTTAAACGGTTTCGGGACCAAACCGCCGCTGAATCAGAGAATGAAAACTATTATGAAAAATGCGAACAGCAGTAGCGAAAAAACTGCCGAATAATACGCTATCAAGCCCAGAATCGGCGGAATGAGCAGGAGCCACGGGCTGAAATCCTTTACTATCAATGCGAAAACCATGCCTGCGGTAAATATGAGGAATTCAAATGCGACAAACGCCTGGACCTTTTTCATCAGCTTTGCGGCTATCTTCTCAAGAATCCCCTGCTTTGCCTGCTTCTCATCGCCCATAGAACAATTTTATGCGGGGGATTGGTTATTAATATTAATTATAGGGCTTATTGGGCATCGGAACCTGCGGTTCCTGTGCCCCCCTTTATTGATTATAAGCTTTATTGCGCATAGTTATTTGGGGTTGGATTGGAAAATGGCCAGATTCCAGAAGATTGCTGACAAATACATTTTGGCTCTTTCGGAGGCTGAATTCGCAAAGCTGCAGCTTTCCCTTGCAAGGGAATATGATTTTGTAAATGCGGGAAAGGGCTCATACATAATGAATGAGAAGCAGATTCAGGAATACGCTCCTGCTGAGCTGCGCGTAATTGAAATGCTGAAATACAAGCCGCTTGCGCAGAGGGTTGAGGGCAAATTCGAGGAAATGCTCAGGGCAGATGAAATGAATGCTCTGCAGGCCCTGCTCAAAAAAGGGATTGCAGAGAAATACAAACTCAGCGACAAATACAAGTATGCGATTTACAGGCTTGCGGAGAAGCAGGCGGAAAACAGGCGGGATGCCCCTGCAGAAATTGCGCAGGCGAAGCAGCCGGCAACGCAGGCGGGGCAGCAGGAAAGGGCGGTTGATTCCTATACCTTCAAGAAGGACGGCTTCATGGTTGTGAAAAATGAGAATCTTGCGCGCGAGCTTTCCGACCAGTATTATGACTTGATAAAGGCGGGAAAAATGCAGGGCACGCGCGGGTTTGACGGATTGTTCTACATTGTTTATTCAGACCTTTACAACAAGCACAGCGGAAAAATCCTTTCCACGCTTAAAAGCGCTGCTTGCAACACTGACGAGCTTGCGGAAAAGCTCAAAATTGACAAGAACCTTGCAAAGGCAGTATGCGAACTGCTGAGGGAAAAGGGCGACCTGATGGAAAAAAGGAAAAATGTTTACTGCATTGTGGAGTGAATTGAATGAAAATCCTGCTTCCGATAATAACGCGCGAGGAGAATTCCCCTGAATTCATAGATGCCGCAACGCAGGACGCGGACAATGTTCTGCTGCTGCTTGTTATTGACACTTCGGAAATGCCTGCATGGCAGTTCGGCTTTGCCGCAGGCGAAATAATGCAGGGCACTGATTTTCTGGAGGATTTGAAAAAAAGCGTCGGGAAAAGGAAAAAGAGCGCTGTTGAAATTACGGAATGGGGCAATACCGTGAGCAAGATTGCGCACATTGCGGAGCTGCAGAATGTTGACAAAATCGTATTGAAAAAGGGCAAGACCCATTACTGGAAAGAACTGCTGAAAAAGCTCGAGGGCGCGACATCAAAGAAAATCCAGATAATTTAATATACTACTTCCGAGTAAATTTTACTGGTGTTTTGGAATGATTATAAGGCCCCAGGCATATCCCACATTCATGAAGGCGGTAATGCTCCTTGGATGCGCGGTAATGGCAATTACTGTTTTTGTAACTGCGATGATTCAGGGCGTGCTCATCCATCTTTCTGGCAACATAGTATTTGCTATTGCGAGCTATCTCATTTCATGGGTTGCACTTGGAACAGCAGCGCTCACATTCTTCAAGGGCTGGGAAATAATGACCTATGTGAGATTGGCTGCCTAATCAGTTATTTCCCATAAACTATTTTTTGCGCAATCGGCATTTTCTTCTTTACAAGCGCCTGGTGCTTTTTGAGGAAATCCGCGATGAATTCTGAAGTGAACTGCTTGCATTCCCTGCAGAGCCATTTTCCTTTCCTGCACTCATCAAATATGCGCTTAACTTCCTTTGAATCGGGATAATGGAAGAGAAGAATTTCATGAACCTTGCACACGTCTGGATTTCCGCCCAGCTGGCGCTGCTCGGCTTCTGTATTCCTTCCGCCTGTAAATGCGCTTGAGATTTTTTTTGCTGCCGCCTCCGCGCTGTCATTGAGGAATATTGCAGTATCAGGGTCAGAGCTTGACATCTTTGTGCCTTCCTTCAATCCTGATTGGTGCCTGAAATAGATGAAGCTCGGAACTTCAATATCATAGGAGAGCCTTTGAGCAATGTCTCTAGTAAGGCGTGCGTGCGGGTCCTGGTCCAATCCTATCCCTGTAATGCTTGGCATTTTTCCGGAATATTCCTTCAGTTGGGGATGCAAAATATCAGCATACTGCAGCAATCCTGCGGAAATTTTTCCCAGATCAACATGGCCGTAAATCGCCTCAAATGTTGCCTGAGTGATTTTTTTGCCCAATTCAAATGCAAAAGAGTAATAGCGCGGCTCCTTCTGGCTTTGCACATAAACATCCTTTGGCTCAAGCCCGAGGGCGAGCGCGTGCGCAAGGTTGTCAGCTGCGAATTTCTTCGCGGTTTCCATGTCCGGAATTTTTTCCCTGCTCACATAAGCATCAATGTCTGAAATTGCAAAGTAGTTCTTCGCCTTGCAGCCCTTGAAAAAGACAAACAGGTCAATGTCCGCCTTGTGCCCCAAATGCAAATATCCCGAGGAGGCAATTCCTGTTATATTGATGAATGGCTTTTTTGAGGAGATGCGCTGCATTACTTTCTGGAAGTCCCTGTGCGCAATTATTATCCCGCGCTCGAAAAGCCTGTGCTTTAACTGCGCTTTCCATTCCCCGGGAAATGCGCTTAGCCCGAATTCCTTGAATATGTGCGCATAGTCCCTTATTTCCGCATTGCCCCATGGGTCAATCCTTTCATCAGCCATAATAACCATTTAAATAAACGATATTAGGATATATAAATGTAATATTGGTGGTGCGAAATGTCCCTGCTTATTGACAATAAAGTGGTTGTTGACGATTTCAAGAAGGCCGACCAGCTCCTGCAGAAGGGCTTCGGCGAAAGGCGCGAGCACGAGCACGTCCTTGACCTGAAGGAGGCGCTCTATCTCCTTGAGAAGGGCGGCTTTGAAATTTTTGACAAGAAGGGGAAAAAGGTTTCGCGCCCTGAACTCCTGAAAATTGCAGGCAGGGAGGAGGCTGATTTCTACACGAAATATCTTGTTTACAGCGACATGCGCACGCGCGGATTTGTTATTAAAACCGGATTCAAGTTCGGGTTTGACTTCCGCGTGTATCCGCGCGGAAAAAAGCCGGGGGAGGAGCACACGCAGTGGGTAATACACGTTGCAACGCAGGGGGAGAAACTGACAATGCCTGTGCTGAGCCGAATGGTGAGGTTGGCAGGGAACTTGCACACAATCATACTGGTTGCGGTTGTTGATTCTGAGAATGACATAAACTACTATCAGATTGACAGGATTACGCCATAATATTCACAAATAGCTTTCCCAGATGCCATCAGACTTGTTGTTCCAGATCTTTTCAAGCACCTTTGCAGATAATGCCATTTTTGGAAAATCGCTTTTTTGTATTTTCCCCATGAGCAACTCCCTAATTAGTTCGCTCCTGCTTTTATAGAGCCCTTCCCTGACTCTCTAGTCTATCCGCCTTTCCATTTTGATATTAACGCTATTGACTGCCTTGATTTTATTAAGTCCATGAGCCGCTCTTGCATATTTTTCCGTCTACAAGTGTGCATTCGGGCTGGCAGAAGCTGTCAACAAGGCAGTAGTTCTGCGGGCAGCAGCCATAGTAGCCAGGCGCATAGAAATCTTCCCTGCATTCAAGGCCAAGGCCTGCGCAAGCGCCGCAGTCGCTGCCAGACTGCGGGGAGCCGTAGCCCGGGGAGGTTGTTGTTGTAGTATTTTCACAGCGGTTGCCTGCATTGCACACATCTGTTGTGCATAAATCGCCATCATCGCAGTCAGCGTCTTTTGTGCAGCAGTCAGCCTTCTGGGTGTTTTTGCAGGTAAAATCAGCGCACGCATCATCGGTGCATGCATTCGCATCATCGCAGTCTGCATCAGTCCAGCAATTGCCGCAGCCTGAAGCATCAAGCTTACAATCCGCAGTGCAGGTTAGGGCGCCCGGGGCATATCCAATGCTTTTGCAGTCTTTGCCCCCCAAGTCAGGGCCGTCGCACTCTTCAGAGCCTTCAGCAGCATTGTTTCCGCACTCCCCAATGCAGTCGTTGTCATTGTCCTCAGTGCAGCCCGATGGGCAGCAGCCATCGCCGCCAACGCATTGCTCTGAGGCAAGTTCAGGCTCTGGCAGCGTTATTTCCTCATACTCGCTCACGCTATTGCCCCCGCAGTCAACTGCAGTAAACCTCTCAATGTAATCCCCTGTGTCGCACACAGCAACACTTCCAGACGCGTTTGGCTCACTCCATGTGGGATTGGGCTGCCTGTCGTCCTCAACGCTTCCGGTAATTGTAACCTCCTTGAGCTTCATCCTTTTGTTGCTGATGCATTTGTAGCAATCGCCGGTTATCTGGCTGAATGCATCAACACTTGGGGCATTGTCTGCCGACCGCAGCGAGCAGTCACCTATAATTGCTAAAGCCGAACCGCCTGCCCCGATGCAGCCAAGAACCAGGGCAATTTCCGCAGGAGTAAATAGTCCGGCAGTTACAGCAGTAAATGCGCCGCCGACTCCTGAGCCAATGCATGCGGCAATCGCGCCTACAACGGAAAGGCCAAGGGACCATTTATTTTCCCATATGCAGTCCCAGAAGCCCCCGCCTTTCTCATCACAAAAACCAAAGCGGATTATATCGGGCGCAAGAATGCCCTTGCTTGGATTCATTCCGCCTTCAAGGGAAATCCCTAGGATATCCTCTTTTCCAAGTTTAGTAAAATCTGCGCCATTCCTCTTAATTCCCCCTTCTGCATCAAATATTGTGTAATGCTCCTCATCCGTATAGCTTATCAGGAGTGTTTTGCTGTATCCCGGCGCTTCAAGCCTTTCAATGAAAATAACATTGCCGCCTGAATTTGCAAGCATGCCAACTGTAATGGCGTTCCCGTCTTTGTAATCTGTCCTGACAGTGCCCAGAAGGTCCTGATAGCCCAAATACCCTGCAAGCTCAAGCACTGTGTAGAATTCGTCCTCCTCGCCAAAGGCAGCCAACACATCCTCCTGCGTTAAATTTGTTTGCGCAATGACATCGGGGTGCTTCAGCTCATTCACCGCTTTGTAAACCTCTGCGGAAATCCCTTCCGAAGCGGGGGGCTGCCCCCCGAAAAAACCGCCCAGAATCAGAAAGCCCGCAACCGCCAGTACTGCAACAACAGCGGCAATGGCAATCTTCCAATAGCCTGTTTTCTTCAGCCTTTTTTCAAACTTGCCCCAGGGCAATCCCGCCATGGATTGCATTAAAGAATGAAAATGTTAAAAACCTGTTCGGTTGGGCAAATATGTGAAAAATTCCCCATTTAAAGCTTTTGGAACACAAATTGCTTGGCGATGAGGATTCGACGATGATGCAGATTCCGAAAGGAAAATGACGAAAGATGGGCGAACTGAGCCACTGGCTATTTCTCGCGCCTTATGAGGAGCACCTGGTTTTCGCCACTTTTGAAAGTTGATTTGAATCCCATGCCCTGCAGTTCAATGCTTTTGGGGAATAGCTGGTGCAGTCGCGGAATATCGCTCAAAAGAATGCCGCCAACTTTCAATTTTGGAAGCAGCATTCCAGTGTATTTTACAACATCAGTGTCAAGGTAAAACAGGCCGATGTGGGAATAGATTATATCTAGGGAGCTGTTTTTGAAGTATCTCAGCATATCCTCCTTCGTTGCATGGATGTATTTCACATTCTTTTCCTTTTGCCAGCCCTTATAAAGCATATCAGAATACCCGTATGCATTGATTCTGCCATTAAACTTTCTGCCAAGCCGCTTTATCGCCCTGCCATTGCCGCAGCCCCAATCAAGGACATTCGGCCTCTGCCCTGATTTTATTCTCTTTGCGATATCTCCGCGCAGGTCAAACATCAGGGCCCTTTCAATATCCGCCAATTTTGTGTTATCCTTGGGCCACTTCTGCGTTTTAAAATATTCTCTCCTGTTGCGGAGCCTTACAACTCCGATATGGGACTCCAGAATTTTCCTAATACCTATTGCATGCACGGATTGTTTTTTATTTGGTTTGTGGGCTTTGTTGTTTATGGCGGCAAGGCTTGCAGCGCTTGTAAAAGGCCCTGAGCGCAAGCAGAACATCAAAAGCGCGCTCGGATATATAATGCCCGACCTGGAAAAGGCGCTGGAGGGAAAGCGCAATATTTTGCTGAAGCCGAATCTTGTCGGATTGCAGCCCACAATTGCAAACACGCATGTGGATGCCGTTTCCGCAGCAATTGAATTCCTGCAGGAGAACTTTGCTGATTCTGGGAAGATGCGGATAACGGTTGCCGAAGGCTCGGGGGACGCGCATTATGCGGGGCTTTCAACCCTTGATGTGTTCAAAAACTGCGGCTTTTATGCGCTTCAGGAGAAATTTAAGAACATTAAGTTAGAGGCTGTTGATGAATGGCAGGAATGGAGGGAACTTCCAATAAGGACAATCTCGGGCAGCGGAAATATAAGGGTTCCATCTGATTTGGGCAGGTTTGATTTTATAATTTCCCTTGCAATCCCGAAAACCCATGATGCCGCAATCGCAACGCTTGCCCTCAAGAATATGATGGGCCTGGTGCATCAGAATGATAAGGCATTTGTGCACGGGATAAAAACCCCTTATCCTGAGCTGCAGCGCAGGCGTTTTGTGGAATATATTCCGATGCCCGTGCTGATGCTTATAAAACGGCTTGCACCAAATGCGTCCAAAAATTATATGATAAAATCCGGAATATATGGGCGCAGCGTAAAGGCAATACACCATAACATTGCGGAATTTTCAAAAGCGCTCTGGCCCGGCCTTGCAATACTTGATGCATTCGAATGCATGGAAGGAAATGGCCCAACCGATGGAAGCGCAGTGCGGATGAGCTGCGCAATTGCGAGCTGCGATGCGCTGAAGGCCGATGCGCTTGGGGCGCGATTGATGGGATTGGAGCCTGAAGAAATTGGCTATCTGCATTATCTGCGGGGCCGGGGGGATATTTCGCTCGGGGGGCTTGTGGGAAATGCAAAACTGCAGGAATGCGCGCGCGCTTTCAAAATGCACTCAACCTACGAAATACAGAGCGGATGGCGCGAAAATTAACCCCTTAACCCTATTCAGTAAATTATATAAATAGGCGCAACCAAGTATAATATATGGGGCTTTTCTCAAGCGGCGCAAAGACGACCTTTTCGGGGATTGTGTTTGTGGTTATTGCTGTGGTTTTCCTGCTTGGCGGGCTTGGTTTCCTGCGCGACGGGGATCCCATACTTTCCTTTGAATGGGACATAATCATTTCATTCCTTACCCTTGCCCTGGGGCTGGCTTACATCTATTCGGAAGTGGGCAAGCCGGGGAAGCCGAAATTCGAGATGGAAATAAAGGAAACGACTGTTGAAAAGAAATAGGCCTGAAAGAGCGGAAGATAATAAGAAACGAAGGGTTTCTTATTTCGGGATGGAAATAAAGGAAACCACTGTGGGGAAGAAATAGCGGGATAGTATTAAAAACAAAAACATCATCATATAAGTGGTAACTATGGCAAGGAACCTTCGCAGCGCAGGTGTTAGGGACGTAAAAAGGCACAGGGTCGGCAAAGAAATTACTTTTTGGGGCGCTGCTGGCGTGGAGAGATTCATTAAGCTGCTCCAACAAGACCGCTTTATTAAAAAGCTCTCTGCTGTGCGCAATCCCAGCAGGAAGTAGCTGCTGCAAATCCTCAGGGATAGGCTTTAAAATCTGTTTGCAGGACAAATTAATGCATTAAATTTGGATGCTGATTATGGGAAAAACGGAGGGAGTTTGATGGCTAAGGACGAAAAACCGGCAAAAGGATTGCCAACAGAAGAGGTAAAGGATGTTGCTGAGCAGGCTGTTGTAAGCGCCGCAGAGGAAGAGGAAGACGACAGCGTTCCGGAATCGGAGCTTCCATTTCCCAGGGCAACAATTGTGAATATGCTGAGGCAGCATCTTGACAAGGGCAAGCAGATCAAGGGGCAGGTAAAAACTGAAATGAATATCTGGCTTGGAAAGATGGTAAAAAGGATTGCTGAGAAAATGAATTCCCAGCCATACTCCTATGTTGACGGCTCAATGTTCAGGGAAGCGGTTGAAACATATGAGAACGTGCAGGACATTGAAAAGGAAAAAGAGCGCATAATAAAGCAGTTGGAATCAGTAAAGGCTGCATGCGATGTCCTCATAAACGAAGTTGACAGGAAGTTCCACAAGTAGGACTTTTATTTTGTCCAATTCATTTCAATTTTCTTAAATTCTTCGGTTATGCCGGGATATCTTTTTAAAAAATCCTGCAGCCGCCCAGTCTTTTTCAGATAATAAATAACAAATGCGTTGCCTGTTTTATCATTGAATATCTCACCAAATTCATGCCACGATACCGCTTCTCTGTCTTCTACAGGGGTTGTTTTCGGATCTTTGTTAACAAGCAACAGTCCAGACTTGTGTTCTCCCATAAAATCTTTTCTTAATTCGCTCAAAAATACAGGCATGCCGTTTACTGAGATTGGTTTTCCATTTCTGCCCCGCGCTCTTTCCAAACCAAGGTTGTGCGCCCGTATAATGGCTTGCCTACTCATTGCACGCCATTCTTTCGGATACCAATGACTGCCTTCTCTTTTGCTTTCGTAAAACCTTCGTATGAGACCAAGGGTTGACACAAAGAATGCTGCTGGCACTTTTCCTGCAGTTCTTAATTTTGCATTGATAAATTCTACTGTTTCTTTCCAACCGAATAAATCTGCCATTTTATCTACCGCTGTGGCTCTAACTGATTTGTTAAAATCAAAAACAGCGCCTTTGAGCATTGCAACCGCTTTCCTGTTTCTTGCAGCGCCTTTCCATGAGCTTAGCAGGTCATAGCCTTCCCACCTTTGCCCTAGTTCAGGCGATATTGTTTTTTCCAATGCTTCAGAAAGCTTTGCCGCAGGGGTTCTCTGCCGGATTTTCCCCTTCATGACTGCCCCTTGTTTCATATCTAATACTTCCTGTTTTGTGCTAATAATCCTTTCTGTCTAGACTCTTAGAAATTCCTCTATTTCTTTAATTTTTCTCGGGTTGATTGAAACGTGCTGCTCGTCTGTTGAGGTTTTTGCCAGCAAATAGCCATCATTAATTAGCTCTTTAATTGCATTTTGTATTGCCTTTTTGCCTTTCTTGTTTGAGGTAATGTGGTTTGGGAGCCCTTTGCTCAGGTTAAATACTGAAGTGTGCGCCCCGCCGATTTTGCCCAAATTTATCAGCTTTCTCAGAATAAATTGCTTAATGGAAACAACCAAATCAGGCATGATTGAAAGGGTAGACAATCAATTTAAAAGATCAATTCCCCTCTGAAATAGTATATTGATATACCAAAAGGAAAGGTTTAAATATTTGGTTATCCAATAGTATTATTGAAGTGTGTCAAATGAAAAGCACATTCCTGGATTTTATTGGCGATACGCCAAGCACAAGGCTTTGGGACTTTTTGATTACCGGAAGGGAGTTTGATTATACGCTTACCGATCTGGCTGAAAATGCAGGAATTTCATGGAGCACACTGCACAGGATCCTGCCCAACTTTGAAAAGAATAAAATTATTGCAATGACGCGCGAGGTTGGAAGGGCAAAGCTTTACAAGCTGAATCAGGAAAACGAGCAGGTGAAAAAGATGGTTGCATTGTATGATAGCCTGCTTAAGGGGCAATTGGCGCAATCAAAAGAGAAAATTGTACAGATTGCAAGCATCAGGCGCTAGCATAACTCCTTGTTGCTTGTTATTTCTTTCACTTTCCTTGCAATCTCGGAATTCGGGTTCCTGAAAAGGAATGAGTTCAGCTGATTGAGGTTGTGGCACCTGCGCTTCTGCGAAGCCTTTTCAAAATCAATTATTACGGGGCGCAGATTGTGCTTGACAATTATATTTGCGCCCTTTCCCGCGAGCTGCCCGTGGTCCAGTCCTATCTCATCCATAATTTTTGCCTGCAGCAATAAGTCGCTTATTACTTTCAGCAGCTGCTTTTTATTCGGCGCTTTCTTCCCATCCAGAAGCCACTTGCTGAAGGTCTTTCCCTCAATGAATTCCATCAGGATGATGCGCGCATTTATATCATAATCGGCAAGCTTCGGGCCTATGCCGTATTTGTTCGCAAGCAGGAGATTTGCAACTTCCTTCTCGCACATTTCCCTTCTGGGGGAATTCTCTTTCTCAATCTTGAGCGCGAATTTTCCGCCTTTTGGGTTTTTAACCAGGTAAATCTCCGAGCTGTAGCCCTTTGCAATGCGCCCTTTGCCCGCGGGCGCGAGCCTGCGCTTTTTCAGGAATTTCCGCAGGCGCCTTTCAGTCCCTTCAAACATGGTACAATCCCCCGAAGTAGAAGTTTTTTAAACATTATATCAGGGATATAATATATAATAGAACCCTAATTTGAGGATGTTGTTGTTTTTCCGGGTATAGCTATTGAATTATGAAATTTATAACTGGAGGTATTGAATATGGCGAATGACCAAACTCAGCAGCCCGTTGTGTTCCTTTCTGAGGGCACAAAAAGAACGCGCGGAAGGGACGCGCAGAGGATAAACATACTTATTGCAAAGGCGGTTGCAAATGCTGTCAAATCAACCCTTGGCCCCAAAGGCATGGACAAGATGTTAGTGGATGATTTGGGGGACATTACAATTTCAAATGACGGCGCGACAATACTCGAGGCAATGGCAATCGAGCATCCTGCGGGAAAGATGATGGTGGAAGTTGCAAAAACACAGGATGATGAGGTCGGGGATGGCACTACAACTGCTGTTGTCATTGCGGGAAGCCTGCTCGGGAATGCTGAAAAGCTGCTTGATGATGAGATACATCCAAGCGTAATAGTTAAGGGCTATAGGATTGCGGCGCAGAAGGCGAAGGAATTCTATGCGAAGTGCGCTGATGATATATCATTTGACGATGTGAAGGGCCTCAGGGACATTGCCCTAACATCCATGACCGGAAAAATTTCCGAGGCTGCGGAGGAGCTCTCAGACCTTGTTGTGAATGCAGTAAGGCAGGTGGCTGAAAAAGAGAATGGAAAAACAGTGATTGACATTGACCAGATAAAGGTTGAGAAGAAAGTCGGCGCTTCGCTCCAGGACAGCGAAATGGTCCGCGGAATTGTTGTTGACAAGGAGATAGTGCATGCGGCAATGCCAAGAACGGTTAAAAATGCAAGGATTGCACTGATTGATGCAGCGCTTGAGATAAAGGAAACAGAAACTGACGCGAAAATTGAAATTACCTCCCCGGACCAGTTGCAGGCATTTTTGGACCAGGAAGAGGCAATGCTCCGCAAGATGGTTGAGGCGGTGAAGAAATCAGGCGCTAATGTAGTAATATGCCAGAAGGGGATTGATGACATGGCGCAGCACTTCCTTGCAAAGGAAGGCATTGTTGCAATAAGGCGCGTTAAGCAGTCGGATATGGATGCGCTTGCGCGCGCAACTGATGCGAAAGTGGTTTCGCGCGTACAGGACCTTACAAAGGAAGACCTTGGAAGCGCTGAAATAGTGCACGAGAAGAAGGTTGCAGGGGATGACATGACATTCGTTGAAGGCTGCAAAAATCCCAAATCAATTTCATTGCTGATCCGCGGCGGAAGCGAACACGTTGTTGATGAGGCCGAAAGGGCGGTGCATGACGGGATATGCGCTGTTTCTTCGGCAATAAAAGTCGGAAAGGTTGTTGCCGGAGGGGGCTCAGCGGAAGTTGAAGTTGCAATGAAACTGCGCGAATTCGCAAAAACCATCGGGGGAAGGGAGCAGCTTGCAATAGAGGCATTTGCTGAAACACTGGAGATAATTCCAAGGACCCTTTCAGAAACAGCGGGAATGGACCCAATTGATACATTAGTGGGACTGCGCTCAAAGCACATGGCAAAGGACGGGAAATACATCGGGGTTGATGTATTCAAGGGAAGCCTGACAAACATGAAGGAGCAGCACGTAATTGAGCCATTGAGCATCAAGACTCAAGCCCTAACATCCGCAAGCGAAGTGGCAGAAATGATACTGCGCATTGATGACATGATTGCCGCAAGCTCTAAGGGAGGAGCCGGAAGGGGCATGCCTCCCGGCGGAATGGGCGGCATGGGCGGAATGCCTGATATGGAATAAATTTGAATTAGTCCTATTTCTTTTTTTATCTTTTTATTCTAATTGGAAACTTAACCATTTATTATTTATTAAGTTGGCTGCCTAAATTGATTATGAAACTCAGGAGATTTGACAGGTTTGCAGCAAGGCAGTTTCTGAAGAGACATGTTCCTGAATCCAAGCCTGCAGAGCTTGGACAGAAAATTGAGGAATTGCGAGGGCGCCTCTATGATCTGGAAACCAAGCCAAAAAATGAGCGAATCAGAATCTGGAATGAATCCAGCGGGCTATTAAGGGCTATTCAGATGCGTAAGCCGGCTCTAAGGCTTCTTGAGGAGTTTTTCAGGCATGTTCAATTAAAGCCGCTTTCAAGGGCGCTGTTCCTGTGCACGGGGCCTGCTGTTGCCGAAACATTTGTTGCATCAAAATTCCCAAGGGCAAGATTCACTTTTGTAGATTTTTCTGAGAGAATGCACAAGCTGGCAAATGGCATTATTGAACAAGAGGGGCTGAAAAATGTTAGGCTGGTTTTCGGGGACATTGGGCAAATTCCAATAAAAGAGAAATCACATGACTTTGTTTGCGCATTCGGGGTATCGCTGCCGCAGCTTGAGGATTCAAGGCTGGTTAGAACGGCAAGAGAAATGATTTCAGAGAAGCCTGACGCGCGCTTTGCCATGGAATTTGGCAGGCCCGTTAACATCCCACTGCAGCACTGCATGCGGCTTATTGAAAGCAAAGGATTTGAAATTGAAAAAAACATCCCGATTTACAGGACAATTTTGAAAGATATGGCGTTTGATGTCTATTTCACGGTTGCAAAGCCGGCACAACTGCGCCCAAAAACTTTATAAACAAGGAAGTTCTCTTATATGCAGTGAAAACCAATGGTTGCACAGATAACTGACATAGGAACAGCATTGCAAAGCGCGTTCGGCAATCTGCTGACTGCGTTTGTGAATGCAATTCCAGGCATAGTGCTGGCAGTAATACTGGTGATAGTCGGCTACCTTGTCGGAAAAATACTGCAGATAGTAACAGTGAGGCTGCTGAAGGTTTCCGGGGTAGACGAGTACATAAAAAAGACAAACCTGGCATCTGCACTGGGCAATATCACAATCTCAAGGATTGCGGGAAAAATAGTTGAGTGGTACATAATACTCATATTCCTGCAGCAGGCTGTGGTATTCCTGGGCGAAGGGCCCGTGAGCAATTTCATAGGCCAGATTGTCGGATACATTCCGGCAGTATTAGCGGGCATAATAATAATAGTAATCGGCCTGCTCTTCGGCAGATACATCAGCAACAAGATACAGGTTACCCAGCACAGATACAAGCAGACTGCGGCATCGGTTGCAGAATTCATCATTGCGTACATGGCTCTGGTAATGGGCCTTGGCACAATGGGACTGGACGTCACAATACTGATTGAGGCGTTCAAGATAGGATTCACGGCACTGGTGCTCGTAGCGGCAATAGTGGTCGGGATTGCGTTCGGCTTGGCGTTCAGGAAGGATGCAAAGCGCATCATTGCTGAATTGAAAAAGGACTAAGCCCTCTTTTTCTTTTTTTATTTTTAATATGTTCAGTGGCGGAACGCCCCCGAAAGTATTTAAAACTGAAGCCTGCACACTACTTATGACAGACTCAAAAGAATTAGCCTGCTTCGAACACTTTTGGGTGTTTCACAAGTTGAACTAATTCGCAAATGAGTATTTCACAACACGGAGGAAATTTCATGAACATATCTGAGTTAAAGCCTTACTCCAAGAAGGTTGATCTGATAGTGAAGGTTTTGGAGAAAAATGAAATCAGGGAAGTAACAAGCAAGATCGATTCCAGCGCGCACAAGGTTGCGGAGGCGCTTGTTGGAGACGCATCAGGCGCAATACAGCTGACCTTGTGGGACGACATGATAGAGAAGATAGAGATCGGGAAATGCTATGAGATAAAGAACGGATACACATCGCTTTTCCAGAACACCCTGCGCATGAACATTGGAAGATACGGCACAATAGAGGAAGTGCAGGCGGAGATTGAGCCCAACACGACAAACAACATGTCAGAGCAGCAGCACGAGAGGCAGAACAGGTACGGCGGCGGGGGCGGCGGCTACGGCGGCGGAGGGCGCGGAGGCGGCTATGGCAGAGGCAGCTATGGCGGCGGAAGAGGGCGCAGCTACGGAAGCGGCGGCGGCTCGGACGAATCCGACAGCCAAGAAGGAAGCGACAGCTATTAATCTGCGCGTTCCGGAAATCTCAGATTTTCTTTCCTATTTCTTGTTTTTATTTTATTCCTGCACAGCTATCCGCATATCTTATAAATCCATTCCAGCACAATTACTTTATGAAAATGCAAAGAAGGGATTGCCAAATACATCCGCAATGAATTCCCTGCGGACTGCGCTGATTTTAGTTATATATTTAAATCTCCTCACACTTCATACTATTTGATTGCAAGGGCGTGTAGCTCAGCCTGGTCAGAGCATTGGTCTTATAAGCCAAGGGTCGAGGGTTCAAATCCCTCCATGCCCACACCAATCCTTTCTTTTTACAAAAAAGAAAGTCTAGGTATTACCCAAAGAAAAAAGAAGTTTCAAGTGAATCAAGATGGCTGAAAAACAGAAAGCGCTTGAGCCTTATTCCCTGCAGAAGGAAGAGGAAGTGCATAAATTCTGGAAGGAGAGGAAGATTCCCGAGAAGGCAAGGGCGCGGAATGCGAAATCCGGGAAGAAATACTATTTCATGGATGGCCCCCCATATGCGACAGGGCACATACACATGGGAACTGCGCTGAACAAAATCCTCAAGGATATTGCAATGCGCGCTGCGCGCATGCAGGGATTTGATGTTTTTGACCGCCCGGGCTATGACACGCACGGGGTTCCTATTGAATTCCAGATTGAGAAGGAGCTTGGGACAAAAAGCAGGAAGGACATTGAAACATTTGGTGTTGGGAAATTCATTGGGAAATGCAAGGAATACGCGACGCGCTACATTGATGTGATGAATGCTGAATTTGAGAATCTTGGGGTGTGGATGGACTGGAAAAACCCTTACCTCACGCTCAGCAATGATTACATTGAGGCGATTTGGTGGACCTTCAAGAAAGCCGAGGAGAAAGGCCTTCTTTATCTGGGAAAATACCCCGTGCATGTCTGCCCGAGATGCGAAACTGCCGTTGCATATAATGAAATTGAATACACTAAACAGACCGACAACAGCATTTATGTTAAATTCAAAGTAAGTGGCACAAATAACAAATATCTGGTTGTATGGACCACTACCCCGTGGACGCTACCGGGAAATACCGGGGTCATGGTGCATCCGCAGCATGAGTATGTTGAACTGGAGTTAAGCAACGGGGAAACATGGATTGTTGCAAAGGAACTGGCGCAGAAGCTCATGGATTCCATTGAGGCAGCATACACAATAAAAAGGGAATTCAGGGGGAAGGAACTTCAGAATCTGCATTATGAGAGCCCGCTTGCAAAAAACATAAATCTGAATTTGGGCGATGCTGAACTGAAGAGCGCATACCGCGTAATAATGTCAGAGCGCTATGTGAATCTGGAGGAAGGAACCGGATTGGTGCATTGCGCCCCGGGGCACGGGAAGGAGGATTATGAGGAAGGGAAGAAAAATGAACTTCCAATGCCGAGCCCTGTTGCAATAAACGGCCTTCTTACCGGAGAGGCGGGAAAATACTCAGGCAAAAAGGCAAGGGAAGTGGATTCCGAAATAATTTCCGATTTGGAATCTGAAAATGCGCTTGTTCTAAAGCACGCTTACACGCATGATTATCCGATATGCTGGCGCTGCAAGAGCCCGCTGCTGATGCTTTCATTGCCGCAATGGTTTTTCAGGGTTTCAGGCATACAGAAAAGGATGCTTGGGCTGAATTCAGAAACTGCCTGGAAGCCGGAATGGATGCAGGACAGGATGAAAAATTGGTTAGAGCAATTGGGCGACTGGCCTGTTTCCCGCGCGCGCTACTGGGGAACCCCGCTCCCGATATGGGTTTGCAATTCATGCGGAAAGAGAACTGTAATCGGCTCAATTGAGGAACTGGAAAAATTATCAGGGCAGAAAATAAATGATGTGCACAAGCCGGGGATTGATGAGATTAAAATAAAATGTTCCTGCGGAGGGGAAATGAGAAGGGTTCCTGAGGTGCTTGATGTCTGGTTTGATTCAGGAGTTTCAAGCTGGGCGGCGCTTGGATTCCCCCAGTCTTCTTCCCAATTCAGGAAATTCTGGCCCGCTGATTTGAACATTGAGGCAACCGAGCAAGTGCGCGGATGGTGGAACTCCCAACTGATACTTTCAACAATCGCATTTGACAAGGCGCCCTACAAGACAATTGCGGTTCATGGGATGGTTCTGGGAATGGGAAAGAAAAAAATGTCAAAAAGCCTTGGCAATATCGTGCAGCCTTCTGAGGTGATTGAAAAATACAACCGCGATTATCTGCGCTTTTATCTGGCATCAACCTCAAAAGGCGAGGATTTGATATTTGATGTTGAGGAATTCAACGAGCTGAACAGGTTCTTCGGGATATTCTGGAATGTTTTCAATTTCGCGGAAATGTATTTGCAATTGAAGCCTGAAACCGCGCACAGGGGGAAAATAAGCGCAAAGGGATTGCAGATTGAGGACAAATGGCTCCTGAGCAGGCTTAATTCATTGATTGAAGAGGCAACAAATGCATACAAGTCCTATGATTATCCGAAGGCGTGCAGCGCAATAACGAATTTTGTTATGGAGGATTTGAGCCGAACCTACATAAGGCACGTAAAGGAAAGGATAGGGACAAAAACACAGGGCGCTGTTGAAAATACAATCGGGACTGCAATAATTTCCTTGCTTAAATTGCTTGCGCCGATTGCGCCGCACATTACTGAATACCTGTACCTGCATCTGCGCTCGGGAAAAATGCCCGAGAGCCTGCATTTATTGCAGTTCCCTGAAACGAATAAGAAACTGGTTGATTTGGAATTGGAGAAGGAATTTGCGCTTGCGAAGGAAATTACGCAGGCAGCGCTTGCGCTGAGGGAGCAGAATAAATTGAAGCTCCGCTGGCCTTTGCTTGAATTGGCAATAAAAACAAAGTCGGGGAAGGAGCTTTCAAAAGTGAAAAAAATGCTTGAAGTCGCGTGCAATGTGAAGAAGGCGAATGAAATTAAGAAAGAGCCAAAAGGAAATTATGCAAAAGCGCAAATTGGAGAAATAACAATCTACCTTAACCTGGATGCGGATGATAAATTAAAAGAAGAATGGGAATTGCGCGAGTTGCTCAGGCGCATACAGGAGAAAAGGAAGGAAATGAAGCTTCTCCCAAAACAAAAGGCGCAATTGATAATTGACTGCGATGATGAAAAATTCCTGCAGAAATACAGGGGCGCAATTGAGAAGGAAACAAACACGAAACTCAGAACTGAACAAGGCGCGCATGAAATGGAGCCGCTTATTGCAAGAAAATTTTACATAGGGATTGCGGGGTAGGCAAGCATTATGAAAAAACCGGGCAGGCCTCTGATAAGAAAATATGCAGCCCGCGGCATAAAGAGAGTAAATAAGAATAAGCTATTGGCCCGGAAGGGATACCTTACAACCGATATGTTTGTGCATAAACTGGCTATGACACACGGTTTGGAAGCGGATAGGCAACGTATTGAGTTCTTTTTAGGCAAACTCAGCGGGGTGAAAAGGGTTTTTGTCGGAAAAAAGCCATATCTCCTCGTGCCTGAAAGTGCTTTGGAGGCGTATGTTGAACGTTACAAAGGCTATTCCTTGGAAGAAAGCAGGGAGCTGGCAAAACTAAAAAAATCGCTGAGAAAGGCAAACGAGGAATTAGTAAGAATTAATTCAGACCAGAGGCTTAAGATGCAGAATCCTGCGAAATGGACTGCGGAGCAGGATGCTGCGCAAAAAGAGGTTTATAAGCTTGGCGGAAGCATAAATGAGATGGAAAAGAATCTTACAGTGAAGGCTGAATTAAAAAGGCTTAGATATTGAAGCACGGGTTATGCATAACGTGGTTTTTATGCCTGTAAAAAGAAGGATGCTTGTAAGAGGGAGGGTATCTGGGCGGGTAAAAGCGCCCGAGGGATATATGCCTTTATGGGCATTTGTAGAGCCAATTAGTGTGGAATGTAATTTAGCTAAAAGCACTGTTGTGGGGATACTTGATAGGGCTATCAGACAAGGTAAATTTAAACATTTTACAAGAGCTAGGGGGAAGATATTTATAGCAAAAAACGCTGCAAACGATGCATTGGGCATCATAGCAATGCACAAGAACTATTCTCCTGGCAAGCTTGAAGAATTAAGCAGAATAAAAAAGAAATTGAAGGCTGCCAATGCTAACTTACTGAAAATAAACTCTAGTGATAACCCTGCAGAATGGAAGGCTGCAAAGGATTTGGTTGATTCTTTAGGGGCTAAGATGTTTGAGTTGCAAAATGCCATTGATAATGAGTCCAGACTTGCGAAAATCAGACGCGATGGATAATGCCCATATTGAGTTATATCATCCGCCGAATATTCCCATTATGCCTGCTGCGCCTGCTTCCTTGGACTGCACCATTGCCTGCAGCTCGGACATGCGCTCTTCCAGCCCTTTGATGCTCTCTTCAAGCGCTGTTTTTGTGCTCTCATCAGGCATCTGCTCTGCAAGCGCCTTCAGATTCTCAATTGTTTTTTCAAGCTTTTCAGTCTGTTTCTCCAGCGCTTTCGCTTCCTTCAGTTCCTTTTCCTTCTGCATGCCGAAGAATTTTGTTATCTGGTAAATCAAATCTTTTGATTTCTCATTCGCCTCTGCCTTTCCAACATCCTCCGCAACATCCACAAGCCTGCCCCTTTCGCCTGAAAGCCACGGGGCATACTCCCCTGTAAGCATGTTTTCGCTCTGCGCAAGCGCTGAAACAGTATTGAATATCTGCGAATCAAGCGGAAGCGCCTGGGGCTGCATAAACGGAAGGCCGAATCCGCTGAACTGCGACTGCTGCATCTTGATGAACAGGCATCCCTCGTGCGCCTTTTCTTCTATTATTGATTTTATGCCTTCTTCTGATGACATTTCCTGGCATTTCCCGAGCTGTTTTTCTATGAATTTGCATCCGTCTTCTGCGTGCTTTTTGCAATCGTCTTTTCCCTGCTCCATCTGCTTGCAGAACCTTGCCATCTGGTTCTTGTTCAGTTTTGCCTCAAGCTCGCATATCCTGTCAACATTGGTTTCCTGGAACTGCTGGTTGAACTGCTCCTCCATCCTGCCCATGCAACTCCGGATATATGAATCCTTGTCGCAGAAGTCCTGCGCATTGGCTTCATTTCCCTGCGCCTGCCCGAAGCCCTGCTGCATTCCAAACCCGAAGCCCTGCGGCTGCATCGGCTGCTGCGGAGCCATTGGCTGCGGATAGCCAAACCCCTGCATATAAATTTTATAAATATTAACTCTCTTTTTTGTGGAAGTTGTTGCTGTAGCTTCTGGCGCCGGCTCTGTTGTTGCAGCGGGGGCTGTGGTTTCGGTTGTTGTGGTTGTTGCTGCTGTTTCAGTTGTTGCAGTTCCGGTTTCTGCTGATGTTGCGGTTGTTTCAGTAGTGGTTGTTGCAGCCTCTGTTGAAGTTGCGATTTCTGTTGTTGAAGGCTCTGTTTCTTCGGTTGAAGCCGGCTGCCCGACAAATGGCTCCTCTGTTATTACAGGCGCCTGGCAGTCAGAGGCGCAATTCCCATAATCCTCCCCTGCTTCGCAGATTGTATTTCCGCATATTGCGCCGGGCTCGCGCCTTATTTCGCAATCATTCGGGCAGTTGGCTGAATTCTCGCTTTCTGGGCAGCCTGTTGACATGCATGAAATTCCTGCGCATATTCCGTCGCCGCAATTCGGCAGGCAATCCTGCCTGCAGTTTCCTGAATTCTCATTATTCCCGGAATCGCAGAAATTGTCCCCGCATCTCGCGCCAGTAAGTCTGCAATCACCCGGGCAGTTGTCAGGGTTTTCCTGATATTCGCATAAATTATTTCCGCATATTGCCCTTTGCGGCGTTTCTCTTCCAAAGGATTCTCCGCCCTGGCATTCCCATCCTGAAACGCAGCCGAACTGGTCAAATCGGTCTATAATCCTTCCATTGCGCATGCCGCAGTCCCTTCTGAAGCTTTCATCAAACTCCGGGCGCCTGCATTCTTTTCTCTCCTTTTCAATTTTTCTCTGCTCGCACATTCTCCGGAAGTTTCCTGCATTTCTTTCCCAATCAAGCTCGCACTGCAGTGGAACATCCTCATCAAAGTCAGCAGAGCGCCTGCCCTGGTCCTCACTGTTCCTTTCAATGCAGATCTGCTTCATAATTTGCTCATCAGGCGGGCATGCCTGCAGTATTTCTTTGCCATCCTTTCCAGATGGCACTCCCTGACCCATTGCATTGCAGAATTCAATCGATTTCTCGCAGTTCTGCAGGCCTTCCTTTATCGGCGCGCACAGCTCAGGCATCTGCAGGCTCTTTACATAATCATAAATTGTTTCAGCCATTTTTTCCTCATCTGCACACATTGAAATTAATTCCTGCGTTCCAAACCTCTCAAATATCTTCTGCCCCATGCGTGCTGAAACCATTTCATTTATTGGAGCGCCTGAAGGAAACTGCGGAGGCAGTGCAATTGCGCTTGCTTCAAAGCCGCTTGGCATACCTATAAATCCGGGAGTAGGCGGGGTAAACTGCTGCTGGCCCTGCCCGAACCCAAAGCCCTGCTGTGGCGCTGTGCCAAAGCCAAATCCGCCTTGCTGCTGCGGCATCTGCTGGGGAAATCCAAATCCCTGCTGTTGGGGGAATCCCTGCTGCGGGAATCCAGAGCCCCCCTGCTGGCCTTGCGGCTGCCCAAATGGAAACTGCGCGCCTGCAAATCCTAATGAAAGCATAAGCGCAAACAAAAACAGGATTCTTTTCATCGGAAATATAGAGAATTAATGTTGTATTTAAGGCTTTTCTTTCAAATTTCTGAATCAAAAAAAAAGAAAATGCAGGGGGCCTGAATCAAAAAAAATTTACTTGGTGAGCCACCTCCTAAATCAAGCAGGCCCCTGCGGAAGGCATTACAAATCCGCATTATTAATTGCTTTTGGTACACGCCTGGAATTTCATTTATTATATTAATAAAGTTTTTTCCGGTACTTCCGGAATGAAATCTCGAATTTAAGTGCATTGCCCCGCAATAGCCTATTCAACGTGTCATAATGTTTCCCATCTAGCGCATCAAACTGTAGAGCGCTTGGAGTGTAAATCCTATTTTTTAATTTTATGTGCTGATCCTTGTATTGCTGCATCTCCCTGTGCACTTTCTCTCTTGTTTTTATGTCCCTTATCCTGAAATAATCAAGTGCCAGGTTTATCGCACTTTTGTCTCTTGCCTGAATAACTTTCCACGGCTTCGTTTTTCTGAACAATCTGAGCTTCTTCCTTGCTGCCTCTACGTTTCTCAGTACTTCCACTCTCTTGGGTAATGGCATATCCGATTAGTGCAAAGTTAGGTTTAAATATTCTTGCAACACCAATATTTCTGAAATGCACTGCATATTTACCCAATACCCTATATGAAGGCGCTTGTTCTGCAATTTATCCAGTGCAACTTTTGAATTTTTATTTTTGGCATAAATAATCCCATGTAATTTTACGGAGCTGATGCATTTATGAAGAAATTAGGCCTTGAGGAAATAAAGGACATGAAATTGAATGAAGGCGGAAATTCAGCAGATGATCTGGTCAGTATTTTCTCCGCTTCTGGCTTTCAGGCTTCCCATCTGGCTGATGCTGTTGAGATTCTGCGCAAAATGAAGGAGGAGAAATGCACAATTTTCCTTGCTTTTACGGCAAACATGGTAGCGAGCGGATTGCGCGGGGTGTTTGCAGAGCTGTGCAAGTCCCATTTCATTGATGCGATTGTGACAACAGCGGGAAGCATTGACCATGATGTGATAAAATCGTTTGTGCCGTATTACAAGGGCGCGTTTGATGTTAATGATGTTGAGCTGCACAAGAAAAGCATAAACCGCCTCGGGAATATTTTCATCCCCACGGGGCATTTTGTGCTGTTTGAGAAAAAGATGCAGAAGATTTTTTCGGAACTGTATGCAAGCAGCAAATCAACTTCCCCAAGGGCGCTGAATGAATTCATAGGGAGCAGACTGAATGAAAGCTCTTTCCTCTACTGGGCTGCAAAAAACAAGATCCCTGTTTTCTGCCCGGGAATTACAGACGGCGCAATAGGATTGCAGATGTTCTTCTTCAAGCAGAACCACCCTGATTTCTGCGTTGATGTAACCGGGGATATGAAGGAGCTTGCGAACATTGTGCTTAATGCTGATAAAACCGCGGGAATAATTTTAGGCGGGGGAATTTCAAAGCACCATGTGATAGGCGCGAATATTGTGAGGGAAGGATTAGATTATGCAGTGTATGTTTCAACTGCCTCAGAATATGACGGGAGCCTTTCTGGCGCACAAACAAAGGAAGCGAAGAGCTGGGGAAAAATACAGGAGAAGGGAAAAACAGCAAATGTTGTGGGGGATGCGACAATCTTGTTTCCCATAATGATTGCTGCACTGAAAGAAAAAAATGGGATGTGGGAGTGAAAAAATGTTCCTGTCTTTTCTTAATATTCTGATTTTCTCATTGAGTTTCATAACCGGAATCCTGACCAAGGTTACGGACAATTTGATTGACGAGCAGGCAAAAGTCGGGCCGAAACTGAAATATGCATTTGGCGCAGTTTTCGGGATTTCCGCAGGCTATTTAGTTTCCTTATCAACTGAAACTGCAACCATTGGGATTGCCGTTGTAATCGGGGTTCTGCTGCATGAAAGGATTGACAGGAGCCATCAGCTGGCGGTCGCATTATTGGTCGGAATGGTTGCTTTCCTGGGATTGCCGCAGGTAAGCATTCCGCTGCTCCTGGTTTTCATAGTCTTTGCATTTGCAGATGAGGCGCTGAACGAATATTCTGACAATCTGAGAAAATCAATGAAGAGAATAAACAGAACACTGGAATTTTTCATTAAGGAAAGGCCTCTGCTGATTGTTGCAGGATTTGCTGTTTCAATCTATCTTAGCAATTGGATATACTTCATTGCAATATTTCTGTATCAAATCGGCTATGAGCTTGGAAACAGGCTGTTCTATCTTGCTTTCAGGCAGTTTTCCGAAACCTACGGAACGCAGTTCATTTTTGATTCCTACAAGTGCAATTCGGAAAAGCTGAACAGCGAGGAATTCGTGAGGCGCATGCTGGATGAATTGCCAAACCTCATCGGCATGCAGAAGATTTCCGAGCCTAGTGCCTTCCACTACTACTCGGAAAAGGAGGATGAGAGCGGAGTTTCAGGGGTTGTCATAATCGCGGAAAGCCATATTGCAATCCACACCTATCCGAAAAAACAGCTGGTAAAAACCGATATAGTATCATGCAGGGCATTCAACACGCATCTTGCGGAGGAATATCTGAAAAGCAGCCTGCAGCCCAAAGAGATAATCCAGACGGTCCTTAACAGGGGGAAGGAATATCCAAAAAACATTGAAGAAGCTGAAGTGCTGCTGAGGAAGGAGAGAAAGCAGCTGAAGCTGCCGGGAATATTTGAAGCTGAAAGGAAGGGTTTGGGAAAGAGCGATGAGCTGATTGCAAGGGAAAGAACGCTCCTGGGAATGAGCCTGGATTTGTTTGAAAAGCCGAGAAAGCATTTAATGTTCTCGATGGAGGAAGATTCAAAAAGGAAGAAATATGTGCTGGCGCCAAAGGGAGAATTCCAGAAGAAAAAGGAATTCCGGAGGCTCGGAATCAGGCACAAGGCGATTGATTCAGAAAGAAGGGAATTGCTAGGTCTGGTCAATGAATACAACAAGGAGGAATTTGCATGATGAGATTCGTATATGAGTTTGAGGAGGGCGTGAAATTTTCAGGGGGAAAATTCTCAGGATTGCTTGCCCCGGGGATGCATTTCTTTTTTCCTGCGGTGCAGAAAATAGTCAAAGTGGACATGCGCACGAAAACCATTGACATCCCAAAGCAGGAGGTAATGACGCTTGACAATGTTCCTGTGAAGATAAATGCCGTTGTCTACTTCAAGGTTATTGACGCAAAGAAAGCAGTATTGAATGTGCAGGATTACATATATGCGGTTGCACAGTATGCGCAGGCCGCGCTGCGCGACAGTGTTGGAGCGAGCAACCTTGATTCCGTGCTTGCAAAAAGGGAATACATCTCCTCGAAGGTCAAGGAAGTTGTGGGTTCGGAAATAGAGCCCTGGGGCATTGAGGTAAGTGCAATAAAAATGCAGGACATAGAGCTGCCGGGGGAAATGAAGCCCATAATGGCAAAGCAGGCTGAAGCGGAAAGGGAAAAGCGCGCTTCAATAATAAGGTCAGAAGGCGAACTGGCGGCGGCAGGCAACCTGAAAAAGGCTGCGGATGTCCTGTCAAAAAACAGCGCTGCAATGCACCTCAGGACATTGGAGGCGCTTACGGAATCAAATGGGAAGGGAAACAAGACAATTATCCCAATACCGATGGAACTGCTCAGCCTGCTGAAAAACAGAAAATGATTATTGATTCTAAATAACAAGCTGCAGGACAAGTATTGCAACCGCGAATACTGCGCAGAGCACAACAACAAATTCAGGGGTCAATTTTGGCCCCCCGGAGTCTGTGTCAAAAAAGCGCATTATCCCGAGCGTGGAACTTGGGGCATATCCGCTCCCCGGCATCCTTTCAAGTTTTACCATAATAATTATAATCCCCCTCAAACCTTATAAATATAGCGCGATATTGCGCTGATGTGAAAAAAATGGCTGAAAAGGCGAATCTGCAGGTTGTGTGGAAATTGGGCTTCCTTATTGCCCTTGTTGTTGCGCTTCTTTTTGTTGCCACATGGATTGGATTGGTAAGATGCTCAGCAATCCCTTTCTGGTGCGATGCCTACTGGGGGGTTATGAGATTTCCCCAGGGGGAGCCCTCTGTGCTTATTGTAATGGGCGATGATGGATT
>JACPJC010000001.1:0-29556 GCA_016187745.1 Candidatus Iainarchaeum sp. | reverse complement strand
TTGCTGCAGCAGGCGATGCAGGACCCCGCGCATTTGGGTGTTCGCGCGCAAATTGCGGAGCTTGCATACACTAGCATTGGGAACCTGCGCAAGCATGACCTTGTGATAGTTACGCATGCAAAAACAATTTCAACAAAGAAGCTCAAGATGTTTGCGGATTATGTAACTACAGGCGGAAGGCTTGTATGGACAGGGGATGCGGGAACAGCCTATGCAAGGGACGAGAACAAGGATGTTTTCCTTTACGAGGATGATTTGGATCTGAATGCTGCGCATGACGCCTTTGGGCCATGGGCGCGCAAGAAAGGAAATGAGGTGGTAAGGTTTGATTATGTGCTGGGGGTAAAGTACAGGACAAATTACTGTGAAGTGAAAAAATGTGAAAATGAGCCGCTTACTTACATAGGGAAGCTGGAAGCTCCGGACCGCTTCCACAGGCTGGTGAATGCAATAACCCCCGGCCTTGCGCTTCATGGAGACTTCTCAATTGTTGAGGCGCTGGACGATGCGACAATAACAAACGTGCTGAATGTGAATTACCAAAGCAACCTGATCGGGAATGATGGCGAGGATTACGGAAGGACTTTCCCCATAATAATTGCAAGCGCGCCCACAGGAATAGGGGAAAGGGTTGCCTATTATGCAATTCCGCCGGAAAATCTCGTAAGGCCCGAGAACAAGGAGAAATTCTATTCCATACTGGAGAACATGTATTACGGGATGCTCAAGTAGGCAGAAATTCAAAAGAAAGATTTTTAAATAAGAAAGAATATTAGAATAGCAGAAGGAAAAAGCGCATAAGGCGCAAAAGCAAAGGTATTTAAACAATAGAAAGAATAAATATATAGGAGTTAATTTAATAATTAAAAGGAGTTAATTGGTGTCCAAAATGTACCCTGAAGGAGATGCCGGCGCAGGAGCAGCGCCCGCCGCGGATTATTTCCCTGTCAAGTCAAGGTTTGCCGCGAACATTGAGGGCCTTATTCCATTAATACTCATTATTCTTATCGCATTTGTAGCAGCAGTCTGGACAGGAGTCATAACTTCAAACACCCCTGTAATAGGGCCTGTTGTTGCGCTTGTGAAGGGCAATGAGCAGCCTGTTAGCCTGCTTATAATCGGCCAGCCCTCAACAGATTTGCGCATAATCCTTGATGAGGACAAGGACCTGGTCACATACAGGATAAAGGACGTTCAGGACCTTGAAAGGAGCGCGGAAGAGCAGCTCGCGCAGTACGATGTTGTAATGCTGGACCAGCACCTGCAGGCGAACAAGGAAGTTTCAAGGCAATTGGGAGAGGCGATACAGGATTATGTTAAGCGCGGCGGGAAATTCATCACTGTTCTGGACTCAGGAATAAGGCGCAAGGATTCTGCTGATGTTCTGGGATGGGAAGCGACATTCGGGAATATTGTCCCTGTAACATGCGAGAAGCAGGCCGGCGGAGAGCCCTCATGCCTGGACAGAAGGACAGTTCGCGGGAAAATATTCAGGCAGGATGTTGACCACAGGATAATGAAGGGAATTGAGGAAGTTCCTGCAGACCCTTCGCTCGGACTGATTATGCTTGAGGTTCTTAATGTCCCGATAAGCGGAAATGAAATTGCATACGCGCAGGACATGCGCACTCCGCAGTATTACACGGCGATTGTTGAGAAGCCATTGCTCATAGGAAAGAGCATCTACTTCAATTACGACCCGGGAAGGACAAGGGGCATATTCGAGGCAACAATCCGCTATCTTACCGGAAGATCATAACTGGTTATTTATTTAATTCGCTGCAGCACATCTTCAGGGTTATCCTAGGCCAGGGGGTTTATTATGTGTGTTGGGATTTCAACAGGCTGCTGCCATGATCTGGGCCTGGACAGGCTTGAAGGCATCCATTACCTTGAGAAATTCAGGGGCATGATTGATGCTGTTGAGGTTGTGCTTGCCTATCCTGAAGAAGTGCAGGATTTTGAATTTGATGAAAGGGCTGTTGCATTTCTCAAAGGCCTTAGTTCCACTTCAATCCACATGCCTTTCAAAAATGCAGAGTACACAGGCAACAAGGAAACTGCGGATATTATGGCTAAGGCTGTGAAACTTGCAGGGCAGATAAATGCAAAATACCTTCTTTTCCATCCCACAAATGTGAAGGACTTTAATGCCATAAGGGCTGAGATGCCCATATGCATTGAGAACATGAATGAAAAGCCTGAGAGCGAGGGCTTCCAAACTGCTGAAGAAATGAATAATTTGCTCAGGAAATACGGCTTTCTGAATCTTGTTCTGGATGCCGGGCACGTCATCGGGAATAAGTTAAAGCCCTCTGACTTCCTTATTATGAAAAACAAGCTGAAAGCAATGCATGTGAGCGCGCGCTGGATTAAGGACGGAAAATTGAAAGAGCATGGCTTTTTGTGCGAAGCGGATCCTGCGCAAATAGAGGAAATCAGGGAGGTTTCTGCAGCCGGCGTGCCTATGATTATTGAAACTGATTTTTATCCTGAGAAGGCCCATCTAATTGAAAAGGAAATTAACCTTATCAAGGGCTTGCATTGCCCGTAAGCGCAAAAACAAACCCTTAAAAATTATTTATTCCATTTACTTACTGCAGAAATCCTGCAACCGGGCTGTGAAAATGGCGAAAATAACCATTGACAGGGCGAAATGCAGCGGAAATGGGATTTGCGTGCAGACCTGCCCTGTGAGCATATTTGAGCTCAGGGGCGGAAAATGCAGCGTCATTTCTTCAAAGAGCAATGACTGCCTGCAGTGCAACGCCTGCGAGGCATCGTGCCCGGAAAAGGCAATAAAGGTGGTAACATGACTGATGAAACAAAAGAGCATAGAACAGAGCACAGGGAAATTCAGGCAACAGGCGGAAAGGAGGCAAAGCGCATGGACGACAATACAGTATACATAGGGAAAAAGGGGGCAATGGCCTATGTCCTTGCCGTGGTAACGCAACTGAATTCGGGAACTTCCGAAGTTTTCATCAAGGCCAGGGGCAGGGCAATAAGCCGCGCGGTAGATGTTGCGGAAATCGTGAGAAACAAGTTCATGAGCGATCTGAAGATAGGGAAGATAGACATTTCAACCGAAGAGGTGCAGAGCGATGAGGGAAATACCCTGAAGGTTTCTGCAATAGAGATACTGCTCAGGAAGTGAATTTGCAGTTCCTATTTCTTTTTTCTTCATTTTGGGGGCTTGCGACGTTATGCTACATAACTTGCCTTTCCAAACTCTTCTTATACCGCTAGTTCACTTCCATAAAGCGCAAGGTTTATATATATCATGACTATATCATGATATGTTATGGATACTCATGACGATAGCGGCCTGAAGGAAAATTTAGTGCAGGAGCTCGAGAAGGGCAAGGAGGAGCTGCTTAAAAAGCTCTCCCCGAAGTTCAATGAGCTTAGCCTTGACATACAGCAGATAATGGAATTCAGCAAGGACCCGGTATTCCTCGCAGTATTGCTCTTCAAACTGGCAGAGGAAAGGGAAAAGACCAATTCCGCAATGGACAAGATAAATGAGAAATTTGACAGCATAATGTTCGCCCTTAAAACAAGGAATGCCGAGGAGCACTTGCAGCCGGCAGGGCAGAAGTTTTCAGTACTTCCGGAGCAGGACCAGGTAATAATAGGCCTTGCGGAGAAGAGCGGCAGCATTGACGCTTCTGCAGTCCAGAGCGTCCTTGGATACAAGGGAAAGAACGCGGCTTCACAGAGGCTGAATAAGTTATACAAGGAAGGCATGCTGAGAAAGGTGCAGAGCGGAAAAAAAGTATTGTACTTGGCAAAGATTTAACTGAAATAAAACTCCTAACTCCCATAAAAAATAAAAAAGTAAAAAACTCCCATAAAAAAAGAAAATAAAGCAAGGATTGGAAAACAATCCCTCCTTTGCCATGGCGCAGGAAATTGCCTGCGCCCCTAATTCTTATTTCTCTGGAAAGCTAGTGTTCTATTTAAAAGAACAATTGTTCTATAATTAAGAACATGTTAGAGAAACTTATGCACTCCCGCGCAAAAGTAAAGGTGCTGGGGATTGTGCTGCTCAACAACGGCCTGCATTTAAGGGAAATCGCACGCAGGGCGGATGTGTCAGTTTCAGAAGCAAAAAGGGAGCTTGATAATCTGCTTGAGCTGGGAATTCTGAAATCCGAAAGGGTCGGCAATCTTGCTGTATTCAGCACAAACAGCGCAAGCCCTTTTCTTGATGACTTGAAATCCCTTTACATGAAAACCGAGGGCATATTTGCGCAGCTGAAGTCAGGGCTTTCCAATATCAGGGGGATAAAATACGCATTCATCTATGGCAGCCTTGCAAAAGGCGCCTTCAGGGAAAAAAGCGACATTGATTTGCTGATCATAGGCTCTGCCAATGAGAATGAAATAGCCTCTGCCTGCATGAAAGCGCAGGAGCAGAGCGGCAGGGAGATAAATTTCATATTGTGGAGCGGGAATGAGCTCATTAAAAAGCTTAATGAGAAAAGTTCATTTGTCAGTGCGGTGATAAAAAACAGGAAAATATGGCTTTTGGGGGAAGAAAATGGATTTGAAAGAACTGCTGCAGAAGCATTTGATAGAAAAAGTTGACGCTGATGCAAATTCTGCGAAAGAGCTCATAAAATCCGCAGAGAAGGACCTTGTTGCGGCAGCAGATATTTTAAATGCAGGGCACGCCGACTGGGCATTTGTCGCTGCTTACAATGCAATGCTCTCTGCAGGCAGGGCGCTTATGGCTGCAAAGGGCTACCGCGCACT
Organism: Candidatus Iainarchaeum sp.; assembly: GCA_016187745.1. Classification (GTDB taxonomy): domain Archaea; phylum Iainarchaeota; class Iainarchaeia; order Iainarchaeales; family JAXPJC01; genus JACPJC01. Next base: position 24,795 of record JACPJC010000001.1, on the reverse strand, counting down.
CAGCGAATCGCACCATGTTGCTGTTGTGCAGTTCTGCGCGGCAATGCTGCCTGCCGAATCAGGCCAGCTGATTTATGCATTCAACAGATACAGGGTAAGGAGGCACGATGTTGTTTATGGGGAAATAAAATCAATCGGCGAGGGGGAAGCAAAAACCTCAATCGGGAAAGCGAAGGAATTCACAGGGAAAATAAGGGGATTGTGCAAATTAAATCAGTAGCTTCCGCCGAGTGTTTTGCACAATCTGTCCAGGCGCTTTATTTTGGAACTGTCCGCTTCCACAAACAGGACATTCGGCTGCCTGAACACTATTTTAACCAGCTCATTCTCAAGCCTGAAGTTCTTTGCAAGCGCGCTTTTCTGCAGCTTGCCAATAAGCGCGGGAATCTGCGTTATGGGGACCTTTATCGTGTTTGCGCCTTCCTCCTGCAGCTTCAGCTCCTTTGCTATTGCTGTAAAGTCCGAAAGCCCTACCATCTCGGGCTTGAGATATGCGGTTTCAATCCCGAAAAGCTCGTAAAGGCTTGAAACAAATTCCCTGGAGGCATTTTCATCCGCAAAATTGTAAGTGCGCGCGTTCCTGTAGTTCTCAAGGAAGAGCGATGCCTTTATTGCCTGCTCTTCAAATGATTTTGCTGTTGACTTCAATTCTGTAAGGGCATTCTCAAATTTGACATACAAGTCCACAATGCAGCGCTCCTCAAGCGCCTTTTGCAGGGAATTGGAAACTGCGGGGTTTGTCTCTGAAATCTGCTCAATCTCCGAAGCCAGATCATAAATCTCCTTGAGCATTGCGTTAAGCTCAGCATTCTTCCCGAGCGCAAGGCTTGCCTTGTTCAGCGCCTTCTCAAGGCGCTTTATGGCATTGCCTATTCTTGCCGAATCTTCCTGCATCTCTAACTCCCGATATTAATATGCATGCGCAATTTTTAAGGGTTTCCATCAGAAACTGCGTTTCAGATACCTTCCTCCGCTCCGCACACGAAACCTTTTAATATATAATAATTATTATTATAGCATGGCGCGGTTTGTGTTTGCACTGCTGATTGCCCTGCTTTTCATGAATGCGGTTTACGCAATCTCAAGCCTTGAGGCGCAGACTGTTGCGGAGCGCTATCTTATTGCAAAGGAAAGCACTGAAATAAGGCCCATCAAGCTTGTTGATTACGGGAAGGATTCCTATTGGGTTGTAACAATTTTGTCGCATAATGAGGGATGCAAATCTCCCGGGCAATGTGATTAATTCGGCAAGCAGCCTTAAGGCGAAAACCTCCGCACTTATGGAACTGACAGCGGCAATTTCCGGAAAGCTGCGCGATGCGTACAGCAAGGAAGGCGCATTTGCGCAAAACCCTAGCGTTGAAGCTCTTACAGATCTCAAGGCAGGGTATGATGCCGTGTTTGAGGAGGTTTCATCCCTCAGCGAAACTGCGCTTGCGCACCAGCAGGCAAGCGAGCAGCTGAATAATCTGCTCCTTAACCCTGAGCTGGACATTTCGGAATACAAGGCGCAGCTCTATCAGAGCTATGCAAAACTCCCGTACAAGTATTCCTCAATCGTTGAATTCATCGGGGATTCGGATTCCGCAAAGCGCTATTTTGAGCAGGCATTCAGCGAGGCGAGCACCAAAGGGGCGCTGGTTGACAACCTTAAAACGCGCATGCAGATGGCAAGCGCAAGGGACGCGCTGTATGCTGATGACCCTTCATTAAGGGAAAAAACAGGGAACAATTACAGCAAACTGGGTGAAGCGGCAGATTATATGCTTGCGCAGGACACAAGATGGAAATGGGTTGCGCAAAGCGAAGTGGAGAAATTAAATGAGTTCTGGGGAAAGGCAAAATCCTATTATGAGCAGGGGAAATATGATTTTGCAATTGAATACGCGGAAAAGGCGAAGAAGGCCGTAATCGCAATTTATTCCGGGGGATTTTCGCAGGAAAACCCCGTGCTTCTTGACACAAATCTTGTAATGCAGATTGTAGTCGGGCTTGTGGCCCTGCTCATTGCGCTGTTTTTGTTTGCAAACAGAAGGAAGCTTCAGGGCATGCTCGCGCCGAAAGAGGATGAGGCGCAGTCAATGGAAGAGGAAGCGAAGGAATGGAAGAATATAAAGTGGTAAATTAATGAAGCCTATTGCTAAAGCCATAATCAGGGATGCCGTCATTTTCTTTTTTCTTCTTGCGCTGGCAATAGTTTTTACCGAAGGGATGCTTGGCTCTGCGATTAACCTTTTGCCCGTCCTGTACCTCTTCTACATTGCCTACAGATACAAGAACATATATGGAAATTACCTCAATAAGGAAGTTGAAAAGGAAAATGCCGCATTCGGAAGAATATTCTCAAAAGAGAAAGAGCATGAAGAACCTAAATCTTCTTCCACGTATGTATTAAAGCCTGAGAGGTGGATGCCTGAGATTATTTTAGGGACTGGAATTTTCATGCTTTTAGTTTTTTCATATATTGTAATGAATTTTGGATCGGTAAATATAGAGAATATTCTTGATATTGTAGGATTCTCCTTGGTGTTTCTTTTTGCAGCACTGGGCTTATGGGTTGTTTATGCAGCTTTAAGGTGGTCACTAATATTGGAATTGAATGGAGGGGAAAAGAAACTGACTGTAAAGAATTATTTCATCAGCAGATTAAATCCTAGGCATAAAGGAAAGAGCTTTGCCCTAAAAAATATCGGTAAAATTGTCCTTTGGCTCCCGCCTGAAGTTTCTGGCGATGCCCTTGGTTATATAAACTTCAAGCTGAAAATATTTGCAGAAGGAAGAATATTCCTATTCAGAATTAATGCATGCAAACCTTCCGAATTGATGCCAATGGTAGAACATCTCAGGAAAAATCTCAAAGGCAGGCTGAAAATAGAACTGGGAAAGCCAGCATATGGCGGGCTTTTTTACAAATAATAAAATTTTTACCCGTATATCTCAATTATGTCAAAATCCTTCGGCTTGTAATTGCGCGAGACCCTCTGCCCGGGGAATTTGGTTGAGCCCCACACTTTGGCGTACTTGAATTTCTGCGCCAGCCCCTTGTGCAGGTTTTTTGCGATCTCCTCAATGCTGTTCCCCTTATTCACAACAAGCGGCTCGTTCAAATCGGCCTGCACTCCCGGCTTTTTAGTGTAAATAAGAATCTTGTTCAGCAGTGCGAAAATGCTGCGCTTCAGCTCATCAATGTTTTCCGCGTCCTTTTCAGGGATTACATTCAGCGCGCGCTTGTAGATAATCCTTTCATCAAGCACTTCAGCAATCCTGTCAATTGTTGTGGGCTCATTCAAAACAATGCTCGCATTGTGTATCCCTATTCCCTTTAAAAAATCCGACAGCTCCCCCTCCTTGATCTTAAGGAATTTTTTCCCTGAAATAGTAATGCCCTTGAATTCCGCCTGCCTGATTTTTATGTTCGGCCTGCTCTTGTTTGCCTTTATGTTTGCCTTTTCCAGTTCGGCCTGCAGGATTTTCAATTCGGCATCCGCATTTTCAGCAGAACTTAAAACAAATATTATTGCATCCGCGTTCCTTATTATTGAAAGCGCCTGCATGCCGTTTGCCTTTCCCCCGGAGCTTCCCTCAATCAGCGCCGGCACTTCAACCAGCTGTATTTTCGCGCCCTTGTAGTCAAGCATTCCGACTTCTGGCTTTTTTGTTGTGAATGGATATGGAGCAACTTCAGCATGCGCATCAGTGAGCAGATTCAAAAGAGTGCTTTTTCCTGAGTTTGGCATTCCTATCAAAACAACCTGCCCAATCCCTTCCTTCTTTACAGCAATTGCGGCGCCTGAGCCGCGCTTTGACTGCACTTCCTTCTGCTTTTCTATTTCCCTGCGCAGGAGCGCAATCTTGTGCGTGAATTCGGCCCTTATTTTTTCAGTTCCCTTGTGCTTCGGAACAGTGCGCAGCATTTCAATCAGGCAGGAAAGCTTCTCGGAAGGCGTGCGCGCCTTGTGGTAGCGCTCCTCAGCCACAACATATTCAACCCCTGGATTTACCGGCATGATAAAACTAGTGGAATAAAGAAATTAAAAGGAATGCCTGCCAAAACCATTTATTTGGTTCTAAAGCCTTACCCTTGTCTGTTGCCTTCTTCTCTTCTGCTTCCAGGGCTTTTTGATGGGCAAATTCAAGAGCGGGTCTGCATTCAAAACCCTTCCTTTCAATACATTATTTACGAAATCCCTCAAGGTTGGAGTATACCCTTTTGGATAAACCTTTCTGTTATTGCTGTTTCTGTTATTTTTCATTTTTTCACCCTGCGCCGCATCCGTCCAAATCGGGATGCAAGTTGCATATTACACTCTCAACCTGCGGCAATCCGACAACATACCTGCAGTCAACCACAAAGCTCGGGGTTCCTGAGAGCTGATAGGCGCGCGCGGCAAGGATGTCAGAGCCTGATTCAAGGTCAACAATGTCCGATGCGCCCCACTCATTCATGCATGTTTCAAATGCGTTCATGTCGCCTATTCCCGAGGAATTTGCGCATCCCTTAAGGGCATTTGAATCTGTTGTGTCAATGTTCTCGGTGAATTTCTTTGTGAAGGCGCATCTCATGAACTTGTCAAACTCTTCTGCGCCCTGCTTCCTTGCGCATTCCGCGGCATTTGCGATTTTAAGCGCCTCCTCGTGCACTACAAAGTTCCTGAAGTAATAATCAAGCCCTGAGCCGAATTTTTCTTTAAGCGCATCAACTGTTGCAACTGCGCTTGCGCAGTAAGGGCACAAATAATCCGCAAATTCATCAAGCCTCGCAAAGTTCGCATCCAATTTGCAGGATTCAGGGGTTTCAATGAAGGAAATATTATTGCCCTTGGTCGCGAATTCTGGAAGTTCAGGCAGTATGAAATAATTGCCGCTGCGCATAACAACTTTCCTTCCAAGCATCCCATCAAGCACCTCATCAATCAGTTCCTTAAGGCTTATGCTCGCGCCTTGGTTTGTCTTTATCTGCATGCTGCCGCTGAGGCTGTTAATATCAATCAGCAGTGCGGGCAGGAAATTGAATTTATGCTCCTTAACAAGCGCCTTGCCTTCCTCGGAATACGCATCGACCGGCTCAACGCTCTTGTTTATGTCGTTCGCCTCAATCACCGAAAGGAATGAGATTTCCTTTGAGCAGAAATCGCACTGGCCGTCATAAACGATTTTTGCGAGCAGGAGCGGCTTTGGGGGGGTTGGATTCGGGCAATTTGCATTTGAATCCGCATTCGTGCACGAAATTGTTACTTTTCCCACAGTAATCCCCGCAACAATCCCAAGGACAAGGAGCAGTATCCCAAGATAAAGCGGAATTGAGCCGTTAAATGAGAATTTCTTGTGCATTTTCAATGGTGCGGCATCCGCGCCCTGCGCGCCGGCTTCAGGTGCGCCTGCGCCCTCAACTTCGCCATTTCCCATGCTAAGATTGACCTGAAAAATATTTATAAACAATTGCATAGGAGTATTAATTATGGAAATTGCAACAGTCTTCCTTTTTGTTCTGGTTATTGCGCTCGCGCTCGGGCATGCGCTGCTCTATCTCACTAAGCTAAGGGGGCCAGGCGCTGAAAGCCCGGGGAGCGGGAGTGAAATTGCGCCCCCTGCGGCTGATGCGCAGGATGAAAAATTCCCCGCTGCAACTTCCGCCGACCTCTCAGCAAGATACAAGGCGCTCAATGAGAAGATAAAAATGGCGCACTCGCGCCTGGGGGATTTGGAAAGGGTTCTGCTGGAGGTTGCAAACGCAAAGGAAATGAAGGAAGGGAAAATCATTGAGAGCAGGCTTCAGAATTTAGACAACTTCAAGGCAAATACCGCCGTTGAACTGAAGGCAATAAAGGAAATCCTCGGGGAAATGCGGGAAGGGAAAAATAAAAAAGGGAAAAAGGGGGAGGAAGCCGATTTGAGCCGCGAGGATATGCACAAAATAATCTACAGAAGCGCAAACAAGAAGGCGGCTTAGGTAAAAATACTTTTATAAACCTGCTTGCGGGATTTTCCCCTGCATATTTTTATAAACCTATTTTATGCCTTTTATTTCATGGAAGCTGGGAAAAATAATGTTGGATATGCGCTTGAGTGCCCTAACTGCGGTAAAAATGCAAGGCTTGTGGAACACCTGCAGGAAATTCCGCATTTCGGTAAGGCAATAATAACGACCCTTGCGTGCGAAAAATGCAGTTACAAGCTGAATGATGTGATGATTGCAAATGCAAAGGATCCTGTACTTTATAAGGCGGAAGTTTCAGAGAAAAAGGACCTTGAGGCAAAAGTAATCAGGAGCTCGACAGGCACGATAAGGATTGACAGATTAGGAATTTCAATTGAGCCGGGACCTGCCGCCGAGGGGTATATAACAAACATTGAAGGGATTTTGGACCGCGTTGAGTCAGCCACAAAGGCGCTTATTAGCTCTCCGGGAACTGATGAGGCTGATGAGAGCAAATTGGCAAGGAAGGAATTGGAGCGCATAAAAAAGGCAAGGAACGGGGAAGTTCCATTTACTGTAATTATTGAGGACCCTTTCGGGAATTCTGCAATGCTCGGCGCAAAGGCAAAGAAAATGAAACTGGGCCCTGAGGAAACCAAAAGGCTTCAGGCGCAGCTTGAGGGGCTTGATTCTGGAAAGGAAGAGGAAAAGGACATTGAGCTGCCGCCGATGCCAGAAGGCGCTGAAGCTGAAGAATAAATAATGGATTTGCCTATTTAACATCCATCCGGTATCGCATCCGCTTCTTTGCTTACATGCTTCATTTCTTTCTCAATTTTCTCGTCAAGTTTTGCCATTTTTTTATATCCCTCAATCATCAGCTTTTCTTTTTCTTTCCTGTCCGGAGCCTTTTCCACGACAATCTTTTTATCCGCTATTTTGACCCCTCCTTTTTGTTCCAGGTTTTCCTTTCATTTTTATCCCCCGAAATCTCGCGCAAATGCTTTGCAACAACGCTCGCAGCGCCTATTGCCGGCTCCAAATCATCCCCCTTCGGGATGAAGGTAATGCCTCCCGGGCAGGGTTTTAACGCATTGCCATCCACCTTAATCTGCACTTTTTCGCCCAAACCATCAAGAATTAGCCTGCTGCCCTTAATAAATTCGCACTCTATTTCGTCTAATGTCTTACCTTTTTCCCTCAATCTATCTATATAGTTACTATTAACCATGAAAACCATAGTAGCAAGGCTGTTTGCGCTCGCAAGCCCGAATTTGCCCTTTATGTCGCTTGTTTTCTTGCTGTCGCGCAGTTCGCGCAATTTGTTTGCATCGCCCAAAAGCGCTGCCATTACAAAGGGCCCTGTGCGCTCTCCGCGCCCAACCTCATCAATTCCGAGGGTAAGCTCCTCGGACAAGCCGAGCCCGGAAAGCAGCCTCTGCTTTACATCCTCATGGTCTGTGCCCTGTATTGTTAGCTTTCCCGTGCGATAGAGCGTTGCAACAGAATTTCCGATTTTGCAGCGGAATTCCTCAAATTCGGTTTTTGTTTCTATCCGCGGAAAAGCGCGCAGGAGCGCGAGGATTTTGCCTTTTTCGCTTTTTCCGAAATTGAGCATTGATTGCATAGAACCGAAAATTAAATAGCGCGCTTCTGATTAATATTACTTGTCCTTTATTTCAACAAAGCTCATTTTTATTTCAAGACCGTCAGCGGCCTTTCCCTTCACAAAAGTTCCCGTAATCGGGCTTTTCCCCGCTGTTGAGATGTGCATGTTCCCGTAAAGCTCGTCAAAATTCAGCTTGAAGTTCCCGGAGGCGCGCAGTATTCCCTGGTTGCGCAGCTCCTTGCACTCGTATTTGCTGCCGCTCATGAAGCTTATTGTCGCTTCCTTTACCTCTCCCGACATGTCCTCAACTTTCACTTCCCCTATTTTGTTCTGCGCCATTGCTGTTTTTATTGAAGAGAGAATCGGCTCGCCCTCGGAAAGCGTAATTGTGAGATTTTTCTTCTCCCCTTTTTTCCTGAATATCTGCGAATCTATATAAGGCACTATTATCACCCCGCAATTTAATCAATCAAATGCCAGTAAGATAAAGGCGCCGGGATTAATAAATTTATTTGTCGTTATATGCGCTTTTTCTGAGTAACAAGGTTTTGTACATATGTTTGAAAATCGATGCTAGGCTTGCTTTCTTTATAGTTCTCGTAAAGTTTATCAACTTCAAGCAGTGCGGCTTTTGGAAGCAGTGGTGCTATTTGTTTTTGTAATTTCCTGAGCTCATTAAATTTTGGCCAGTCAAGCCCTTTCTTTCCTGCTTTTGTCCATTCTTTCAAGGTCTCGGTAAAAAGATCTACCTCGTGGTTCTGTTGCAAGTCCGCGACATATCTGGCTTTTCTCCTGAACCTTATTATTTTTTCCCAAAAAGGCTTTAATGGCATTTTTTCAATTCCTGCAGGCGTATAATATAATTCCCGCTGTGCGAATTTAAATATCTTCTGTTAATGCACTGCTGCGCTCAGCCCTCAATCGCCTTTTTTATCTGCCCAAAATCAAGCCCGACTTCAACCGGCCTGTTCTGGAATTTCGGGGTTATACCTTCAAGCTTGTTTAAGTGATAGTTTATTGTAGCATCGGGGTCTTTCAGTATGTTGCCTGTGAGAAGGCCAACAACAACTTCGTGCGATTTTATTATTCCGTTTTCAACAAGCTTTTTTGCTCCTGCTACGGAGCATGCGGAGGCAGGCTCGCAGCCTATTCCTGTTGAATCAACTATTGCCTTCGCATCCATTATCTCCTGGTCTGAAACCTCCTCAACAACACCTTTTGATGCTTGCACTTCCCTCAGCGCCTTTTTCCAGGAGACAGGGTTGCCTATCTTTACTGCAGAGGCAATCGTATGAGGCTCATTAACAGGAATGAGGGAATCAAGCCCCTCCTTCCAGAGCCTGCAGAAAGGATTTGCGCCCTTTGACTGCACAACCGCAATTCTAGGGATTTTCTCAACGAATCCTATTTCATTTAGTTCCCTGAAGCCTTTTCCTATTGCTGAAGCGTTCCCTAAATTGCCCCCGGGCATGATGACCCAATCCGGGGCCTTCCAGCCCATTTGCTGCGCCATTTCAAATGCGATTGATTTCTGGCCCTCTATCCTGAAGGGGTTTATTGAATTCACAAGATACATCCCCAATTTCAGGGAATTTGCCCTAACAAATTTCAAGGCCTCATCAAAATTGCCCTCCACCTGCAGGGTTTTCACTCCGTATGCAAGCGCCTGCGAGAGCTTTCCCATTGCAATATTCCCCTTGGGAACGAAAACAATCCCGTTCATTTTTTCAATTGCGCAATAGGCAGCCATTGAGGCGGAGGTGTTTCCTGTGGAGGCGCACGCAACCTTCCTCAATCCCAAAAAATTCGCCTGCGAAATCGCAACAGTCATCCCGTTGTCCTTGAAGCTGCCTGTGGGATTTTCCCCCTGCGCCTTTACAAAAAAATTCCCTAAACCAACATATCCCCTTAAGGGCTCGCCGAAATGAATGCCAGTATTCCCTTCCCATATGCTGACAATCTTTTCATCAGGGATGAGCGGATGTATCAGTTCCTTGTATCTCCATACCCCGCTTCCGTAGGGATATTCCCTTGAGCCCATCCTGCCCTCAAACAATTTTTTAGAAACAGCTTTTTTTGCGGCCTTCAGATCCTGCACAATTTCAAGCAGCCCGGAGCATCCGCATTCATATCTCACTTCATTTACCGGAAATTCCTTTCCGCAATCAATGCATTTCTGGAGCATTTCTTCCCTCAAATAGTTTGGACATCAACGGCTTAATAAATTTATTTGAAGCGGCTCAGGGTTGAGTTGAATCAACATATTGGGATTCAGCAGGTGTTAACCTCATCATCGCCTATACTACTTATAGGTGTTAGTTATTTAATCTGTTTTGCAGGGAATCTGATTATGATTGAGCTTGAGAGAACATATCTTGCAAAGTCCCTTCCTGAGGGGCTGAAAAATGCGCGCAGCATGGAAATAATTGACATTTACATTCCAAAGGGGGAGAGGCATCCGACGCTCAGGATAAGGAAACTCGGGGAGAAATTTGAAATTACGAAAAAATACCCCGTAGCGGAGGGCGACTCCTCAGAGCTGCACGAGCACACAATCCAACTGGATGCAGAGGAATTTGCTGCGTTTTCAGGAATTGATGGAAGAAGAATAAGAAAGCTCCGCTATTATTACAATTGCAACGGCAGGACCGCGGAAATTGATGTTTTCAAGGATGCGCTGGAGGGATTGGTGCTTGTGGATTTTGAATTTGAAAGCGCGGAAGAAAAGCAAAAATTCAGGATGCCTGAATTCTGCCTGGCTGAAGTTACTCAGGAGGAATTCATTGCGGGCGGCATGCTCTGCGGAAAGAACTATGGGGGCATTGAAAAGGAACTTGCGAAATTCAACTACAAAAAGCTATTCTTAAAGTAATTTCCCCTTTGCTTCATCATATACCGCCTTTAAAGGCACGTTGTGTTTGATTGCTGCGCGCTTGCAGTCCTCATATTCCGGGGAAATGCCCTTTATTTTCCCATTCATGCTTCCAACTTTTATCCTGATTGCGCCATATCTGGTTTTAACGCTTATAATTTCCCTGTTAAGTTTTCTCCGCTTGACATCGCTTATCCTTACGCCGAATGTTGATGTTTCATTGAATATCGTTTCAACAATATCATCAAGTTTGTTTGCATCTGCAAGAACGCTCAACTTAACTGCAGGCCTGCTCTTTTTCATATATATTGGGGTTAGAAAAACATCAAGCGCGCCCTTACTGAAAAGCCGCTCCATCGCATAATCATAAATCTCGGGATTCATGTCATCTATGTTTGTTTCAATCAGTTTTATATTTTCATATTCACCTTCGGAATCCGCTTCTCCAATAAAAACCCTCAGCACATTCGGATGCTCCAATTCAGCCCTGCCCGCCCCATAGCCAATGCTCTTAATTTTCATTAATGGCATTTCTCCGAATTTGCTTGCAAGCGCTGCAAGCAGTGCAGCTCCTGTCGGAGTAACAAGCTCTGCGCGCGCTGAGCCCGAAGCAAGAGGAATTCCTTTCAGCAGCTCGGCTGTTGCAGGCCCCGGGACTGGAAGAATCCCGTGCGCGCATTTCACAAACCCTGAGCCAATGGAAGGGGGAGATGCATAAATCCTCTCAAGCCCTAGCAGTTTTACTGCAATTGCCGCGCCGGCAATGTCAATTATTGAATCAATTGCTGCAATCTCATGAAAATGGATTTTGCTCAAGGCAGTTCCGTGGACTTTCGCTTCGGCCTTTGCAATGCGCATGAAGATTTCCCTGCTCTTTTCCTTCACATCCTCCCCAAGCCTGCTCTTATTTATAAGGGCCATTATTTTCCTGAGGCTTGCACCGTGCTGCCTGCCCTTTGCAATCACATCGAATTTTGTTGCAAGGATTCCGTTCTTTTTTGCCTTTTTTGTTTTTATTTCATAATTTTTAAGATTCAGTTTCTTCAGCTCGCGCTTCAATTCATTCAGATCCAGGCCCGCATCAATCATCGCCCCCAGGAACATGTCCCCGGAAATCCCAGAAAAGCAGTCAAGATATGCGATTTTCATGCTCTCACTTTCTCACTTATTTATCAGGCTTGCCATGTAGCCTGCGCCGAAGCCGTTGTCTATATTCACAACAGCAATCCCGGGGGAGCAGGAATTGAGCATTGTAAGCAATGGCGCTATCCCTTTGAAGCTTGCGCCATATCCAACGCTTGTGGGCACTGCAATGATCGGCCTGTCTGTAATGCCTGAAACAACGCTTGCCAATGCGCCCTCCATCCCCGCAACAACAACAATCACATTTGCCCTGAAGAATTTTTCCTTATTGCCGAACAGCCTGTGTATTCCTGCCACTCCCACATCATAAAGCCTTTCAACACTGTTTCCCATAAGCTCCGCGGTCACTGCGGCTTCCTCTGCTATTGGTATATCTGAGGTGCCTGCGCTCACAACAAGAATTTTTTCCCGCTTCGTGATTTTCCTCTTTTGTTGTTTTGAAAATACCATTCCGGCAGCTTCATTGAATTCCGCGTCCTTCCTGAAGCGCCTGATTTCCTCAAATATTCTCCTGCTCGCCTTTGTTGCAACAAAGCAGCCGCTTTTCCTTATTATCCCGAGTATCTGTTTCTCTGTTTTCCCGCTGCATAAAATCACTTCGGGAAAGCCCCTCCTGATGGCGCGATGGTTATCAATCTTTGCAAACCCCAGATCCTCGAAAGGCAGAACTTTCAGTTTCTGCATTGCGCCTTCAATGCCCAGTTTTTTGCCCCTCAAATCCTTCAATAATTTTCTGATGTCATCAGGGCCCATTTTTCCCAGCCTCCAGGACTTCGTTCATGCTGCCGCTCCTGTAGCCCTGCAAATCAAGCGTAACGTATGCAAAGCCGAGCTTTTTGAATTCTTTTACGACTTTTTCAAGCGATTGGGGATTCAGAAGCAGTTTCATTTCCTGCCTGCCTGTTTCAATCCTTGCAATCTCATTATGGTGCCTGACCCTAACTTGCTTCAGCCCGATCCTTCTTAAAATCTCCTCCGCCTTCTCAACCATCCCGAGCTTTCTTGCATTAATTTCACTGCCGTATGGAAATCTTGATGAGAGGCAGGCCATTGAGGGCTTGTCCCATGTCGGAAGCTTAAGCCGCCTGGAAAGCCCCCTTATGTCCTGCTTTGCCAGCCCTGCTTCAACCAGGGGGCTTCTTATGCCAAGCTCCCTTGCAGCCTTCATTCCCGGCCTGTAGTCATCCAAATCATCATAGTTTGACGCGTCAAGGACAAAATTGATTTTGTTTGCCTTTGCAATTTCAGCAAGCTTTGAGAACAGTTCCCTCTTGCAGAAATAGCACCTTTCCGCAGTGTTTTCCGCGAAGCCTTTTATGCTGAGCTCGCTTGTTTTAATTACGATGTGCCCTGCGCCAATCCGCTTTGCAAGGCTTTTTGCATCGCTTAATTCTGATTTTGTGTAGGTTTCCGAAGCGGCGGTAACTGCAACTGCGTTTTTTCCCAGAACATCATGCGCGACCTTTAGCAGGAAAGTGCTGTCCACTCCCCCCGAAAAGGCGATTAAAACGCTCCGCATTTCCCGCAGATTTTTTTCAAGCAGCTTGAGCTTTTTTTCCCGGCTTTCCATAATGCATATGAACAAATACGGACATTTATTTAAATGCTGCTTGTTGTAATTATTTTATATGCACGGGTAGGAAAGCGGCCAAATCCACTGGGCCTAGGGGTTTAATCTTCAACTAGGAAACCCAGTCGCTTAGTGCGTTCGGCGGTTCGAATCCGCCCCCGTGCACTTGTCTTCCAATACGGAGTGAATAAGTTGTTTTCTTGTGTGAACGAAATGTTTTTATATGTGAACGATTGATATGTTATTATGAGCGGCGTGGATTTTCTGGATAAAAACGCTTTTTTGCTTTTGGAGGCGCTTTTGGAAAGAAAATATTATCTGAGGGAGCTAGCCGAAAAAACTGGCCTGGCGCCAAGCAGTGTGCACAAAATAATGAAAAAACTTGCTGAGCGAAGGATTGTTTTAACGGGAAGCCAGAAAAACAAGGTGCTTTTTGAATTGAATTACAGCTCGCCGGTGGCAGCAAAATGCGTCAGCATAATTTTCATTAATAAGATAATGTGCTGCAAAGCATTTGCAAAGCTGATTAAGCTGGATCCAAAAGGCATATATTTGTTTGGCACTGCAGCCAGCGGGAAAATTACAGGCGATAGCGACATTGATCTTGCTATCCTTCTTGAAAGCAAGCAGGATATGCTCAAACTAAGCGGCATTAAAAGGGAGCTCAGCAATGAATTAAAAAAAGAAATACAGTTAATAATATTGACAGGGCAGAAGGTCAGAAGCATGGAAAAAGAGAATATTGAATTGTTAAGCCAAATAAAGAACAAATCAATTATTTTATGGGGCGATGGCATTGAGTGAGGTTGACGAATGTTTTGAGAAGGGCCTGCTTAAGAGAATAACCAAAAGCAAGAGCCTGGCATTGCAGGACATGAACCAGGCGGAATTTTTCCTGAATGAAGCATTTGATTTGATAAATATCAAAAAGAAGGAAATGGCTTCAATTGCCATGTACAATGCGATTTTTCATGCGGCAAGAGCCCTGCTTTATTTTGACGGCATAAAGGAAAAGAGCCATTACTGCCTGCAGAAATATATTGAAGAGAAGTATGAGAAGAAAGGGCTGCTCAACTCTGATGACTTGTCGCTTTTTGACCTGCTTCGCGGGATAAGGCAGGAAGTGCAGTACAATGTGACAAGGGTAAAGTTTGAGCACAACCTTGCTGAATTATATGACAGAACAGAAAAGGCCATAGGGAAAATAAAAAGAATTATAGTCTAATAGAGAAATTCAGATTTCCTTATTATTTCTTTTTCTTCTTCCTGAAGGTTTCCTCAAGCTCCCTTTCAACCTGCCTGCGCATCCCCAGTTTATTCTCAATTTTAACTGCATCTTCCTCCGCCTTGCGCTCCACTTCCAGAGCAATGCGCTCAATTCCCGAGAATTCCTGGAGCGCCTTATGCTCAATGCCCCTTACATCATTCTCAATTTTGAGCAGCTCGGAATTCCTCAGCAGCCTGCGCGTTATTGCAAAGTAAATCAGCAAGCCTGCTGCAATGATTGCAAGCGGGGCAAGCAAATTCTGCGCAAGGGAATATGCAATGAGGATTATGCACGCAATTATTGCAATGAGGGGTATTATTGGAGTGCGCAGTATGTGCTTAATTCCGTGCTTGCGCTGGAGCTTCAGTGTTGATGCGCACGTGAACAAATAGGGGATAAGCGTGAACAAAACCGCCAATCCTGCAAGCGCTGTAAAGCTCTGCACGGCAAACACAAGCGCAATCGCAATAATGAAATGCAGAATCAGCGCCCTGTCGGGGGTTTTATGCGCTTTGTGCAGATGCATAAATGCTTTCGGGAACAGGTTGTCCGAGGCCATCGCATATGAGATGCGCGCGGAAGCGAGAATTACCGCATTTAATGCCCCCAGGATTGAAATCAGCCCCCCGAGTGCGAGTATTGCCCCGAAGCCGTTGAAAAGGGAGTTTGCAATATCCGCGAGCGGAGCCTGGGAATTCTGGAAGTTGTGCCAGTCCACCGCGCCCATTGAGACAAATGCGACAAGCACATAGATTGCCATTGCAGTAAGCGCTGCAACAATTACAGCCTTTGGGACTGTTTTCCGCGCATTCTTTATTTCCTCCTCGGGAACCGTAATTATTTCCGCCCCGAGATATGCCCAGAGCGCAAGCAGAATTGCAAGCATGAATCCCTGCAGGGGGTTTGCCAGCGCGCCTGCATTTGTTGCCGGCAGGAGGAAATTCCCGGGATTGAAAAAGAAAATCCCGACAAGAATCAGCAGGATTAATGGAACCATCTTCCCTACTGTGAATATGTCGTCAATTTCCGCGCCAAGTTTTACGCCCCTGTAATTTATGTATGTGAACAGCGCGCAAAAAACGCCTGCAATCAGCAGGCGCCATAATTCCGGGAAGGGAACGAAAAACTGCATATACCACGAAAGCGCGAAAATTTCTGTTGCAATTGTAATTATATAGCCGATCCAGAAGCTATAGCCCGCAATGAAGCCCTTGAAATTGCCAAAAGCCTTGTGCGTGAAAGTATACAATCCCCCGGCTTTGGGGAGATGCATTGCGCATTCAGCAAAGCAGAGCCCTGTTAGAATTGAGAAAATTCCCCCGATAATCCATGCGAATATTGAAAGCGGGCCTGCCTGTTGAGCGGCAAGCAGCGGCATTATGTAAATTCCGCTGCCAATTATGAAGCCCACCCCGAGCATTACAGCATCAAAAAGCCCAAGGGTGCGCACGAACCTTATTCTTCTTACCATAAGATCAGATATACTTTGGGGCTTCCCGAATTTAATATTTTCCTTGCCGAGGTTTGCCTGCTTCCGTGGGCATCATTGATTATCCAATTTTGCACCACGCTGGTGCAGGGCTTCTATGATTAAAGCTTCCTGCTTTAGCAGTTTTGACTGCATTCCTGCCCTGTTGCGGGCTTTATAGCCCTGCATCCTGGCTGTAAGGTTTTCCAATTCTTTTTGCAGCTCTTTTGTGCTTTTGCGCCGAAACTGCCAATTAATTCTGAGATTCCTCGCAGCAGTTCTGAATTTCTTGAATAGTAATACGGCCATTTGCAAACCCGGATATATTTGGATTTTTATCCTTTTAAATCTTTCCGAAATGAATATTCCTAGGCAATTGCGATGGAATGCAAGAAAACAACCAATTCAGGCAAGTGCCCCTGCACTTATGAGCCGTGCGCGCGCAAGGGGATGTGCTGCGAGTGCATTGCATACCACTTGCGCAATGAGGAACTTCCCGCATGCTGCTTTGATGCGCGGGCTGAGAAAACTTACGACCGGAGCATAGAGCATTTTATAAGAATTCACTCATAATTATTCTATTGCGCATTTGGGCTTGTGGTCTAATGGCATGACGTCGCCTTCACACGGCGGAGCTCGGCGGTCCGATTCCGCCCAGGCCCATTGGGAGTGTTCAATACCATTACTGCAAAACTATAAAAACAACCCTTGCTCTAATTATAGGCTATGGAGCAGAATTCAAAGCTGCTTGAGTTTGCAGGGCGCATGGAAGGCGCTTTTGGAAAGCAGAGCATAATAGAGCTGAAGGACATCAGCAATGACGCAATCCGGCTTGCGGCGCTGAAATCAAGCCACCTGCTGAGCGAGGTTTCTCTCATTGCATATTCCCTGCACAAGCTGCTCACAAAGGTGCATATTGCTGAGAGCGGGAAATGGGATGCGCTCAGGGCCGAGATTGGGAAGGATTTGGGCAATGCGCTTGCGATGATTGGGAAAAACGATTTGAAGGGATTTGAGAAGGCGCTGCACGGGGTGATTGGGGGAATTGCCGCTGTTGATTCCGAACTTGGAAATTATGTCCAGGGAACATATGACAAGGCGCGCATAAAGCAGGCTTCGCGCGCATATTCCTTTGGAATATCATTGAGCAGGGCTGCTGAATTGACGGGGGCAGACAAAAAGGAATTATTGCAGTACATTGGCGCTACGAAGATGCATGACGAGGAAGCAATAAAATTCGGCATCGGGGAAAGGCTGAAGGAATTGAAAAGGGCGCTGGGGAAATGAAAATGGCGAAACTTGTGTTTGACACCAGCTCATTGATTTCGGTTTCCGAGAACTGCCTGATGAGGATAATTTCCGCAATTTCTTCCGAGAAGAATGCCGAATTGATAATTCCCGAGAGCGTTTATTATGAAAGTGTTTCCCATCCCCTGCAGATAAGGCGCTTTGAGCTTAATGCGCTGCGCATAAAGGATGCTGTTGATTCAGGCGCAATAAAAATCATGAAACTGAATGCCGCTGCAAAAAATTCCGCAAAAATCATAGAAGGGCTTGCAAACAACTTGTTTGAGATTTCCCGAGAGAAGATAAGTTTGGTGCACGCAGGGGAAATTGAAACCCTTGCGCTTGCAAATTCAATAAATGCGGACCTGATAGTTATGGATGAGAGGACAATGCGCATGCTTGTGGAAGACGCTTACAGGTTGCGGGACAGGATGGAGGAGAAGTATGAAAGCAAGGTTGATATTGATGCGGAAAAGCTTGCTGAACTGCAGGGGATGTTTGTCAATGTGAAAATCGTGAGAAGCGTTGAGCTTATTGCATATGCGTATGAGAAGGGCTATTTTGAGCCGGAGCTCAAAAAAACCAGGCTCGCGCTTGAAGCAGCGCTCTATGCTGCAAAATACGGGGGCTGCGCTGTTTCCCTGGAGGAAATACAGCAGTTCATTAAAAGCGTGAAATGATGCAGATTGTGAAGGCGCAGGATTCCGACTTCAGGGAAATTTCAGGGCTCATCATGAGGGAGTTTCCCTACATGAATGCCACTCCTGAAAAATTAAGGGAAAGGACAGGAAGGAAGAACTATTTCATATACAAGGCCGTTGCCAATAAGGAACTTGCGGGGTTTGTGGATTTTGAGATTGGCAGTTCAGGGGAACTGGGAAAATTGAATGGATTGGAGGTAAAGGAGAAATTCCGCGCGCGCGGAATTGGAAGAGAACTGCTGAAATTTGCGGTTGAATTCATGCAGGGCGCTGGCTGCAGGCGCATACAATTGCTTGTGAAGGAAAAAAATGAAAAGGCTAAAGCGCTTTATAGGGAATTCGGGTTTGAGTTTGTCGGAATGTACAGCAAGCGGCTGGACAATTCGCTTGTGGAGATAATGGAGCTGGATTTGGGCAATGAGAATGAGCTCCGCTATGTGGGCTAATACTCATTCGCAATATAAACGACTTCTTTCGCTTCTTTCCCGCAGACTGCGCATTTTCCTGAGGGTTTTTCACTTTTGTCAACTCGCGTTCCGCGCACCCTCGCGCCCAGCTGCTTTTCAATCGTTTCCGCGCATTTTGCTCCGCCAAGTTCTGTTGAGCAGAAATTCGTGCGTGCGATTTTCCCGGAGTCAACCGCAGATTTTATCTCATCAAGGCTTTTGGCATCCTTTATTATTCCGCTGAAATATTTGTCCGCCGAGGCGCAGAGATTTTCTGTAATTTCCCCTGCGGAGCTTTCAACAAACTTCAGCAACTGCTTCTCGCTTACCGCTTCCTTCTTGTTCGTGTCGCGCCTGTAAATTGTCAGCTTCTTTTCCTTTACTTCCTTCGGGCCAAGCTCTATCCTCAGGGGAACTCCCTTCATCTCCCAGTAATAGAATTTCTCCCCGGGGCTTTTTTCGCTTGCATCGATTTCAACGCGGTAATTTGCGGAAAGTAAATCCGCAAGCTCCTGCGCCTTCTTCATGACCGCATTATTTTTATCCGCGGCAATCGGCACAATGACAATCTGCTTCGGCGCAATTTCGAAAGGGAATTTCAGCCCTTTGGAATCGCCGTGCATCGCTATTACGCTTGCGAACATGCGCGAAATGCAGGGGCCGTAACAGGTAATGTATGCATATTTCTCATTCCCGTCAGAATCCCTGAATTTCACATCAAATGCCTTTGAGAAATTCTGCTCAAGGAGGTGCGTGGAAGGCTGCTGGACAATTTTTCCATTGGGCATTATCGCATCTGCAGCATAGGTATTAACAGCGCCTGCAAACTTGTCCCACTGGGGGCGCTTGAAAAAAATGAATGGAACCCCGAATTTTTTGTGAAGAATTTCTTCAGCAATTTCCATATCCTCATGGACCTGCCTCATTGCGCCTTCCTCATTTGCAAAAACATCATGCGCCTCAATCCAGTAAAATTCGCGGCTTCTCAAAAAAGGCCTTGTTGCCTTTGTTTCATGCCTCCAGACCTGCGCGCGCTGATATGCCTTGAAGGGCAGATCCTTGTAGGAGCGTATCCAGAGGGAATACATCTGGTAGATTGCGGTTTCTGAAGTCGGGCGCAGCGCCAGTTTCTCTTCCAATTTCTCACTTGCGCCGTGCTCTGTTATCCAGAAAACCTCAGGCGCAAAGCCCTCAACATGCGACCTTTCAAGGAAAAAATTCTTTTCGGGAATTACCGCCGGAAACCACATGGGATTGTGGCCCTTTCTTTGCAGCGCCCTCTCATACAAGTCGTACATCGCTTCCATTGCAAGCACGCTCCAGGGCTGGAAAACGACAAAGCCCTTCACATTGTAGCGCATATCCGCAAGCTCCGCCACCTTGATTATTTCAGTGAACCATTCGGAGAAGTTCCTGTCCTTGTCAATATTGAAGGTGATTTTCTCTTCCTTCTGGTTTTCCTGCGCCATATGCTAATCACTTAGTTGGAAGTTATTTATAAACTCTTTGGGAGAATTGTTGTGCCTGAGAATTTATCGGAATAAATTTCCGAAAGCGCCGTGTGTGTTGCTCTTGTTATCACTGTCGCTATGCCCGATTTGCATGCGAGTTTTGCTGCATCTATTTTTGTTTTCATTCCGCCCCTGCCGGGCTTTGACTTGCCGCCTGCCGCAATCCGCTCAAGAGCGGTTAGGGAACTTATTTCCCTGACCAAAGCGGCTTTTTTATCTGTTTTGGGGTTTGTGCTGTATATCCCATCAACATCAGTAAGCACAACAAGCAATTCCGCATTCATCGTCTTTGCGACCAATGCCGCAAGCATGTCATTGTCCGAAAAGGCCTTCTTTGATGCAAGCTCCTCTGTTGCAGTTACATCATTCTCATTAACGATGGGGATTGCCCCAAGATCAAGCAGCTTGTTCAGCGTATTCCTGAGGTTGCCCAGGGAATTCTTATTGGCGAAATCCCTCTGCGTCAGGAGCACCTGCGCAATCGGCTGGGAATATAAATCAAACAATGCCGTGTATCTCCGCATCAGCAGATTCTGCCCTACGGCTGCAAAAACCTGCTGCATTATCACTCCACCAGAATTTCCTTCATAGTTTAATCTTCCTTTACCGAAGCCCACTGCCCCGCTGGTAACAAGGATTATTTCCTTTCTTCCCCTGCGCAGCTTGCACAAATCATCCACAAGCCCTGCCATGATTCCAGTGTCAGGCTCATTGCCGCGCATCAGCGCATTTGTCCCTATTTTCACGACAACCCTTTTTGCATTATTGAAATTCATTTTCTCACTTAGTGGGGCGTCGAGGATTTGAACCCCGGTTATGCACATGTTGTTTGGAACCCCAAGCGCATGTCCTACCAGGCTAGACTAACGCCCCTTTCTTTTCCTGAAACTTATTTTTTCTTTGGGTAACCTCAAATGTATTTTCTTTTGGGGTAAAACCTGAACGTTTTTTCTTTTGAACCCCAGGGCCTTTTCTTTTTTCCAAAAAGAAAAGGGGCTGTGTGGGGCATTCCGGATTTGAACCGGAGTCGTGCGCTGATTTGAAAGCCCTTTCAGCCCGAGTTTCTTTTTCCCAAGGCTTTTTCTTTCCTAAAGAAAAAGGCTTTCCCAAAGCGCAAATCCTGGACCAGGCTAGACTAATGCCCCTTTCAGTATATAAATATGGAATTGCAGATGGTTTAAATAAGTAATTAAAATCAGAAGCAATTTCAAGCTGCTGGAAGGCAATCACTTTTCATGTTCATCAATAAAACCTGTTGTCAAAGCTGTTTAAATGGGTTTTGGTTGCCCAGCAAAACTTAATTAAACCAAAATGCGCTAAATATGAGCATGCAGTTCAGGAAGTTGAGCGAATACTTTGAGAGGCTTGAGGCAACGCCCTCGCGCCTGGAGATGACTGATTTGCTGTCAGGGCTGTTCAAGGAGGCGAATGCGAATGAGATTGAAAAAATAATTTACCTGTGCCAGGGCCAGCTTGCGCCCGCTTATATGCAGATAGATGTGGGGATGGGGGAGAAATTCGTAATGGAAGCTTTGAGCAAGGTTTCGGGCTACACGCGCGAGGAGATTGAGAAATTGTTCAAGGAGCTTGGGGACCTGGGCCTTGTTGCGGAGAAGGTTTCAGGGAAAAAAAGGCAGTCCGCATTGTTCAGCGCGGAGCTCACAGTACTGAAGGTTTATGAGAATCTGATGAAAATTTCAAAGGCTTCTGGGACAGGCAGCCAGGAGGCAAAAATAAAGCTGCTTGCGGAGCTTCTGAACAGCGCAAAGCCGGTTGAGGCGAAATACCTTGTGCGCATTCCCCTGCAGAATTTGCGCCTCGGGGTCGGGGATCCCACAATAATGGACGCGTTTGCAATCAATTTTATTGGCGAGCTGCGAAAAAACAAAAAAATAATGCAGGAAATTGAAAAAGAGCTGAAGGAAACGAAAGAGGAGAAGCGCAATGAGGAAATTGAAAGGAGGCTGAAATTCAGGCTGCGCGAGATGATTGAGGACAAGTACAATGTGCGCCCGGATCTGGGGAATGTTGCAAAACTGCTGAAGCAGAAGGGCTTGGATGGGCTCAGGGAAATTGACATTGAGCCGGGAATTCCGATAAGGCCGAGCCTTGCGGAAAGGCTTCCGAGCTCAGAGGAAATAATAAGGAAGATCGGAAAGTGCGCGTGCGAGGCAAAATACGACGGCTTCAGGATTGCAGTGCACAAAAAAGGTAATGAAATACTGCTTTTCAGCAGGCGCCAGGAGAACATGACAAGCATGTTTCCTGAAATAATAGAAGCTGCGCGCAGGCAGATAAATGCGAAGGACGCAATCCTTGAGGGGGAGGCGCTTGCAGTGAACGAACAAACAGGGGAATACTTCCCTTTCCAGATAACGATGCAGCGCAAGAGAAAATATGACATTGCGGAGAAGGCTGAGGAATATCCCCTCAAACTTTTTGTTTTTGATTTGTTGTACAGGGATGGAAAAAATCTGATGAATTTGCCTTTCTCCGAAAGGCGCAGGGAGCTTGATAAAATAATAAAGAAGGGGGATGCAATTGAGCTTACAAAAAGCATTATAACTGACAGCCCGAAGGAAATGGAGAAATTCTTCGAGGACAGCATTTCAAAGGGGCTTGAGGGGATAATTGCAAAGGACCTGAATGCAAAATACATTGCCGGTGCGCGAAAATTCGCGTGGATAAAGCTGAAGCGCTCCTACAGGGGCGCGCTTGAGGACAGCGTTGATGTTGTGATTTTAGGTTACTATAAAGGGAAGGGATTGCGCACTGAATTCGGACTGGGCGCATTATTGAGCGGGGTTTATGATGAGAAGGAGGACAAATTCAGGACGCTTGCGAAGGTTGGAAGCGGATTTACGGAAGAGGGCATGGTTGAAATGAAAAAAATGCTTGACAAAATAAAGAGGGGCAATAAGCCTGCGAGGGTTGATTCGCTTTTGGAGCCGGATGTGTGGGTTGAGCCGAAATATGTCATTGAGGCAAGGGCTGACGAAATCACAAAAAGCCCCATGCACACTGCGGGCAG
The DNA here is from genome assembly GCA_016187745.1 of Candidatus Iainarchaeum sp. Taxonomy (GTDB): domain Archaea; phylum Iainarchaeota; class Iainarchaeia; order Iainarchaeales; family JAXPJC01; genus JACPJC01. The sequence goes on along the minus strand of JACPJC010000001.1, from coordinate 1,973 downwards.
GAATGAAAAAGACACTGACGGATATGCATTGCGCTTCCCGAGGATGATTAAATTGCGCACTGACAGGAAGGCGGAAGAGGCAACAACTGTAAAGGAAATAATTGACATGTACAAATTGCAGAAGCGCGTCAAAACAGAGGATGTGGGAACAGATGCGGCGTAGAAGAAACAGAATTCCGAGCGCGCAGAGGCGCACTCATGCCGTGCTCTTAACAGTTGAACGCGTATTCCTGTTCTTGCTGGCGTTCGGGATTGTCGCATATATGCTGATTGCAACAGGCGCCTGGGCCTCGGAATTCAAGCGCTGGTTCTGGTTCACGGGGGACTGGACCATGTATATTTATATTACGCTGCTGCTTTTTGTTTTCAGCTATGTGCTCAGGAAGCTGCTGATATTCCAATGGAGAAAGACAGTGAGATGAGAATATGGATACTGCATTCAAGATGCTGGTTTCTGCAATTGCTGCAATTGCGCTGATAATGGTACTTCTGAATTACATACTGCCATATTTTTTGCAGACGCAGGATGTTGAGAGGGAAATCGGGGTCCTTCTTACCGAGGCTGAATTTTCCCCAGGAAAATACAAGTCCGCAAGCATACAGCTAACAAGCGGTGCAAATCTCAGGGCTGAGAATTTTGATTCGGACAACAGGAGCGTTGCCTTCAGCTGCAATTCCGCGGAGCTGTGCCTTGATTACATCTCATATGATGAGAGAGAAATGAAAGTGAAGCGCAATATCCTGACAACTGCAAGCGCAAGGTGCGCATACGCGCATGATCTTTTCACATGCAAAATTTATTTCGGGAAGGAGCCTGCGCAGCTTGAAATAAGGGAAGCGCAGGTAAAGGAGAGCATTGATTTGGGCAAAAGCGAGAATATTGCGAAATTTGTTGTGAAAAACACGGGGGATGTTGAGGCGAGGAATGTGAAGGCGACTGCAAAGATATACAGGCGCTATTTCGCTGATTTTGAATGGAAGAAGGAGTTTGTGAGGCAGAATGAGAAGACCCTTGGGAACATTGATGCTGGCGCTGGATTAAATGCTGAAATTGAGCTGCTGATTGGGGAATCAGGGAATTATGCAGTTGAAATCATTGCAAGCGCCGAGGATGCGGGCTTTGATTCTGCGGAGAAAACATTCGAGGCAATTGGCGCAATTAACTTGTGCAATGCTACAACGCAGGAAGGCTATGCAACATACAATTCGGAATCAGATAAATGCAGGCGCAAAAGCTTCTGCAATAGCTGCACATATGCGTTTGAGTGCAGGGATGCATGGAAGGTAAAAAGCGCGGGAAAAACATTCGAATCCGCGGAGCCTGGATTTGCGTATGAAATAAGAGAAGCATTTGATGGCATTTGCATGGTAACGGAGCTCTCATGACAAAGCGCTTGATGGCGCATGCTAAACCTATAAAAAGAGTTTATGTGTAATTTAATTGGCGCTTATGAATTATTCAAACCTGCTGAAAAAATTCTCGCTCAGGGAAGGCGATGTTGTTGAAGTGCACAGTGATGATTCGGCGCAGTATTCTGGAACCATAATCCCTAGCGCGGATTCCGGGGCGCTCACGCTGAAGCTTCCAAGCGGCTACAATATCGGGATTGAAGCGGAAAAAATAAGGAGCATAAGGAAAATAAGCCCTGGGCAAATAGTCGGAAAGCCGAAAGCTGTTGAAATTAAAAAGAACCCTGAGCTCCCTACAATTGCAATCCTCCATACCGGGGGAACATTGGCATCGCGCGTTAATTATTCAACCGGAGGGGTTTATGCCGCCTTCTCTCCGGAGGACTTGCTTACGATGTTCCCTGAGCTTGCGCAGATTGCAAATTTTAAAGCAGAGCTGATAGGCAACATAATGTCGGAGGACTTGCGCTTTTCTGATTACAAAAAAATCGCTGGCGCTGTTGCAAATGAAATAAAGCAGGGGACCAGGGGGATAATAATAGGCCATGGCACAGATACGCTCG
>JACPJC010000008.1 GCA_016187745.1 Candidatus Iainarchaeum sp. | reverse complement strand
CGGTTTTACAATTTTCCAACATGCATGACAAGGCTTTCCAAATCATGCGCAATCTCGCTTCCCTTGTTTGTAAGGGCAATCATCCTTTTCCTGCCCTTGTTTTTCTGCCTTATCAGCCCGAGGGAAGTAAAAACAGCAAGCATTTTTACAACATGCGGATAAGTGCAGTCAATTTTCTTCGCAAGCAATGACGCATACCACTCTGTCTTCTGGTCTGCAAGGCTTATCAGCGCCATTCCCGGCTTCTCGCGCAGGAATGTGTAGAGCAGTTTATTCTCCTTGAAATTTTCCATTCTCCCAAATCCAGGCCCTTCCAATCTATTAGGCCTCAACTGATTAATAAATTTTTCTAGCAGACGCCAGAAAATGTATAAATTATTATGTATATATTGCAGTTTATATACTAAATACAATATGTTGCAGGATATATGTATAAAAATTTATGTATAATCTGAATTGTTTGACTCTTTTAGGTTTTTTTAATTCAGGTGAAAATTGCTGTTATGTATATGTGCTGTCCTTTCTCATTATTTGCTATTTTATGAGTGGTTAAGGCATATTTTACCGAAACCTTTATATAGTAAAACAAATTTTTATAATAAGGGAATTTGTTTTTTAATGAAAAGGAGGCAGAAACATGACTTTGCGTTTATCTAAGCTTTTCGGCATGGACATCTACACAGCAGACGCCGAATACAAGGGCAAGGTTTTCGATCTTGTTATAAACCTTGAGAAGGGCAGGATTGAAACAATAACCACAGAGCCTTTGAAGGTAAAAAGCAAGCAGGAAGCTAAGAAGATAATCAGTGAAAAAAGCATTCCCTTCAGGAATGTCAGGTCAACCAAGGATATAATTATTGTTGGCACCGGAAAATTCACTGAGCCGGAAGAAGCGGCTCCAGCCCCTGCACAAAGGCCAACTTATTACCACAGGCGCTGAATAATACTTTCTTTTGTTTTTCTATTTCTATTTTCTTTTTATTCCTATAAAAACATTTATATATTTTTATGTTTATACTTTATACATAATAACATGCCAAATACAAAAAACAAGGAATAGGGGAAGTGTGGGGTGGGGTTGTGCCAAAAGCTTATTTTATCCAGTATAAATTTATAATTCCTAAATCCATTAAGCATTCCTCATACACCTATCAGAAATTATTCCGCGCAATTTACGGCTACACGCAAACGGTGTGCAAATCAAGCGGAAAAACATACAGGTATCACAGGAAGGGAATTCTGTCAGCATATCCTTATTTAAGGCCCGGAAAGAACTGCGTTATCATACCTACAAACGCACTGCAGGACCTTAAAAATTTCTTCCTCACAGGGAAAAATCCCACACACTACTGGCACGTTAAAGGGGATTGGAAGGCCACTTATTATATGGATGAGAAGGATGTGAGCGAGGAAGAGGCCGTAAAAGCGGTTGAGGAGCTTCTTGACAGGACATTCATAATATCTTCAGAGAAGGAGCCCAGAAAACTTTCGGATGAAATTGCGCTTATCTCGCAGCAATCAAGAAACGGGGCAAACCCTGAGGAAAATTACAAGAAAGCCCTGCTGGCTGGTGGCCAGGCGCTTGCAAGCGCCTCATGGTTCAAGGAATGCTCGCAAAAATCAGGCAAGCTCAGCGAATTTGTTAAGGAATTGTCTTCACTGGGGCGAGCTTAATTGAAGCTGATTCTTGCATCCCAATCACCAAGGCGCGCGCAGCTTCTCAAAGAAGCCGGTTACAAATTCAAAATAATCCCAAGCGCCTATATTGAAAATAATTTTCAAATCAAAAATCCGCAGGACTTAGTGAAAGAGCACGCACTGAACAAGGCGCGCTCCGTAGCCTGCAAGCTTTCCGAAGGCATTGTAATTGGCGCAGACACACTTGTTGTAATAGACGATAAACTCCTTGGCAAGCCAAAAAACACAGAAGAAGCTAAAGAGATGCTTAAAACACTAAGCAATAAGGTTAACGAAGTTATAACTGGAATCGCACTGATTGATGCAAAAAACAAAAAAGAAATTATTGATTTTGAATCCACAAGAGTGAAAATCAAAAAGCTAACTGGTAAAGAAATTGATGGATATGTTAAAAAGTTAAAGTCCTCACTTTTCGGCTTCGCGGCCTACGCAATTCAGGAAATGGATAAGGGGTGGATAGAGAAAATTGAAGGCAGTTATAGCAATGTTGTCGGCCTGCCTATGGAAAAATTGAAGGAAATGCTGAAGCAATTCAAATGCTGATTTTAAGCTATTTTATTCAGCGGAGCGAAGAAAACACGCAAAAATCCACTTCAAACACAGCAATCTGTTATGTAGCAGTTATAACCCCTCATCACTGCTTTCAGAGTTTTGCTCTGCTTTTTTTGTTTCAGTTCGCGCAACCTGCTCCGCAGTTTTTTCTTTCTTGGCGTCTTCCCTTGCCTTCTTGAGTTCGGAGAACTTTATCAACAGGGCCTTCTTGCGCCACTTGCGCCTTCCCCCTATGTTGCTGCCTTCCACAAGCCCTATATCCACGAGGGTTTTGAGATAGGGGTAAAGGCTCCTCTCATTCTTATAGGTTATTCCAAATAGCTCTGAAATCCTCCTCCTTATCTCTTCCATCTCAAGCCATTCCTCAAAATTCAATATGTTCGCAAGATGGTGTGCCTGTGTGTTTTCCTGGAATTTCAGGTAATCCCAGAAATTATGCACCTCATGGGCCTCCTTTGCCTGCTCCGCAGCTCCCTGCTCCGCTACTGAACCCTTCTCAAGGGGAGCAAACTCATCCGACAGGACTTCCAGGCGCTTAAAGGCTCCCGCAAGCCAACTAAATAAAGATTTTCCAATACCCATTTTATCACTTGTCATTACTATAATGAACATAATTACTTAAAATACTTACGGTAATGACCTATCTTTACAGTAATTACCAACTTCCCAAACAAGTATGCAACCTAAGCTAAAAGTGAGTTAAAATTAATAGTGGAAGTGAGCGGGTTGGCAGTAGGTAAGTAATCCCAACACCCCAACTACCGGTCTTGCACAAAAAGTTAGTGTTCCCAGCAAGCCATATTGTGTGTCACACTTCCTGAAAGCTTGCTCCGCTAGCCTGCCTCAAAAATTATCTAATAAAAACAAGCCTAAAATACAAGCCGCACAACCAGTGCACCAAGCGCCAGCAATTTGAAGCCTATTATAAACTTCGGCAAACAACTAAAAAATAGATAGAAATAGTAAAAGTAGCGGGGGAAGGATTTGAACCTTCGACCTTCGGGTTATGAGCCATCCGCAACTGTTTCATATTTAATAAAACAGAAACAATTTCGACGGGCACTCCTGGCTGCCCTACCCCGCTATTATTATATTACTTCCAAAACCTTTTTTAATTCATCCTTAAACTTTTTTACCAGTTAACTGGTAAAAAACAAGACAAAAATGCAAACAAAACCAAAATCAACCTTCTTTTAACATTTGCTGTTAAATTTAATCCCTTTTAATGCCTGCTGATTTCGTCCAGATTTATGTGTTTTTATACGGCCTTGCAGAACTTCTCAAGCACATCAATCTCTTCCCTGATATTTTTTATCTTGTTGTTTACAAGATTCATGCGCTTTTTGCTGTCAACGGAATTCATCATGTCCCCGCACTGCGGGCAGCGGAATCCGTATTCCGCAGCAATCTCAAACTGGAAATTGTCGCAGTTCTTCCTGCAGCTGAAAAAGCTGTAGTTTTTCTCGAAATCCCTCTTGCTCTCAAGCTTCTGCACTTCCTCGGCCTGCTGCCCAAGAATCAATTCAGCTATCCTTTTGCTGTTTATCTTCCAGGTGTAGCTATACCACCCCGAGCGCGAATCATGCTTCTTGTCATAATACGCAACCCCATGGTAATGCAGCCTGTTGAGTATGGCCCTAACTTCAGTAATTTTCAGCCCCAGCTTGCCTGCTATGAACTCATCATTCACAATTTTCTTGCTGTTGCATATCCTTACCAGCTCGCAGGCATGTTCTCCCGCCTTGCTGTTCAGGAATTCCTTGACAACAGACAACTCAACCAGGTCTTTCTTAGCCATGCTTTATATAACTTGATAGAAAAAGGATTAAAAAGCAATTTATTCCCCTTTCAGAACTTTTTTCCCTTTTTCTTTAGGGATAATCCTTATTTTTGCATTTGGAAATTTCCTTTCAAGCTCCTTTCCCCCGAACAATTCGTGCAGAAAAACAGCAAGCGCGGCAATTTCAGAATGCGGCTGCTGCGTGACGCTTACATTGAAATCAGAATCCCCATACACCGCGCCCTCAACCTTCTGCGAGCCAATTACAGCCATAATATTCCCGAATTTCCTTATTTTCCCAATCGCCTTCTGCAATGGAATCCCATACATTGTGAGATGCACTATTGCGGAATTCCGCCTCTTCCTGAACTTCTTAAATTCATTTTTCCACGAATCGGAAAAACCGACGCTGAAAGTTCCGCCCCATTTCTCAGAAACTTTCTCAATGCTCCGCCTGATGCTTTCGTCCTCCTCCCCGCATATGGTTATGCCCTCTGCGCCGAAAGCCCTTGCCACAAGCGCGCAGTGGCTTGTAACGCGATAATCCCTGACGCTCCTGTGCCCATATCTCAAAACACTTGCCCTAACCATAATTATTTAAGTTATATGAATATCTTTTTATATCAGAGACAAATGCTTGACATTGACCTAATCAGGAAAAACCCGGAAGTTGTGAAAAAGGGATTGCAGAGCCGCGGCTATAATGCGGATATTGACGGGCTTGCGGGGAAGGATTCAGAATGGAAGAGCCTCAAAGAGCAGGCTGACGCGCTCAGGCACAGGCGCAATGTCCTTTCAGCAGAAATCAAGGAGCTTATTGTGAAAAAGGCTGATGCTGCGCAAAAGATTGCGGAAGTCAGGATAATTCCCGAGCAGATAAAATCCCTTGAGGTTCAGGCAGACGCTTTGAAGGGCCAGATTGACGCAATAACCAAAACCCTCCCGAATCTCCCTGATGCTTCAGTTCCAAAGGGCGCGGGCTCAGAGGACAACAAAGTTGTAAAACAACAGGGAAAAATCCCGAAATTCAGGTTCAAGCCAAAGGACCACTCCGAGCTCGGGAAGGGCCTTGACATCCTTGATTTGGAGCGCTCCGCAAAATTGGCCGGCTCCGGATTCTATGTTTTCAAGGGGTTGGGCGCAACGCTTGAAAGGGCGCTGATAAATTTCATGCTTGATTTCCACACAAGGGACGGCTGGACAGAAATTTTCCCCCCGGAACTGGTCAATGAGAAAACAATGTTCGGAACAGGCCAGCTCCCGAAATTTGAAAATGACTTGTTCAAAACCCGCGAAGGCCTTTATTTAATTCCGACAGCCGAAGTTCCGCTTACAAACCTCCATGCCGCTGAAGTATTGAATCCAAAAGAGCTTCCAAAGCGCTATTGCGCCTATACCCCCTGCTTCCGCACTGAAGCGGGAAAACACGGCGAAGCAACCCGCGGAATATTCAGATTGCACCAATTCGATAAGGTTGAAATGGTAGTTATATGCAAGCAGGAGGATTCCCAAAAAGAACTTGAAGCAATGCGCGCCCGCGCGGAAAAGCTCCTTGAGCTGCTTGAAGTTCCTTATAGAACGCTTCTGCTCTGCACAGGCGATATGGGTTTTGCCTCTGCAAAAACCTATGATATTGAGTGCTATGCCTCAGCAATGGGGCGCTATCTGGAAACAAGCTCCTGCAGCGATTGCAAGGACTTCCAGGCAAGGCGCATGAACACAAAGTATTTTACCCCTGAAGGCGCAAAATTTGTGCATACCCTGAACGGCTCGGGGCTTGCTCTCCCGCGCCTCATGATTGCGCTTTTGGAAAACAACCAGCAGGCAGACGGCAGCATAAAAATTCCCAAGGTTCTGGTTCCCTATATGCGCGGAATAAAGGAAATAAGGAAAGCGCTTCCAAAGCCTGAAAAGGCCAAGGGCAAAAAGGCAAGACAAGCAGCAAAACCAAAAGCGCGCAAGCAGAAGAAAAAGGCAAAGCCAAAAAAGAAACATAACTAGCTCTTTATTTTGGCAAATTTCTTCTTTTTGGTGCCCGCCTTTTAAGTCTTTTAACTGTTAAGTCAATTTCAAAAGCCTGCTTTTCCTGGCTGCCCCGCACCCTGTATTGTTTCTCAAATACCGCCCCATCATAACGGTTCAATCTAGCACTAATTAAGCGTTCTGGCAAATTTCCGTATTTGAAGAAATCATTCAAAAAAATTTCCAGCCCAAAGCCTTTTGGAACAGCTTTAAGTTTTGATGCGCGCAATTTATATAATGCTGGCAAACTAAAAGCCCTAAATCCGGACAAAAACCACATGCCAGGGAAACTTCTTTCCCTTGGCTCTGCAACAAACATCCTTGCCTTTCCATTCTTTGTTGCCTTTGCCGCATCATCAATAATATTCTTCAAAGATGCGCCAGTAAGTTTAACCAAATCAGCATCTATTGTCACAACTGCGGCGGGGTTTGTTTTAAGCGCCTCCTTTATTCCTGCAAAAAACACATTAGATTTTTCAAAATTTCTTGGTAGGCTCACAACTCTGCAGCCTCTCCGCGCCGCAATTTCTGCAGTTCTGTCAGTGCTGCCATCATCAACAACAATTATGCCTGCATTAACCCCCGTCCTTTTTATCAAGTCTATAGTTTTTCCAATAAGTTTTTCCTCATTATAGGCAGGAATTAGTATAACAGGCTTTCCAACGCTCCATCTTTGCATAGATAGATTGCATTTTGTATATTTAAATAGTTAATCATTCACAGATATTATGTGTGTGGGCCCGTAGCTCAGCCTGGTAGAGAAACTCTGGTTTTAATTAATCAGAATTTCCCAGTAAGCAACGGCCTTTTAAGCCGTTTGTCGTGGGTTCAAATCCCACCGGGCTCGCCACTTTATTTAAATTCTTTCCCTCTCCAATTATATGTGTTGGGCCCGTAGCTCAGCCTGGTAGAGAAGTTGAAGTTTGATTCAAATTAAATTTCATCTTCCCAGTAAGCAACGGACTCTTAATCCGTTTGTCGGGGGTTCAAATCCCCCCGGGCTCGCAATATAAAAATCATTTGGAGGAGCAATTCATTTGACGGGGAAGTAGCTCAGTCTGGTAGAGCACACGATTGGTTAAAGTCAACAAAAAGATTTGGCCTATGTGAAGCTGAAGTTTCCAGCTGAGCAGCAACCGTGCGGTTATTCCAATAACCCGGTTAGTGTCGCGGGCTCAAATCCCGCCTTCCCCACAACAGCCCCTTTTCTTTTTGGAAAAAGAAAAGGCCCCGGGGTTCAAAAGAAAAACCAATCCTTTCTCTTTTAGGAAAAGAGAAAGTCTAGGTTTTACCCAAAGAGAAAAATATTTCGGGTTTTACCCCGAAAGAAAAACCGAAAACAAAACAAGCTTAAGGATGGAAAATTATGGATGGAAGGAAGATTACAAAAAGCCTGCAGGAAGAGGCGAGAAAACTTGAGGCAGAAATGCGCACAAGGCTCGCGCTCGCAATCACAACGGCCTTTGCATTGGTTATTGCGCTTTACTGGCAGGGCGTGATTCGGGAAGGCGTGAATGAAATGCTGAAAATCCTCGGGATGCCTGTTGTTTCAGCCTACATCTACAGGATTCTTGCAGCGGTAATTGTAACAATCATCTGTGTAATAGGCATATGGTATTTCAGCAAGTGGGCGCAGAAAACCCAGGAACCGCCAAAAGACGAGCCCAAAGCACAAAAGAATTAAATACAACTTCTTCCGAACATTATAAGTCAGAATTCGGGGTGTTGTCTTTGAAGCTGAAATACTGCCCGCAGTGTGCGGGTTTTGATCTTGCAAAAAGCCTAAATAGCGAACGCTGCAGGCGCTGCAACTATGTTGGCGCAATGAGGGAAGGCAGCATTGATGAAATAAACTCCTTCAAAAAAAGCATCAAAGGGGGAAGCTCGCAAACAAGCATCTTAAGGCCCCCAAAGGAATTGGCAGGGGCGGGCGCAGAGCCTGATGTTCCGCTGAAGGAAAGGATAAAGAAAAGGCCAGAACTCCGGAGCAATGACGACTGGGAAATCTTTTAGCAGGCTTATTTAATTTATCTACTCTAATTTATATGATGCTTTATGGCTTCCTCTGAAAAGGCATGGCCTGAGTTAATTGCAGGCGCGCTTGCTGAAAAAAACCTTAAGGAATACGTATGCCACGGAATGTGGACTCCGAGCGGATACTTCCACATAGGCAACGCAAGGGTTGAGTATTTTGTCCCGGAACTGGTTTATGAGGCGCTGGCTGCAAAAGGGCTCAAGGCAAAATTCAATTTCCTTGCTGATGATTTTGACCCCATGGACAAAATTCCCGGCAATCTCCCAATAAAAGAAAAGGACTTTGAGCAGTACAAGGGCGTGCCATATTACAATATCCCGAGCCCTTTCCCGGAATACAAATCCTGGGCTTCCTGCTTTACCGGCAAGCTTTTTGAGGCCATTGGGGATTTTGGGGCAGTTCCCAACAGGATAAGCTGCTACGAATCCTACAAAAAAGGCCTTTACAATGAGAAAATAAAAACCGCGCTTGACAATGCGCAGAAGATTGTGGGGATTTGGAATGAAATAACCGGGACTGAAAAGGCGCCAAATTTCCTTCCAATCCAGATAGTGTGCGAAAACTGCGGCAAATTAAGTTTTACTGAAGCAGGGAACTGGGACGGGAAGGAAGTCGAATACGCATGCAAAAAAGAATCAGGCGGCTGCGGGCACAAGGCAAAAACAAGGCCCTTTGATGGAAGGGCAAAATTGCACTGGCGCATGCACTGGCCCGCAGGCTGGAGCGTCTTCAATGTCGCATTTGAATCCGGGGGAAAGGACCATTTTGCCCGCGGGGGATCAGTAGATACTGGAAAGGCATTTGCAAAGGAAATTTTCGGAATGGAAGCGCCTCTCCTCTATGGCGCTGAATTCATCCAGCTTCGCGGCGCAAAAATGTCAGGCTCTATTGGGAACGTAATTGATTTGCAGGAATGGCTGAAAGTTGCAAAGCCGGAAATTTTCAGGTTTATGAACCTTTCCTACCGCCCGGGCTCTGCAATAGAGTTCAGCCTAAATGACAATTCCTTCCCCCTGCTTGTTGAAAGATATGAGCAGGCAGAGCGCGTCTACTATGGCGCGGAAAAACTTCGCGATGAAGGCCTTACAGGAACAGCAAGGAAGGACTATGCACTCTCGCAAATGCGCAAAGCCCAGAAAGAAATGCCTGCGCAGATTCCCTTTTCCCTGCAGACCCTCGTTGCGCAGATTGCGGATCCGGAAAAAAACATTGAAAAGGCGCTTGAAATACTTTCAGAAACAAGCCACATAAGCGCAGGGCAGGCAAAGGGGCAGAAGGGCGAAATAAGGCAGCAGCTTCTCAGGGCAAAATACTGGCTGGACAATTATGCCCCTGAGGAAATGAAAATAAGATTTCTTGAAAAAGCCCCCAAAGGATTAGAGCATGACAGCAAAACAAGGGAAGTTTTCAGCGAAATAGCAAGGCAGCTGCCAAAAGCGAAAACCCCCGAGGAAATACAGATGCTAATTTACGGCTCCGCAAAGCAGCATGAGCTCCAGCCAAGGGAAATATTCAGAAAATTATACCTTATGACAATAGGGAAGGAGCAGGGGCCGAAATTCGGCTCGCTTGCAATTGCAATAGGCATTGACAAGATAATAAAAAGGCTGCAGGAAATATAAGGGCATTATGCCCTTATCAACCCCAAGTTTTCCAACCAAGTTGCTCAGCGCTTCTTCCTGAATTCCTCTATTTTGTAAATTTTTATCCCGGAATCAGTTATCTCAAGCGGATGCAGGTCCTCGGAATGCTTCGTCGCGCGCATCTTCCTCACATGCAGCAGGCGGTTCGCCCCTGCCCCTGCCTCAAGGTAATGCAGGACAATTACCCCGTCAACAACATATTCCTCAACCCCATATTTGCTCAGCGCCTTTGAGCCTTCAGCAATTTCGGAAATTATCATGGAAGTTGCCCCGCTCTGCGAGAGCACATAATTGATTTTAAGAACAGCCTTCCTCACATCCTCGGAATTCTGGAAAGTCAGCCCCAGCGCAGGTGTTGAATCAATCACAACCCTTTTTGCGCCGATTTTTTTTGTCGCGCGCATTGTTTCCAGGAGCAGCTTGTCCAGGTCAAAGCCGGTAACGGGCATCGCATACTCCTCCTGCGAGGGGATTCCAATCCTTGCAACAGAGGCATCAATTATTTTCACAAGCCCCTTCTCCTCAAGCTTTTTGATGTCCATGCCTATTGCGAGCGCGTCCTCCCTTATTGTTTTCGGGGTCGCATCAATTGTCACAAAAACACCCGGCTCGGAATATTCCTTCGCCCCGTTGAAAATATACTCAAGTGAAAAAAGCGTCTTTCCTGTTCCGCAGCCTCCTGTAACAAGGAAGGTCCTCCCTTTTGGCAATCCGCCATCAATAAGCCTGTCAAAGCCGTCTATTCCCGTTGCAACGCGCTCCATATTCCTCACTATAGGGCAATTCAGCTTAATATAATTTTCCCTGCGCCGAGCTTTGCCATTGTGCTGTTAAATCCTGTAAGCGCGTGTTATTCCCTTTGCACTGGACAAATTATTTATTATCCTTTCGAGCTGCTCCGGCCTGCTCACCATAACAACAAATTTGCATGCGGTCTGCTCCTTTCCAAGGGATTTTGCCTCTGCCGAGCTTATGGTCACATTGTCCCTTGAAATGAGGTTGAGAATGTCCGAAAGCAGATTGGGCCTGTCCTTTGCCTCAACCGCAAACGATGCGGGGAATTTTCCTTTTCCCCCTGAAAAATCAACATTCACAATTTTTTCCCTGGAGCCCAGAACCCTTATGTTCTCGCAATTTGCCCTGTGCACTGAAATTTTGCGCTTTGTTGTGAGTATCCCGACAACCTCGTCCCCGGGGAGCGGGCTGCAGCACTTTGCAAGCCTCAGCCTCTTGTCCGAGGCCTTTATTATGACCTGCCTTGCCCCGCGCTTTCTTGCCTTTTGGGGTTTTGCTGCCTGAATCTGCAGCGCCTCCCTTATTTTCTCCCTTGCCTTGCTTGTTTTCACGAAATTCAGCCACGCGCTTTTCGGCATCTGCGCTGGGGAAGTTATAATTTCAACATTGTCCCCGGACTCAAGCGCATAGGACAGCGGAACAAGCTTTCCATCGACCTTTGCCCTTTCGCATTTGCCCCCCAGATCGCTGTGGATTGCATATGCAAAGTCTATGGGGGTCGAGCCCTCAGGCAGCTCTATTACCTCGCCTTTTGGTGTCAGAACAAAAATATTGTTCTCGAAAAAATCAATTTTCAGCGAATCAATATTCCCCTTTTCCTCCTTTCCGCGCTGCCAGTCATAAATCTCCTTTAGCCAGAGCAGCTTCTTGTCATAATCCTTTTCGCCCATCTCCCCCTTATAGCGCCAGTGCGCTGCAATTCCATCCTCCGCAATCCTGTGCATCTCCAAAGTTCTTATCTGTATCTCAATGGGCCTGTTGTCCGGCCCTATTACTGTCGTATGCAGGCTCTGGTACATGTTGGGCTTCGGCCTTGCAATGTAATCATCAAACCTTCCCGGAAGCGGATTCCAGATTGAGTGTATCATCCCAAGCAGCTCATAGCATTCCTTTACGCTCCCTGTAATTACGCGCAGCGCAACCAAATCATATATCTCATTGAATTTTATGTTCCGCTCATAGATTTTCCTGTATATGCTGTAAATGTGCTTTGTCCTCCCCTGTATTTCCGCATTTATCCCGAGCTCCTCAAATTTCTTCCTGAGCGCCTGCCTTGCCTTCTCAAGGCTTTTTTCCTTTTCCTTCCGGTAGGCTGAAAGCATCCCCGCAAGCTTGCTGTAAATTTCCGGCTTAAGGTATTTCAATGAATTGTCCTCAAGAATGTCCTTTATCTTGTTCATTCCCATTTTGTGCGCAATTGGCGCATAGATGTTAAGGTTTTCTTCTGCAAGCTCCTCCTGCTTCTCCTTCCCGAGCCTGCCAAATTCCCCGAGCTCCGCAACCCTTTCAGCAAGGAGAATTATCAAAGTCCTTATGTCCTTGCTTGTTGCGAGCAGCACCTTCCTCATGTTTTCCATTTCGGCAATGTTCTTTATCTTGAGGGAAATTCTCTTTAGCTTTGCCAGCCCGTCAACAAGCGCAGCGGTTTCCCTGTTTGTTGCCTTTTCTATCTCCTCGGCCGTAATTTTCCCGTCCGCAACAGCCTCATGAAGCAGCGCCGCGGAAACCGCATTGCAGTCAAGCCTTAATCCCGCAACAATGCCCGCAACCTCAACAAGGTGCTTTATGCAGAATTTCCTTGATTCCCTCAATTCACTTCCATAAAGGCCCCTGGCAAGCTCAAATGCCTTCTGCACCCCGGCAATGTGCTCATCCGTCTCATATCCCTGCAGCGTTTCAAGCAGCTCCGCAATTGAACCCTTTGCCATGCTCTCCCAATAATACCTTTCCTGAACACAATTTAAAAAAAGGAGGGAATTGCGCGCCAAGGCTAATCCGAATTGTTTATGCTTCTCTCAAGGCTTCCCGCCTCATCCGCATACTTCCTGTAGCCCCTTATTGAAAGCAGTATTCCCAGAACCCCGAACAGAATTACAAAAATCCCGAGGTATGCCATAAGCGCCTCATATTGCGAATGCTCAAAAAACCTTATCAGCCCGAAGCCGAGCGCAATTACCGCAATAAAGACGGTTATTTCAGTAAGCACGGTCCTTTCCTTGGAAAGCAGCGTGCGCTCCTTAGAAAGCAGCGTCTGCTCCTCCGCAAAGCCCTCAAGCCTTCCGCGCTTTTTCATAATTTAATGACGCTTCTTCCATTTATTAATTTTTCCCCCTGCAACAGCATTATTTTTATTCTGCAGCCCCATTACTATATTATGATTTTCACAATTGCCATATTTGTAATTGCTTTGGTGGTGCTTGTTATAAGCAGTGAGGCAGTTATAAGGGCTGCAATAAAAATCTCCGAGTATTTAGGGGTATCGCAGCTCGCAATAGCCTTCATAATTGTTGCTGTCGCAAATTCCTTGCCGGATTTCATGATTTCGGTAAATGCATCCATGATAGGCAAAACATCCCTTGCAATAGGCGATGTCCTCGGAAGCAGCATTGCGAACATATGCCTTGTTCTGGGAATTGCCGCGCTCATAAGAAAAATCAAGGTGAGGCGCGAGCAGACAATTGAAAGCGCGGAGCTCCTTTTCCTCATAAGCCTGATTCCGCTTGTTGTTTTGTCAAGGGGCATACTCACCCTTGCCGAGGGATTGATTTTGATAATCCTCTTTTTCCTCTATGTATTTTTTGTGATTAAAAAGCGCTTTACCCTTAACATGAAGGACGGCATTACAAAAAAACAGCTCTCCGGCGCCATATCAATATTCCTGTTGGGGCTGCTGTTTGTTTTTGTGAGCTCTAAATTCGTTGTTGAGGAGGGAATAGTAATTGCGGGGCTGATGGGCCTGCCTGATGCGATTATTGGAATGACCCTGATTGCGTTTGGCACTACCCTGCCATCGCTTGCAATAGATTTCACTGCAATCCGCAAGGGCTATGTCGCGCTCGCGCTCGGGGACATCCTCGGAAGCTCTGTTGTAAATCTTACCCTTGTGCTTGGCGCAGCAATAGTTATAAATCCAACAACCGCAAATTTCAGCATCTTCCTGCTGCCGATAGTGTTTTTGGTGGTTGCGAATTCCTTCCTCGGCTATAACCTACTCAAACATGAGGGAATAAACAACAAAGCCGGGCTGATGTTCCTGCTGCTCTACATACTCTTCATAGTCGCGGGCTTCAGCTCAAAGGTTCTCTTCACTCCCGTAACTTAAGCAGATTTTCAATTTCCTTCAAATTGAGCGTATTTGCAATGTCCTTCCCCCCGGCCCATGCCCTTCTTGCCATTGCAATCCCCAATCTCATGTAATGCAGCTGCCCAATGCTGTGCGCATCAGTCCCTATTGCAAGCCTGCATCCAAGCTCAATTGCCCTTTTCGCATTCGCATCATTCAAATCCGTCCTTTCGGGATAGGCATTTATCTCCGGCATTACGCCCCTTTTTGCGCACGCCTCAAAAACCCTTTCCAAATCAATTTCATACCCTTCCCTTTTTCCAATAAGCCTTCCAGTGGGATGCGCAATTATTTTCACATACTTGTTATTTATTCCATCCAACACGCGCGCAGTCATCTGCCCCTTAGCGCTTTTGAATCCTGAATGCACGGCAACAACAACAACATCAAGCTTTTTCAGTATTTCATTGGAAAAATCAAGCCCCCCATCCGCCTTTATGTCCACTTCACTTCCCGCAAGTATGCGGAAATCCCTGAATTTTCTGTTAATTCTCCTTATTTCAGCAATCTGCTTCAGCACTTTCTCCTCATCCAAGCCATGCGCAATCCTTTCGGATTTTGAATGGTCTGTAAGGCATATCCATTCATAGCCAATATTCTTCGCAGCATTTGCAATTTCCTCAATGCCCTCAGAGCCCTCGCTCCAGTTTGAATGGACATGGAAATCCCCCTTTGCTGAGCCATAGCTGATAATTTTAGGCAGCTTTCCCTGCATCGCTGCCTGCAGCTCCCCGCGGTCCTCGCGCAGCTCAGGCTCGATGTATTTCATGCCGAATTTCGCGTATATTTCCTCCTCAGTTTTCCCCGCAATCCTCCTCCCTGTTTTTTTCTCAAAAAGGCCGTACTCGCTCAGTTTCAGCCCGCGCTTTATTGCAATCTCCCTCAATTTGATATTGTGCTCCTTGTTGCCCGTGAAATACTGCAGCGCTGAGCCGAACTCGCTATCCTTCAATACCCTCACATCGGCCTGAACCCCCGAGTTAAGCACAACAGTTGTTTTTGTTGTTCCCTTTGCAAGCACATCCCTGACATCCGGCATATTCACAAACGCGTCCATAACCTCTTCTGCATTTTCCGCAGTTGCAAGGATGTCAATGTCCCCAATGGTTTCCTTCATCCTGCGCAAACTTCCTGCAATTGCAATCCTCTCAATTCCCCTGTTTTTTTTCAATTCATCAACAATCCCCTCGGCAATTGAAAGCGCCTTTCCAAGCAGCATCCTCTCATGCCCGCTTTTGTACATGCCGATTCCCTTCAGTATGTTCTGCTCGCTTTTCTCCCCGAATCCGGGCAAACCCCCCAGTTTGTGCCTTTTAACAGCGGCTTCCAGATCCCCAAGATTTTTTATCTTCAATTTCTTGTAAAGGAAAAAGGCCTTCTTTGGGCCGATGCTCTCAATCTCCATCAGCTCCCCAAGACCTTTGGGAATCTTGCGCATAATTGCCTCAAAAGGCCTTATTTTTCCCCTGCGCAAAAACTCGTCAATATGCCTTGCAATGCCTTCCCCAACCCCGGGAATTTCCTTCAGCGTCCCTTCCTTCCAGAGCTCTTCAATGTCCCTCTCGAGCGCCTCCAGCGATTGCGCGGCGCGCCTGTATGCCTGCGGCTTCCACTTCACATTCTGCATTTCAAGCAAATCGGCAATTTTATAGAAGAGAGAAGCAATTTCAAGATTCTTCATTGCAATTAATAGCGCGCTCCCTCTTTAAATTGATTTTGTTTTGCGCCGGCAAAAATAACAAAAAAGAAGCAGGTTTTAATCCAATTTTCAGCCAGATTTGTGAGATCTGAAATAACTGCGCAGGCGCCTTATAAAGCGCTTTTGGTACAAATGAAAAATAGTACAATCGTTGCAGTGCAAGGTGTAACCGTAAAAAGTGCTGTTAAGTCTTTTTTTATGCAAGAAAGAACTAAGAATTGTAAAGCAATTCGGAGAAGTATAGACTAGCCGGCTAAAATTATTATTCTACTGTTCCAGCTCCTTTCATTCGTTCTTGCACACATTCAAGAGTTTCGCAAGTTCCTTCTATCTGCACACATAATTCTGTAGCTTTTTCTAAAGTTTCTGCTGCGCATAGTGTTGCTATTTTAAATTCCCAAAACCGATAATCGCGTCCCTCAATCTTATATGTCATACCACTAAGGCCTGGCTTATCCTCCGCACCTGCCCAAATTTGAATACTATGTTTACCTTCACTTGTCCCTTTTATAACAAAATCATAATTTGTGTTTTGTCTGACATTCTCACCTTCTAATCCCCCACCTTCTAATAATAGTTCACCATTTTTCAACTCAAAATCTCCGGAAACATACTCGACCCCTTGAGGAAGAACCAGTCTAAAAATCGTACCATTTGGCGTAGGCGCAATTTTTGTTTCGAAATTAATAGGTTCGTTTATTACTGCTGTTGCATAGTTCCGCCCAGAAGAAGTTAGACTTACTATGCCAAATATAGGTACGCCCCCTGTTGAATCTTCTTTAATATAAGGGATAATCAAAATTATTCCAGCTATAACTAAAACAATAACAATCCCCAAAATCCAAAAATATTTTTGTTTCATATGTTATAGTTAATTATTCTCTTATTTAAACATATCTAAATTGTTAGTTTCTCACCTAAACATATGCGAGTCGACCTCGATTGGACTTAACAACTATTATAACAAGCCAACAGAACAATTGCCGCAAAAATTAAAAAAACACAAAGCCTATTCTTTCTCCGGCTTTGCGTCTTCTATTCCCCTTTCTGTTACTGCAAATATCGCCTCTCCGTCAGGCAATCCCGGAGAATCCACCAGCCTTGCAATGCGCTTTTCTCCCTTGCTTTTCCTGAAATACAGGCGGTACATTGCCGTGTGCCCCACAATATTTCCCCCTATTGGCGCTGTCGGATCCCCGAACAGGATATCCGGCCTGCTCATTACCTGGTTTGTTACCAATACAATCAGGTTGTTCATTTCCGCAAGCTTCTGCAGCGCGTGCATGTGCTTGTTCAATTTCTGCTGCCTGTCCGCGAGCTTTCCCCTTCCGATATATTCCGCGCGGAACTGCGCAGTAAGGGAATCCACAATTACCAGTTTTATGTTTTTCTCCTTTATTATTTCCGCGGCCTTCTCAATAAGCAGCATCTGGTGGTCCGCATTGTATGCGCGCGCAACAAAAATGTTCTTCAGCACTTTCTCAGGGTCAAGCCCTTTCACCTTTGCCATCTGCATGATGCGCTCAGGCCTGAAGGTATGCTCCGTATCAACATACAGCACATTTCCAGAAAGCCCGCCCTTTTCCTTAGGCAGCTGCGCCATTACAGACGCCTGGAAGCACAGTTGGCTTTTTCCCGAGCCATACATCCCATATGCCTCAGTAATTCCCTGGGTTTCTATTCCTCCCCCGAGCAAAGAATCCAATTCCTTTGAGCCTGTGCTTATTTTCCCCAAGTTCTTCCTGCGCTCCATTATTTTATCAGCGGTCTCATACCCCATTTCAAGGCTTTCCCTTGCCGCATTTATTGCCTTCCCTGCGGTCAGCTCCCCAATTCCTGCAGCTTCCACAAGCTCCATAGGCGAGGCAACGGCAATGCTCTCCAATGTTTTATATCCTGCTGCAGCAAGCTTTTCCGCGCTTGCGGGCCCAATGCCCGGCAGCTCAGAAATAGTCATGGTTTTCTTTGATTTCTCTTCCTTCTCATTCTTCTCGCTCATCACAAATCACGCTCCGTTTCTTATAGCGGGTTTCCGGCATTGCGGGAGGAAATCCTGAGCAGAACCCCTCTCATGTCCCGAAACCAGCAGTTGTAAGAATTGTGTTTCAACCCTTTTAAATACTTTCGGGACCAGATTGCCGGTGAAGTTTTACCATATATCCATCATAGGCATAAAAATGAATTTGCCCTTTTTGTAGCCGAGCACAAAAAAGTTGCTTTCCTTAATCCCATACTCGGCATCCTGCAAATAAGTAAGGTTATTCAGATTTTCGTGAAGTTCATTATAAGCATATTTTAATTTTTCTTTTAATTTTTCAGAACTTATTCCCGATGTCTTTTGCATATCCCTAAAAAACAGCCTGCCGCTTTTTGCAGCAAACTTGTTGATAGGACCCAACACATCCCTTATTGTTGGTGCAGATATTACCGGCATTGCAATAAACTCTACCCCGACCGGAGACGCAGCAGGCTCCCATAGCTCATACAATGCAGGTTTTTTTTCTGAGTTATGAGCCCTTGCCACATTTGTAATGAATTTTATTTTTTGCTTTGCAGACGGACTATAATGTACATATTTTATAACAACTTTTACCCCCTTTGGATAATGCCATGTTTTTATTGTTGCTGCCCTGACGTGTCTTAACCAACCCACAGTCCTAGAGTACTTCCCATCACTTCTAGCGTCAATAATTGGCAGATACTTAAAAATTTTAGGATTTTTTAAAATTTTATTCCTGACTTTGGCTAATATTTCCTTTGGCAATGGCTTTGGTTTCAGCATGCTCTCTAATAGCATATGCGCAAACTGCATTAATAAAACTTCGCAGGCTCTTCAATTTCAATGCTCTTTTCGGCGCGCCCTTCTTTTGCCTTTTTGATTTCCTTTCCGATTTCAATTATGCGCTTAATTACGAATTCCTTCTCACTTGTGCGCCTGTTTGTGCGCAAATACCCATTTGCCTTTATTTTCTGCCCTGCAATTTTATCCCTTATCTCATCAAGCAGATCCTCCGCGCTTTTTGCCCTAAGCTCCGAATTAACCTGCTCCCTTCCCATGCCAAAAATCTTCTCAGCCTCATCCCCGTAGCAGATTGCATTTATTGCGCCGCTTTCATCTTCCAACGCAACTGATGCTATAAGTTCAATTTTCGGCTCCTTTTGTTCGCCGCATTTCTCGCACAGGAACTTGTCCCCAAGCTTCTGCAGCTTTTTGCCGCAGGAACTGCATGCAAAATATCTTAACGCACTTCTGTTGATTTCTGCAATGCTTGCGGAAATTTCCGCATTTTTGTTTTCTTCAAGTTCCCCAAGCGCCTTCCTTTCAAACTCCTCCTTCGGCAGTTCCGGAAGTTTCGCGTCTTTCGGATTTTGGGTAATTTTTGCATTGAACCCGAGATGCAGTTCTGTTCCCCCATTAAGGCTTTCCTTCGTGTATGCGTTCTCTATTTTTACCGCTTCCCCGGCATTCAGCTTTGCCGCCTGCCCGACCGCTGAATTCCATGCAACGGCCCTTATGTTTCCGGTTTCATCCGCAATTTCAAACGCAATCATCTCCCCCTTCCCCGAGGCGCTCTGGAATTCCTTTTTCCCGTAAATCCGCGCAACCCTTGCAATCACATCAACAGAATTCAAATTAGGCTGAAGCCCGGATATTTTCAGCTCCCTTTTCTCTATTTTTGGAAGCTCCTTCTCATCCGCATTCTCAGGGTTTGCAGAAAGCTCCCCGCCATATGCAAGGCTCAACTGCAGTTTCCCGTTATAGCTTGTAACACTGCAGTTTTTCAGCAGCAAAACACTTCCGCGCCCTATCCCCAAAGAATCAACCTTCTTCGCATCCTCATTCCACAAGGTCAGGCGCACCTCCCCCGAATTGTCCCCCACAAGCAGATTTGCAAGCATCCCCTTTTTCCCTGATTTTTCAAAATTTCTTGGTGGATAAACCTGCATAACCCTTGCAAGCAGCCCAACGCCCTTCATCCCGTCCTGCAGATTTGAGATTTTCATGCGCTCTGGAAAAGCGTCAGAATCAAGCCTCACATTAAGCTCCTTTGCAACAAGAAGCGCGGCGCCCTCCTCGGTGAGAAGCCCGGAGAACTTGTTCCTCTTCTGCTCAATCAGCCTCTGCAGCTCATCAGGCGCCTTTCCGGAGCCCCTGCATATCCTTTCAAATATTGGAATTTCCATGCTCTCAGAAGAAGTGTCCTGCAAATCCATTAAAATGCTTTCGCAACCATTCCGCCGGTGAAAAAGTGCAAGTTTAGTTTGCAAACAAAAGCATATTAATTTTTCAGTAAATTTTATATAAATTAAAACCTTAGGTATTTTTGTAACAGCTTTGGCACCTTATTTGGGATAACTAAAAAAGAATGCTTATTTCCGCCCAACGGATATTCTAATTCAACCATAGTTGGAGCGTTATTGACATCAATTTCCCTTGTTGGAATTGCCCCTTTCTTAACAAGCACATTTACAATAAGTTCAAGTCGTCTTCTGTCTTGTGGCGTAATTGCAGTCTTAGGAATGCCGCCAATTGATCTTTCATCAATGACGCCTGGAATTTTAAAGCTTTTATTTGCAGGGGTTTTCCTCTTATTAACTCTCAAAATCTTTGGAAATCTTACCATAATTAACTTACATTATAAGTTATATAAATACGTTTTGTGCGATGCAGCCACTTATAATTAGAACAAAACTGAAGAAATAAAAATAAAAAAAGAAAAAGCTCAGCAAGCAATTACTTGCCGGCTATTCCTTTCTTCTTCACATATGCCCAGATCTTCTTTGTCATCTCGCTCGGCGCCAGATTGCCCGTGCCGAAGATGTCCTGCGCTGTTTCGTCGCAGCCCTTGAAGCATATGCTGTAACCACCAAATGCTTTCTTAGCCATTGTTTTTTCCTCCCAATCAGAATAAGCTTTTTTCAAAGCCAATATAACTACGGCCATATGCATATTTAAACCTTTGTTGCTTTCCATAGGCAAAACTTAAAAATAAAGCCAAAAAACAGGGTTATTAATACCAAAACCATTATAGAAAATATGCAATCCCGGAAGGCGCAGGCCGCGCTTGAATATCTCTCAACATACGGCTTTGCCCTTGTAATAATTGCAGTTGTTGCAGGGGTGCTTATTTTTATGGGCATCATAAAACTGCCGACAGCAAGCACCTGCACAGGCCTCGGGAAGTTCGCCTATTCCGACCATACAGTTGACTCAAACGGGAATTTTGTGATTTATCTCCTCAACGGAACAGGAGAAAGGATTACAAATGTGAGCGCTGAGGCCGCAGAGGGTTTGGCGGGCAGCTGCGCCCCGAGCTCATCAGCAGTAAATGCGGCGGACGATTTCAACATATACTGCATAACAGGCCTTTCGCAGGGGCAAACATACAGCGGAAACATAAAAATAAACTACAAGACAAGGAGAGGGGCGGCCCACGTTGAGAAGGCGGCCTGCACAGGCACCGCCCTTTTTGTGCCAATTACAATCCCGAACATCCCGCCGCAAACAGCCCTGTTGTATCCAAACAACGGAGGCGACTTCTGGAGCAACGGGCCGAAAATGATAATAAAATTCACAGTCCTTGATTTGGACGATTCAAACCCGAAGGCGGATATTTATTACAGCGCGCAGCAGGGCGCAAAGAAAACCCCTATTGTGCAGAATTTGGACCTTCTCAGCCTTGCGCAAAGCCCGCAGCCCGACAGGAACTGCTCCGGAGGGGGGGATTTCTCAACAGCGCAGACCTGCTACTATGACTGGAATTCCTACAGCATACAGACAACAGGGCGCTATTACCTGGATTTGAAGGTTTCCGATGAGGCCTCAGGCGCCGAGGACTCCTCAGACAATAATTTCATGCTCTACAAATATATAGCAAAATCAGCATTTGCATATGGAGGCGGCACGGATTATGTAACAGGCAACATGGAGGCGCTTGCAAGAAGCAAAGAGCGCAATATCCTTTATTTTGTATATGCAAGCGGGGAATTCAATGATACCAGCTCAGAAGTATATTTCATTCAAAGCGACGATAATGGAAGCACTTGGAGTGCCCCCGCAAACATAAGCAAAAATCCAATAGGGGCGCAAATGGGATCTGCGTATCCGACAATTGCAGTTGATTCAAACGGGTTCATAAATGTTGCATGGCTCCATATCTATCCTCCAACCTTCGGATGGTACACTACATTTTACAGCCAGTGCAGGCAGAACTGCACAAGCCCAAGCAACTGGTCTGCTCCGATAAAGTTTGTTTTCCAGAGCTTCAGGCACGACCTTGCAGCAGATTCAAATACATTATATTTGGTCCTTGATGCAAACCCAGGGGTTATATATACAACCTGCTCAAACGATTGCAATGATTTAAGCAACTGGAGCAGTCAATTGAGCATTAGCACAACAAGCGATAATCCGCAAATTGCAGTAAATAACAATGGCACAAAACATCTAACCTTCTGGGATGGAAACATCCTCTACAAAACCTGCACAACTGGCTGCAACAACTTAAACAACTGGAGCGCAGATGTAAATCTCAGCGAAGGCAGCAATTGCTACTACGGCAGGTTCCATCAGTACATGGCTCAGGATAATGCAGGGAAAATTTATGTTGCGTTTGATTGCTCCTGGCAGGGAATTCTCTACAGATCCTGCGCATCAAATTGCAGCAATATCAGCAACTGGAGTCCGCTGGCAAACATTACTGCAGTTGAAGGATGGATGCCTTCAATGAGTGTTGATTCAGACAACAATGTTTATTTCTTCTGGCACAAGTGGGATTCCGGCGATGATTTGTTTTACAGACACTATAACGCCTCAACCTTAAGCTTTGATAATATTATAAATCTAACAAACAACAATCTTGGTGCTGCTGTTGCAAGGGCAAACCAAGATGCAAAGGCAGAAACAGGCCTTAATAAGCTTGATGTTGTCTGGGGTGTTGGGCCTGATGCCAGTGGAGACTACAATCTTGTATTTTTCACAAGGCTGTTAAGGGGCGGATAATTGTTTTACTTTTTAAGAATGCGTTGAATGTACTTTTGCGGCTTCGTCAGGCGCTTGCTTTTTAAACCTGTTTTGATTAATAATTCTTGTGATTTTATGAGGGATGAAGGGCATTTCGGAAAGGTCTATAGGAAAATCCTTGACGGGATTGACAAAAGCGGGGCGCTCACTTTCATGCAGCTTGACCCCCCGAAATACGTTCCCGAGCAGTGCGGAAGGATTGCGAAAGCGGCGGAATCCAACGGGCTTGATGCATTTGCAGTTGGGGGAAGCGTCGGCGCGCAGGGCGCACTATTGGACGAATGCATAAAGGCAATAAAGGAAAATTCCTCGCTGCCTGTAATACTTTTTCCCGGGAATATTGCAACAATAAGCAGATATGCGGACGCGATTTACTTCATGCAGATGCTGAATTCCCTTGACCCTTATTATTTGAGCGGCGCGCAAATAACCGCAAGCTATCCTGTAAAGCAGCTTGGCTTGGAGGTAATTCCGACCTCTTACATAATTGTGGAGCCAGGAAGGGCAGTGGGGTGGGTCGGCCGTGCGCAGCTGATTCCAAGAAGCTTTGATTATTTGGGGGGAATAACCGCCCTTGCAGGCCAGTACATCGGCGCTCATCTGATAATCCTCGAATCCGGCGGGGGGGCTCCGGAGCCAGCGCCGCAGAAAATGATTTCCTATGTGAAGAACCTCATTGATGTGCCGCTTGTTGTTGCCGGGGGAATAAAAAATGAGAAGCACGCCTACAACACAGTAAAGGCGGGCGCGGACATAATCCATGTGGGAAGCGCGCTGGAAGCCTCAAACGGAAGCATTGAGAAATTTTCCTCAACCCTCAAAAAAATAACATCTTCAGTCAAAAAGGCCGGAAAAGAGAGAAAATAAAAACATCATTTGCTTAGCAAAGTGGCAATCGCCGGGTCTGAAAGAATTTTCTCTATTTTTTCTCGCATTTTTTCATTGTTTCTTTCCTCAAGCCCGAGCTGCTCCCTTGCGTAATTTACCGCGCCCCACAGATTGCCATTTCTCAAGCCATTTTCATACAATGATTTAAGCGTTTTTAAGTTGTTAATGTGTTCGGAAATATTTCCCTGGTCAAATCCGAACTCCACAAGCTTTTTGCGCAGTTCCTCAACTTCTATTTCATGCATTTTCTTATGAAGCCTGCGCTCGCCCTCTGCCTCAATTTCCTCCCCGCGCATCCTGTTCACATATTCGCGCATTCTTTCCGCGCCCGCTTCCTGCGCCTGCCTCAAAGCGCCTGGCGCCATTTCATGCGCCGCCTTCCCCCGCCTCCTGACCAATGCACCGAACAAACGCAACAACGGCATTCAGATTTCCCCTTTTGATTTCAATTCTTCAACAGTTTCCTTCATCCCCTCGTGCAGGGAATATTTCGCATGCCAGCCCAATTTGCTTATTTTTCCGGTATTGTAAGCCCTTTCCCTTACGAGCCTGTCTATGTGCGCGGGCATTATTACTGTTTTCTTCCCCTGCATTTTTGCCTTTGCGAGAAGCACATGCGCAAGCAGCTTTGCCTGCCACACCGGCAGATGCTTTTTAGGAATTTCCACATTCAGCAAATTTGCAATTTCGGTGTAAACCCCCTCCAGCGTGTTTGCGCATTCCTCCGCAGCAATATAAATTTCATTCTCTGAATTCTCATCCCCTGCAACAAACCTTATTGCGCCTGCGGCGTCCTTCACATAAAGCAGCTGGAATTTGTTTTTTCCGCTCCCTGTAATCGGAAAGCCCTTTTTTATCAGTTTTATTATCTGTTTCCAATAACTATTCGCGCCATAAAGAAGCGCAAACCTCAGTATTGTTACCGGAAGAAGCTCCTGATATTTCAGCACAAGCCTTTCCGCTTCCGCCTTTGTTTTTTCATAATTCGTTTCAGGCGCATATGGAAAGGACTCGTCAGCCTCTCCCGCAATATTCCCCATTACCCCGACGCTTGAGGCGAAAACAAGCCTCTTCACATTGCATTTTGCGCAAGCCTCCAATACATTTTCAGTGCCCTTCACATTTATCGCATGCAGCCTCTCATAGGGCAATGCCTCATCAAGCGCAGCGGCAAGATGCACAACAATGTCCTTTCCCCTGCATGCATTTTCAACCTGCGCATAATCAAGTATGTCATTCCCCCCCTCCAGGTCAAACTCCTCAATCTCATATCCCGCGCCGTGCAGCTCATTAACAGCAAATTTCCCAAGAAAACCGCAAGCGCCGGTTACCAGAACCTTTTTCCCCATAACCAATTTTATGTTTGGAATTGGTTAATAATCTAATTGTTTTCAATTATATCATGGCTGAATTCATCGGGCTTTCAGGCGATTATGGCTCCGGAGGCGGGCAGATTTTGCGCACAGCACTCGGATTGAGCGCACTGCTCCAGAAGCCGATTTCTGTAAATAAAATCCGCTACAACCGCCCAACCCCCGGGCTTCAGGCGCAGCACTTAACAGCATTAACAACACTTAAGCAGATATGCGATGCGCAGGTTGAAGGCGCAAAGCAGCTTTCGCAGGAAATAAAATTCTCCCCGCGCGCGCCACATTCCGCGCAATTGCACATCAATATAGGCACAGCAGGCTCAATTACCCTTCTCCTGCAGTCCATAATTCTCCCCGCGCTTTTGCATGAAACAAAGCTGCGCATTGTGGGAGGCACAGACGTTGCATGGGCCCCAAGCGCAAATTACATGCAGAATGTCCTGCTTCCTGCGCTTTCAAAAGCCGGTGCAAAATTTGATCTGGAGCTTAATGCGCGCGGCTATTACCCAAAAGGATTGGGCTCCGCAAGCTTCAGCTCGAAGCCCGCAAGGCTCCCGCTCAAGCCGGTTTCCCTTGTGAATCTGGGAAACCTTGAGCGCATAAGGATAATTTCCCATTGCGCAAACCTCCCTAAGGAAGTCGCGCTCAACCAATTAAAATCCGCAAAGAAAACAACAACCGATGCGCTTGGGGACATTGATTTTGATGAATCCATCGAATGCAGGGAAAAGAGCGAAACCACAGGGAGCGGGATAGACCTGTTTGCATATTTTGATTCGGGCGCAATAATTGGCGCAAATGCTCTTGGAGAAAAGGGCAAGCCCGCGGAAAAGGTCGGAAGGGAAGCCGCGGAAAAGCTTCTTAAGGAGCTTTCGGCAAAAAAGCCCTGCGATTCCCATCTTGCAGACCAGCTGATTCCATTTATGGCGCTCGCGCAGGGCTACAGCACAATAGAAACGACTTCCCTTACCGAGCATGCGCAAACAAATATTTTTGTTGTTGAGAAATTTTTGCCAGTGAAATTTGAGGTTTCCGGCTCTTTGGGGGAGCCTGCGGAAATTTCAGTTCTTGGGGCGGGATTCAAATAATTTTTCCCGAGTTATTATTCAAATACCTCTTTTTTACATTTAATTAGATATCTAATCTCCCCAGCAAGACTTTTTACATTCTCTTTTCTTTCTATTTCACTAATTCCCGGGGCATTTTTCGCATGATCCAGAACTCTATAAAGGTGCTTCAGTTTGATTTTATATAAATTTTTAAGTTGTTCATCCAAGTTTCTAATTCTCTGAAAATCTTCGGTAAAAAATGCAAGATCGTAATCTCCAGACATCTTCCACAATGCACTCTCTATTTTTGGAACATCTATCTTTGCCTCAAGTTCTAAACTGCTAAGCGCCTTTTTGAATGTTTTCTCATGCAGTATTTGTTCTCGCTGGATTTTTCCAAGGCCCTTTAAATCAGCCCCCAACTCTTTCAAAAGTTCTTTCCTTACGGCAATCTTTTCAGGGGATGCGGTTCCCCACCTAATCATTTTTGACCGTTTGCGTTTTAATGCGTTCAGCGCTTTTTTGTTTAATCTT
>JACPJC010000009.1 GCA_016187745.1 Candidatus Iainarchaeum sp. | reverse complement strand
GAAGTCGCCTGCATTTTTATTCCCAAGCCCGCCGAGCCAGTGGATTCTGTATATGCTGATGCGCATAATTGGGATTACATCCTCAACATACAGATAGCTTGAGGGCTTGAGGCTTTCAGCAAGCGCCTTTTCAATTGCCTTTGTTCTTGTTCCTGCCTTTGCTTTAATTTCGGCATATGCCGCCCAATGGGTCTTGGAGAGCTGTTCCACTTCCCCGAATTGCGCGAGAATTCCCTGCAATTGCCCTTCATCCGCATCAGCCGGAAGGCCGTATGCAAAAATCCTGCTTATGCCTTTCTCATCTGCCATCAGGGGGGAACCGAAGCCGAGGCTTGCAATGTTCATTGCCGCAACACTTGCGGAAACCACAAGCACAATTGCAAGCGCTGAATTCCACAAATTGAAGGAAAGGGCCTTTTCCCTGAAAGATTTGTAGAAGTAATATGCAATGCCGATAAGCAGCATCGTAGGCATGACAAAAATATCCGACAGGCCCATAACAAGCGCTGAAACAATAAGAAAAACGAATGCGGTTGCAAACAGCGCAAGCAGGTGCATTGTTTGCTTTCCGTGCCCCTCAAAATAATTGCGCAGGTAATAAAGAACAAAGAGAAAAATTGCAAATATCGCATAGCTTGAGGCAATCCCCCCATCAAGGATTGTTATTGCGGCGGAAATCACTGCAAGCTCAAAAACAACAAAATCAAACTGGCCCATTCCCCGCAATCTTGAGATAAGGTGCAGAATTCCGGAGGCTATTGCGACAATCAGGATCAGCGCAAATGCTATCGCAAACGCCCCTGCCTGCGGAAAGATTTCAAACCACGGCCTTCCATCGTCAAACTTGTTGGAAAAATTAAGCCCGAGCGCCTTTTCCACTGCATAGAGCGTAAGCTTCGGGAAATGGTTGTGGCTCAGCTTGCTTGCCTCCCAGTTTGTGTAATTTTCGGAGGAAATCATTGTCGCAAACGGCCCGAGGGCATTGAACTGCATTGCATAAAAGTTAAACTGCAGCAGCCCTAGCGCATAGCCGAGAACGCAGAAGACCGCAAACACTTTTAAGAACAACAGCCCGTGCTTTTCAATCTTAGAATGTATTTTTGCCCTGTGTGCGCCAATTGCGATTAATGGCACGGCAACAAGCCATGAGAAAATCAGTATCATCTTTCCCGGGGAATACCCCCCGAACGCATTCTGGATTATCCCGTGCAGCAGGTTCTGGAACGGCCCTATAAGCAAGCCCAGAATAAGCGCAATCAAGAACACAGCACCCATCAGCAACAAATTTCTTTCAGTTATTTCCACCTGGAAGCCCCATATAGGTAAAAGCAATTTCATTTAAAATACAATCTATCAATTTATACTGTGGAAGGATGAAAATTGCAAATGAAATAAAGCTGCTTGCCGCGCTCCTTGTTTTTCTCTTGCTTGCAGTTCTTGCAGGCAATTACTGGCATTCAATTCCCTTGCAGCCGAATGAGACAATTGCCGCCGCGCTGGTTTCCTATCCCTATGAGATTCAAGACAATGCGCAGGCGTGCTTTTCCCTGCTCCTGATGCCGGAGAATTTGCCTGCGGAAAGAACTGTGGAAATCCTTGCCTATGCAAACGGGCAGGCTGTGGAAAATAAAAAAATTGCAGTCCTCAATGAGGATGTTGAAAGCAATACGTGCTTTGATTCCGGCATTTTGCAGGAGGGGGAAAACAAAATAGAGATTTATGCCGGGGCTTCGCACCTCTTTTTCCATCTGCAGAAAGGCGCGGAAGAGAGGAGGGTTGAATTGTCCGCACTGGAGCAGAAGCCCAAAACCTCAAATTTCAATCCGCTCGGATTGCTACTTATTGCGCTTTCAGTTGCGGTTTTCGCGCTCTTCGTTTTTTCTTCCAGGGGCTTGCTTGAGAAATTCGCGCTCTCGCTCGCATTCAGCACAATTCTGGTTATGGCAATTGCTTTCGCGCTCTCATTGCTCTTGGCATTCAATGCATTTAACTTCGCTGTTTCATTTTTGATTGCAAATGCCGCAATTGCAGTTGCCTTCGCTAAAAAATTAAAATTAAATTATGCAAGACTGAATTTCAGGGATTTATATGCGCTTGAGGTTCTTGCAATAGTATTCATAATTGCGGGCGCGCTCTTCTTCAATGTCTTTACGCAGAACCACCTGAGCTACTGGACATCATTCTATGAAAGGGAATCCGAACTGGTCGCATCGGCGCATGGAATTCCATTATCCGACCCCTTAAGCTATTTGGGGGAAAAGCCCTTCGGCTTCATGTCCGGCTACTTTTTTATCAATTCAGGGTTTTCATTCCTCACAGGGTTGGAAGGCGCGGGGAATTTTGCCCTGCTCTCGGCATTTGCAAAAATATTCTTCCTTATTTCGGCGCTTTTCTTTTTCTCCGCAATCTTCCCGCAGCGCAACAAGCGCATCCTCGCATTCATCCTGACATGCTTCGCGGCCTTCATGCTGGCAGACCTGATGTTCAATGTCAGGCATGTTTTCTCATATGCATTATTCTTGCTCGGAATTGGAATGCTCATTAAAAACAGGGGGTTTGCACTCCCCGGCATCCTGATAGGATTTGCAGCATTTGTGCAGACTCCCTTATTAATCATGTTCCCGCTCGCCTATTGGATGGTCTGCAGCAAGCCGCGGATAAGGGCGCTTGCAAAATCATTTGCCATTGCCTGCGCATTTGCCCTTGCATTATTCGCCCCTGTGCTGCTCAATGCAGGCATTCCCTCCCAGGCAAGGCCAGAGAAATGGGGATATCTTACGGGAATGCCATTGTATGGGATTTTGATTGACCTGCTTGCATTGATTGTGTTTTTCCTGCTGTTCTTTGCGCCGGATGCAATAAAAAAGCAATTAGCACTTAATGCATACTCAAAAAAACTCGCAATTGCTGTTGTAATTGGCGTGCTTATAGAGTTGTTCATAAGCTACCGCTTCAACATAATTACAGCAATTCTATTCGCATCATTCCTTGCTGAAATCTTCCCTGAAGATAAATTAAAGGAAATATTCACCCAGCGCGCCTTGTGCGCATTGTTTGCCCTTGGCATTGCAGTCGCGCTTATTGTTATTGCTGGCTTTTCAGCTCCGATACAGGCAACAAATGCAGCAGGCTTCCTTGCGGAATTCACAGCGCAGGACTCAAGTGTGCTTTCCGACCAGCAGCTGGGGCATACAATTACATATTTCGGCAGGAGGAAAGTCCTTGCGGACCTTGCAGTGGAATACGCCCCGCAGGAGAAGCTCGATGATGCGGCGCGCTTCCTGCGCACAAAGGATTACTCAATATTGGAAAAATACGGGATTGATTATATTTTTGCGCCCGCAAAATGGCTAAATGAGAATGTTATTGAAACGCGCTATCTGCATGAGCCCCTCGAATTTGATGCGCTGGACAAAATTTATGCGAACGAGGAATTCTTCATACATAGGGTAAGGTAAGAATAAAAGGGTTTTGCAGGGCTGTTTATTTATGATTTCTGAAAAAGCGAAAAACATAAAGCCGAGCGCCACGCTTGCAGTGAATGCAAAAGTGCAGGAGCTCAAGAAACAGGGCATTGATGTAATTGCCTTTGGAATTGGGGAGCCTGATTTTGACACGCCTTCAAACATAAAAGAGGCGGCAAAGAAAGCGATTGATGCGGGCTTCACAAAATACACCCCTGATGCAGGAATCCCCGAACTGAGGGAAGCAATATGCGCTAAATTTGCGCGCGATAATAATTTGCATTATGCGAAAGAGAATATTGTAATTTGCAATGGCGCGAAGCAGGTTCTGTATAATTCAATGCTTGCCTTGCTTAATGCGCATGATGAGATAATAATTGCAAGCCCGTATTGGGTAAGCTACTTGGAAATGGCCGGATTGTGCGGCGCAAATGCAAAAATCATTCCAACCGACAAAAAATTCAAACTGCGCGCGGATGCCGTTGAAGAGGCAATAACAGATAAAACAAAGGCAATTTTGCTTAACTCCCCATGCAATCCTTCAGGCGCAATAATTGATGAAAGCGAGCTTAAAAAAATTGCTGAGCTTGCGGTTGCGCATAACTTATATGTAATTTCGGATGAGGTTTATGAAAAATTCATTTACGATGGCGCAAGGCATTGCAGCATTGCCTCATTCAATGATGAAATAAAAAAGCTCACAATCACAATAAATGCGGTTTCCAAAACATATGCAATGACTGGCTGGAGAATCGGCTATTGTGCATGCGAGGCTGAAATCGCAAAGGCGCTCGCAAACATCCAGGGGCAAACTACAAGCGCTCCGAACAGCATTGCGCAGAAAGCCGCGGTTGCCGCACTTACAGAAAATCAGGATTCTGTTGCGCATATGGTAAATGAATTTGATAAAAGAAGGAAAACAATTGTGGAATTGCTGAATGAAATTCAGGGGATAAACTGCAGCATGCCTGAGGGCGCATTCTATGCGTTCCCGGATGTGAGCGGAATATTCAGTGAAAGAATAAGGAGCGCGAATGATTTTGCGCTTTTCCTGCTTGAGAAGGCAAATGTTGCTGTTGTCCCTGGAGAGGCATTCGGAAGCAGCAGGCACGTGCGCTTCTCATACGCAAGCAGCATGCAGGACATTGAGAAGGGAATGGAGAGAATTGCAAAAGTTGTAAAGGAATTATAAGCATGATTGCAGAAATTGACAAATTGCTGAAGGATGTGAAAATTGATAAAGAGAGGGTGAGAAAATCAATTCACACAATTCTCAACATGTATGGACTTAAGCCGAAGGATGTTTCCATAACTCGAAAAAATCTCAACCCTTCTGAGATTTTTGTTGCTGCTTCTGAGGAATGCAATTTGGAAAATGCAAAAAGGATAATGAAGCAGAAATATCGGGATGTTCTGCCTGCGCCAATTACTGTTCTGCAATACAAAAACAAGAATGTTCTGTTCATGGGCTCCAGCAGAAGCATTATTTTTATTCTGAAAGGCAAGTTGCCTGATTGTATTATAGTGAAATTTCCAGATGCAATAAAAGAGCCGCTGATTGTTTCCGAAGCCAAGCAAACTCTGCAGCAAATAATAGAGAAGCAAAAGCAGTAATTTAAAACTATCAGCAATATTATTTGTATATTGCGTCCGTAGTCTAGTGGTTAGGATATGAGCTTCCCAAGCTTATGACCGGGGTTCGAATCCCCGCGGACGCAATTATATTCAGAATTTAATGCTTTTGAACGAATGCAGGTCTATCCCGTATCTGGAGTATATGCCCTTGATGGATAAATTGCCAACATCTTTGTTTTGCAGCTTTAGCATAGTCAGGCCTTCTTTTACCCTCTCTTCGCTTGACGATTCTATTTCCAAATAAGAAGGAAGTTTCGGCCATGTATCAATTGTAAATTCAATATCTCGGAATTTGAAGAGAACTCTCTTGCTTTCCTGGTAATATTTCCCTTTGAATTCCAATTTTGAGAGAATTTCCGCGGCCTTTTCAAAATTGCCTACTTCCACTTCCATTTCCTCTGTTTCAGAAATTCCAGAGCCGCTTTTGCACTTATAGGTAATTGTTGTCTTGTGCCCGTTGTCGCGCAATCTTATCCATTCATCCTTTGAAGGGTCGATGTCAAAAATCCATCTTTTCATCAGGACTTCCGGCTCTCTTTTTGCGCCAAGGGCAAGCAGCTTTCTTTCAATCTCTGCAACATCAATGTCCAATACCTTTGTTTCAAACTCCGTTGTCATAAATTCAGCTCTTTTATCCCCTGCTTTATTTCCTCGGCGCATTTGCGCATAATTGATTTTTCCTCTGCGCTTAATTCAAGCTCAACAATCTTTTCAATTCCGCCTTTTCCGAGAACGCATGGAACTCCGATGCACAAATCGCTCAGCCCATATTCCCCATTCAGATATGCGCATGTGGGAAGCGCCTTTTTTGAATCCCTTGCAATCGCCTCAGCCATTTCAGCAATGGAAGCGGCGGGCGCATAGTATGCGGAGCCTGTCTGGAGGAGCGCAACAACTTCCGCGCCCGCATTGCGCGTTTTATCCACAATCTCATCAATTTTCTCCTTGGAAAGGACCGAGGAAATCGGCTTGCCGTTTATTTTTGTATAATTAAGGAGCGGAAGCATCAAATCGCCATGGCTTCCGAGAACGTTTGTTTCAATCTTATCAGAGGGCGTGTCTGAAGCAATTGAAGCGTAGTGCCTGAAGCGCGCGGTATCCAGAACCCCTGCCATGCCGAATACTTTTTTTGCGCTGAAGCCTGTAATTTTCAATGCCAAATAGGTCATTATGTCCAGCGGGTTTGTAACAACAATGACAATTGAATTTGGGGCATTTTCTTTTATGCTTGCACAGATTCCCTTCACTATTTCCGCATTCTTCTGCAGGAGGTCAAGGCGCGTCATGCCAGGCTTGCGAGCAAGGCCTGCAGTAATAACAACAATATCTGAATCTTTTATTCTGGACATGTCCGAAGTGCCGGAAATTTTGTGCTTTAATCCCAGAAGTGCGGCCGCATGCGACATATCAAGGGCCTTTCCCTCCGCAATCCCTGCAACAACATCCGTAATTGCAATGTCCGAAAAATCCTTCTGCAGAAGATGCCATGCGGCTGTTGCCCCGACATTCCCTGAACCGATAATGCTTATTTTCATCTTTTCCCTCCGATTATTTCTTCCTCGCTTCAATTATTATATTTGACGAGAGCGGCGCATAGATGGAAAATGCCCTGTCCGCGGCATAGAGCAGCTTTGAGCCGACTTTCTCCGGGCGGTTTGTTGCGTGCGGCTCGGGATTTATTGCAGAGCCCTGCACTGATTCAATTGCAAAGCCGTTCCTGGAAATGAGCTCTGAAATTGCGCTCTTCGTAAATGCCTTTGTATGGCCGGAAATAACCCCGAAGGGGGTTCCATATGCCTTTTCGCTCCCGGCTTCCACCCAATGGGGGACAAATCCCGCAAGCAGGAGAATGCGGTTGTACCATGCGGCAATATTTGGAACAGTAACAACAAGAAGCGCGTTGCGCTTGAGGATGCGCCTTATTTCCCTTATTACCCTTTCAG
This sequence comes from Candidatus Iainarchaeum sp., assembly GCA_016187745.1. Lineage (GTDB taxonomy): Archaea > Iainarchaeota > Iainarchaeia > Iainarchaeales > JAXPJC01 > JACPJC01. The sequence continues at coordinate 60,349 of JACPJC010000009.1, read as the reverse complement.
GGGAATCTGTGTGCTCCAGCACTTCCCCGCAATAAACTGCATCAAACATATTTGCGGGGAATGGAATTTTCCCGGAATTCAGGTCGCAGGTTTTTGCGGAAATTCCGTTAAGTTTTGCGCGCGCAATGTTGTTTGCCGATATGTCAATTCCATACGCATCCAAACCCTTCCGCTTTGCAAGCAGCGCTATTGCCCCGTCGCCGCAGCCCACATCAAGGAGCTTCCCCTTTTCAGGAAGAAGGGCGAGTATTTTTTTAATTCTGCTTGCGGCGTATGCATAATAGGAGTTGCTGAACCTTCCCCCTTTCCAAAGCCGCTTATTTATTGCCGAGCTCATTTCACATCCCTGAAATAAGAATCCATTTTTTCAATATAAGTGCTGAACTGCTGCCTGCTGTCAGAAATCCTTGCCCTTAATTCATCCATATTCCTCATCCACAAGTCGAAGTAAATCCCGAACACTGGCCTTTTCTGCGAAAGCGTCTGCCTGTATATCCCAATCAGCCTTTCCGCGTGGTTTTCAAGGCTGAATTTTTCAGCGCAGCGCAGGGATTTCTTCCTGAGCATTTTATTCAAGCGGGAATCCTCAAGGATTTTAACCGTCTTTTTCAGCATTTCCCCCTCATTGCTGAATTTTTCAGCGAATTCAAACATCCTGAAAACCGGAAGGTCCCTAAGCAGAACAGGAAGGCCGCAGGCAGCTGCCTCGATTATTGCAAGCCCGAAGGTTTCTGAAAGGCTTGGGAAAAGGAAGAGGTCTGCGGAGTTGAGGGCGGAAAGAAGCTCCTTCCCTGAAAGGAAGCCGGTAAACAATACGCATGATTTTTTATCCGCCATCATGCTCTCAATTTCCTCCTTGCGCTTCAGCGTAAATACCTGCGGAATGTTCCCGACCCATACAAACTGATACTGCGGAAGGATTTTTGCAAGCCTGCAGAACTCAAATATGCCCTTTCTCTGCTGGAGAGTTGCAACGCAAAGGACAATTTTCCTGTTTTTTGGAATCGCATATTTTTTCCTGAATTCCGCGCCCAGCTTCTCATCGGGATGGAAGCGCTCCAAATCAACAGGATGGGGGAGATAGAGCAGCTTGTGCGAAATATGCGCCTTAGGCTCAAGCTCATTTTTAACCGCCTCGGAGCAGCAGATTATTTTGTCTGAGCAGCGGTAAACGAAATTCAGATAGTGCCTTGCGCTCCTTGCAAGCGCATTTGGCACAAGCCCGGCAAGCTCCCTTTCTGTCATCTGGGTTGTTGTTATTATCGGAGTGCCGAAATTCTGCACTATTGCTGGAAGGAATTTCTCCGGGCTGCAGTTCTGCACATGTATCAAATCGCATTTCCTGCCGTTTGCGCTGTTCAGCTCAACTTCAATTCCCTTTTTGCGCAGGCCTTCTGTAATGGCCGCAGTGTATGTGAAAATTCCTGAAGCCTTGGAATTGCCTGCAATCATCAGCACCCTCATTTTTTCAAGCTCCCTGCAAATTCATTGATTGTCGCATAAGGCCCGTAAATTATTATATTTGGCAGGAGGAATTCAATTTTCGCTGCGCCGAAATGCAGCGCAACCGCTTCCTGCTGTATTGACTGCGAGGACAGGCTTTGTTTTATTATATCAGAAACCCTTTTAAATTCAGCAATTGGGAGGAGCAGATTATTCGCATTCGGCTTCGTGGAAGTTGCATTTGCAATGCTCTCGAGCAGTTGGGAATTCCTTGTTTCAACAACAAAGCTGTCCGTTGACTGGGATTTTGAGAATTCAATGCTTTTTGAGAAGTTCTCCTCATTGAAATCCAGCCTGCAGGAGTCATTGAAATTGAACTGCTTGAGCGTTTCCAGCTGCTCTGCAAGCACCTTCTGGAGATAGGAGAAATGCTCGGTTTTTGACTGCAATTTTAACAGCAAATCATGCAGTTCCGCTATGTAAAAATCAGCGCTGTTCCTCGCGGCTTTCAATAAATCGGCATCGGCCTTGCTTCTTTCTATGAGGGTGTGCAAATGCTTCACTATAGTGTCAATCTCCTCAAGGCTGTTGCGCGATTTGATGCTTTCATTAAGCCTTAACAAGAGCTTGCTTTTCATCTGCGTGTTAATCTCCAGATTGCCCTTTTCCGTAAGGAAGAACGCAGAGTTGCGCCTTTCAACAAACCCAAAAGCGCTCAAATCCTTCAGTGCGCGGGAAAGCGCTGCGCGCGCTGAATTAATGCTTCCATAATTTTGGGAGGTTTTGTTAAGCAGGGAGATATAATCCGCTCCGGGATTCTGCTTCATTATTAACAAAAGCGAATTTTTAGTTGTCATGTTGCACCGCTAATTAACATTTTAGCTAGTTAATTAATTAAATTAAAAACCAAATTAACTTTGTTATCCTGCCGGGCGCTGAGTTAATTATCCAAAGCGCCCAACCCCCTATTAACAAAAGAAGAAGTTGTTTAAAAATGTTGCGCACTGCACATCCAATTCAGAGGAGAAGGCCCTTCCAGGACTCTTCCGCTATGCTTGCAAACTTTTCCAGCAGTGGCTGCCTTAAGAGCATGGAGAAAAAGGTTGTGCAGCCATAAAAGCAGGGGTTGTTTTTCGCGCAGGCATTTATCCTCTGCTCCTGCGTCCTGTTCCCAAGCGCTTTCTTAAGCCCGTCCTTCAAAACATTCCCGAATTCAGGAAAATCCTGGCAGGCTGAAACCCCTGCGTCAGTGCCTATGCTGATGTAATATTTTCCTGCGTCGCAGGGAACAGAATAATTCCCTTCAAAAAACCTGCTGATGTTCCTGTAATAAACAGAGGGGCCGATTATTGTTTTGTCTCTTTTGCACTGCTCCGCCAGCTTATTGAACAGTCCGCTTACATTCCCGGCTGACCTGCTGTTCAGCGAATGCGCCCCGGAATTTGCCCTGAATCTGAAATTCTGGCCATGGGAAACCGGTGCGCAGGTGAAGCGGAATTTATTCCTGCGGTCAAATTCAACAATGTCAAAAACCTCATTGATGTTGAGCTCATTGACTGTTGTTAAAGTGCTTACAAAGCCATGCCGCATATTTTTTTCTGCAGCCAGTTCCAGGTTTCTTTTGAGCAGTGGCAGCCCGTCAATGCCCCTGATCCTGCGGTATTTCCTGCTGTCCAGGGTGTCAAGGCTGAAGGAGAGGGTATAAATTTTCCTTTTCCTGATTTCATTTATTTTATCCTCGTCCCAGAGGGTTCCATTAGTCACCATGGAATAAACAATCCCCTTTGATTCTATGTATTTAAGGATTTCAAATATGTCAGGCCTCAGCATTGGCTCTCCGCCTGTAATTGTCATTGCACATATACCGAAATCCCTGCACTCATCTATTATGCGCTTGATTTCATCCAATGAGGGATCGCGCAATTTATTATCCGAGGCATTGCAAAAGACGCATCTGGAATTGCATCTCTTCGTTATGAAAAGGGTTGAATAGAACGGCTTTTGTATGGTTATTTGCAGCAGGGCGGACAACGAATTCCCAATGAGATTGAGCCTTGCCATAATATACACAGGGTGTTTAATATTTTAAATGTGCGCATATGCATGCGCTCTTCAGCATTTTCGGTGCCTTTTGCTTATACATAATCATGCAAATAATAACCTTTAAATATACCCTGCGCATTTATTTAACTGATTGGAATGGCGCGCATTGAATTAATTGGGGGAATAATACTCTGCTTTGCTGCGGTTCTCCTCTTTGTGAATTTCCTGCTCACTATCGCATACATCTGGCAGAATGTCGCGTACATAGCCTTCATGGCGCTAATGGTAATCGGGCTGCTTATGATAATGGTTGCGCTGATTGGAAGGCTTTCAGAAGAGAACAAGGGGCATGCGCCAAAATCCAAAAAAAGAAGATAGCGCCATTGCAATATGAAAATAGAAAAGAAAGTCTGGCCGGAGTTCTTCGGTGCAATCCTTGCTGGCAAAAAGACATTTGAGCTGCGGCTTGCGGATTTTGAATGCAAACCAAATGACATCCTGTTACTGAAAGAGTGGGATCCCAAAACAAAACAGTACACCGGCAGGAAAATTGAAAAGAAAGTTGCCTATTCCCTGAAAACAAAGGACATCAGGTTCTGGCCCAAAAAAGACATTGAGAAATATGGGCTCCAGATAATTTCCTTTGCATGAAAGTGCCTTTTCCTTATGCTGCCGCCTCAAATTCTATTCTCTTCATGCGCTTAGGTATTACAAAATAGACCTTTTTCTTGCACACCGCGCATTCCGCAAGGAATGTGGGCTTCTTTGTCTGCTTCTTTACCATTGCCGGGAACTTGGTTTTTCCGCCATACCCGTGCTTGTGCTTGTGCTCCATTTTCCTTGTGCCCTTGCTCATGCTCCTTGCCTTGCCGGGCTTGAACTGCTTGAGCTTGTGCTCAGTGTGCTTGTTGCACTTCCTGCAGTAAAGCTTCATCAATTTCGGAATCTTCATTTTAATTACCCAAAAACAGCCAATAGAATGCCCATTTATGCTATAAATTTGGATAGAAAAGCATTTAAAAAGAAAACTATTTATACCAATTACTCCTACATATAACATCCAAAAGAGCAAGGAAGCACAAAAATGCCGCTAAAAGCAGTCATTTCAGGCTTTACAACAATTTTGCGCAGGCCGCAGGTTTTGCTGCCCGCACTGATAGTAATGGCAGTAAGCATTGTCGCTTCCCTTGCGCTCGGGGAATTGGTGTTCGGGCTTCTCTACCAGGGGCTTGTTTATGAAATTCTCCCTGAAACCGGAATCTGGGAATTCCCATTTGCATTGTATGTGATGTATTCCGCCGAAATAAATGCGCTCATTGGCCTGCTTGCGCTTTCCCTGCTCCTGCAGATATGGCTTGCTTTTGGCTATGCGAGGTTTGTTTCCGGGAAGAAGAAAAAGCAGGGAATATTCGGCGCAATGGCTTACGCCACAAAAAACATAAAGCACGTTATTGCGGCATTTGTTTTCTTCGGGATTGTAAGCGTGTTTTTCCTTGTTATTGCCTATGCGCTTCTTGCGCTCGGCTTCTACACGGACATAATTGCAATAGCGCTCTGGATTGTTTTTGCGCTTCTGGTCATTTACCTTGGGATAAAGCTGGCAATGGCTGTTCCAATAATGGCAATTGAGGAAGTTAACCTGAAAGAGGCGCTTCAGAAATCCTGGAAATTCTCGGAAAAGCATTTCTTCGGGCTGCTCATCATGCTTGCGGTTGTTTTCCTCATTGTGAGCCCTGCGCTGAATTTCATCGGCGGCAATATTGCGGACCTTTTCATTGACGATATGAGCGCGATTGCTGTTCTTGCAATTTTCACATTGATTGCTACCGCATACACCAACCTCGCGATTGCGCTTTACTATGTGCAGAAGATATAAACCAAAAGTTAGATGATAATATGCAACGAAAATACTACTGGATTGCCGGGATAACTATCTTAGCAGTTGCAATTGGGATAATTCTTACTTTACTTCCTCCCCAGAAAAACACAGCCATGTTGCCACATATGGAATTTGAAGGCACTGTTGTTTCTTTGTCTTTAATTGGGGGCGGAGAAGAGGGCGGAGATATCACTCGCCCAAGAGATACCGCAGTTGTGAGGATTGATAAGATTAATTCCATAAGCAGTGATTTTGATTGGGTTTCTGCAGGAATAGAGGAGGGCAAAGAAATTACTATTCAGTTTCAACATAGTGCAAGACCAGCTAAGATTAGACAAGTTTTTGACCCGGAAGCCCCAATAAGTTCTGGGAATGAAAGTGTTGTGAGTGCCACATTTTCCTTTACAAAAGAAGAAGGTTATTTTGTATATTCAACTAAAAGTGGAACAATAACCCGAGAAACAGAAACAATTCTTCCTGGCTTAGAAAAAGATTTTAAATTTAGAGCGACTGGTTGGTATGGTTATGGGGGAATTCAGGGCATAGCTATTGCAGAATATGAAATAATTCCTTAATTTTCCGCTTTATCAGCAACAGGTTAACAAGCCAAAATGCAACAATTTTTAAACTTGAATTCCTATTCTTTATTTATTGCTTGATGGTCAGGGAATAAAATGAGCACAAGAATCTCGAAACTAGTTCTGCGCAATTTCAAGTCCTTCCGCAAGGCCGAATTCCCCCTCACTGATGGATTTACCGTAATTGCGGGCGCGAACGGAACGGGAAAATCCAATATCCTTGATGCTGTGCTTTTTGGCTTGGGCATAACAAGCATGAAGCTCATGCGCGCGAAGAAACTGAGCGACCTCGTAAACCATGCGGCAGAGGACAACACAGCAAAAGTTGAGATTACGCTAAAAAATTCCGAGAAAACCTATGAGATTGCGCGCACAATAGACAAGCAGGGGCGCTCGGTTTACAGGCTTCAGGGGAAGCAGAGCGCGCTGAACGAAATTGCCTCATTGCTCCAGCAGCTTGGAATAAGCCCTAACGGCTATAACATTGTAGTGCAGGGCGATGTGACCCGAATAATTGAAATGAGCGCGGAGGAAAGGCGCACGATAATTGATGATGTGGCAGGATTGAGCGAATTCGCGCTCAAGAAGGAGGAGGCGCTCAAGGAGCTGGAAAAGGTCGAGCAGAAAATCCGCGAAGTGCGGATTGTATTGAATGAAAGGGAAGCCTATCTGCAGGAATTGCTTAAAGAAAGGGAGCTTGCGGAGAAATACAATTCGCTCCAGAGAATGCTGAAGGAAACAAAGGCGACAATAATTTCATATGCGCTTGAGGAAGCGAAAGGCAGTCTGCAGCGCGGCGCAGGGAAAATTGCTGAAATTGCAAAGGGGAAGGATGCCCTCCAGAAGGAGCGCTTAACATATGATGATGAAGAAACCAAATTGCGCGCAAGGCAGCAGGAAGCGGAGCTGCAGCTTTCGGCGATAAGGCAGAAAACCTACGAGGGCCTGGGAAAGGACGCTTCTGAAATCCAATCGGAAATAAGGGTGTGCGAGGGAAGGATTGCTTCCCTTCAGGATGCAAACGCAAGGCTCATTGAAAAGAAAAATTCAATTGGGGAGAGGCTGGCTGAAATAGGCAGGGGGCTTTCGGAAAGGGAAGGAATCCTAAAGGAAAATGAGATTGGGGCAGATGCGCTGAAAAAGCGCATTTCCGAAGCCGAAAAGGAAAAGGAGCGCAATGCCGGAAGGAACAGCGAAATCCCAAAAAGGCTTGCAAAGGCCGAAGCTGATTTGGGCAGCACACAGAAGCAGCTGCTCGAGATGCACAAGGAATTGCTTGCAAAAAAATCAGGGCACGTGCTGCTGAATGGCGAGATAGAGATACTGCAGAAGGAGATTGAAAGGCTTGGAAGCAGCGCTGAACTTAAAAAAATTTCAGGGAAATTAACGCTAATAAGGGATTTTTCAGAAAAGCTCAGGAAAATAAGCGCAAATCTCAGGAAGCTCTGGGACAAGATTGGGAAAAGCAAGGTGCAGGAGGCAAGGCTTGCGGCGGATGAAATAAGGGGGATATGTGAAATGACAGAGGCGCTGCACTCCGAGCTTGATGAGCTGCTCAGGGCTGTTTCGCAAATAAGCGCGGATGGGCAGATAAGCGCGCTGTCAAAGGCAAAAAATGCAAAGGCTTATTTGATAAGGGAAATGATTGCAGGGGAGCAGAAGGCCGCGAAGGAATTTGCAAAGCTCGGCGAAAAGCAGAAGCTGCTTGAGGGAGAGGTTTCTTCCCTGAGGAAGGGGAATGCGCAGATTTCCTCAGCGGAAGGGCATGAGAAGATTATTGGGCTAAATAAGCAATTGCATTCCGCGCTGCAATCCGTTACAAAGGCAAAGGCAGAATCCTCTGAAATGGAAAAAAGGGAAGCCGAGCTCAAATCCGATAAGGCAATCATTGAAAATGAGCTTGAAATTTCGAAAAAGGGAATTGAGGATGAGCAGCAGAACATAAGGCAGCACAATGCCAAACTCAGCGGCATGCAGGCTGAAATCAGGAAAATAGAGCTTCAGGGGAAGGAATATGAGGAAGACAAAATAAGGGTTGAGAAGGCGCTGAATGCCCTGCTCTCAAAAAAGCTTTCCTATGAATCGCGCCTTGCGGAATTTGACAGGCGCATAAATGAAATAAATCTGGAGCATTCAAAATACGAGGTGCATGCGGCAGACCTTGAGAACGAGCTCAGGGATTACCCAGGAATTGAAATAATCAAAAACGCCAATATTGAGAAGCTGCGCTCCTCCCTCCCAACGATAGAAAATGGAATAATGCAATTGGGCGCAATAAACATGAAGGCATTGGCGCAGTATGATTCCTACAAGAAGGAAGTGGATGAGGTAAGGGAAAAATCAAATGTCCTTGAGCAGGAGAGAACTGCAGTCCTTGACATGATAGACAAGATTGATGTGAAGCGCAATGAGGCGTTCATGGGCTGCTATGAGAAAGTAAGCGGCCATTTCTCTAAAATATTCTTCAATTTCCTTGAGGGCGAGGGAAAGCTCGGATTGACAAACCCTTCAGACCCATTGAATTCCGGACTGCTGATAGAGGCAAGGCACAAGGCTGTAAAGTTCAGCAATATTGACATAATGTCCGGCGGGGAGAAATCGCTTACCGCGCTTGCATTCCTTTTCGCAATACAGCTATATGAGAGCGCTCCGTTCTATTTCTTTGATGAGGCGGACGCGGCGCTTGACAAGGAGAATTCAGAAAAGCTGATGAGGATGATAATGGACATAAGCAGGGAAAGCCAGTTCATTGCAATAACCCACAATGACTCCCTCATAAGGAATGCGGACCAGATAATCGGGGTTGCGCTCAACGAGCAGAAATCAAGCGTAATAGGCCTGAAGCTCAAGGAAAAGCTGGAAAATAGCGCAGGATAATTGCCGCATAAATGAATGCATGGCGCTTGAGCTATTGCCTTATTTTTTTATCAGGATTTTCTTATGCAGTTTCCTGCCTTTTAAATGCATGCTTGTGCGATAACGCCTCAGCGCATTTATTGTTCTTTGAAAACCATGTGTTAAAACCATGGCTTTGTAAGGCAATCCTCTTTTCCTAAGCACTTTTCTATACGAGTCAAAGGGGGCATTATGTATGATATTTTTGATTGTTGGATATTTTTTTATTAAATCATTATAAATGGCATATTCAATTGAAGAAGCAATTCCCTTCCGCACAAAAAAATTAAAATGTTGGTCTCGTAGCCGTCCAATAGGGTAAAAACTTGTTTGTGTTATATTTTTGGGGTTATGTGGATTGTCCAATTGAAATTCTACATGGCCTATCGCCTCGTTTTTTACATAAAATCCGGAGTTTTTTAGCGCTTCTGAAATTTCTTTGCCGCTTAAAAACAATTTGCCCTTGCCCCCTTCTCCGGACTCTATGGCGTAGTAAATGTGTGTTGGGTAAATGCTCTTTCTTATTGTTATGCCGAGTTTGCTCATGAGTCAAACCTTTTTTTAATGACCTAAATAAGCTCCCAAAAAAAGGGGAATTTTAATTTTTTCTGCCTTTTTTGCTTTTCATTTTTTTGCCGGTTTGCCTCTTTTTTTGCGCCTTGGGCTTTTCTTCCTTTTCCCTTTTTTTCAGCGTTTCCTCGAATATGATTTTCTTCGGCTTTTCCTCAATGTCTTCGGCCTCAAGCAGCGGCTGCCTTCCCGAAATCTGCCTTGCCTCCTTCTCAAGCGCATTTTTCAGGGCATCCATGCGCCTGTGGTATTTCTCCATGTACCTGTGGTATGCGTCCTCGGAGAGCAGGCCTTCCTTGTAGTGGATTTTAAGGCTGTGCAGGGTATGCTCCATTGCAAGAAGCTCTGCGCGCAGCCTGTCGATTATTATAAGATGCTCCCCCTTCTGCTTTCTGGACGCCTCATTATCCGCAATCTGCTGCGCATATTTCTCGCTGAGTTCAGCATACCTCTCCTCGGAGATTTTCCCGTGCATCAATGCCTCGTCAAGCGAATGCTGCAGGTATTTTATATTTGCTGCCTCTGCGGGAACCCCTGCCTTGTGAGATTTTGCAAGCCTTATTGCGAGGAGCAATGCGATGGCAATGAACAATATAACCAGCGCAATAATCGCAATTGAAAGCGCAAATTCAAAGTTGAATTCAAATCCTTCTGCTGCATTTTTCTGCTTTATGTACTTGCTTGCGGGGATTGCATCATAATATTCGTATATGTCCTCCGAAACCGCAAATATGTTCTCTGCCAGATACGCAAGGCTTATGCCTGAAACAAGCCTTTCCTTTGCGGCGCTTCCCTCGCCCTGGGAATAATAGAAGTTTGCCGCTTCCAGGTAGTATTTTGCGTGGTCAAGGTAGAGGTTTACCCATACAAGCTTACCGGCGTGAGAAGATTTCGTCATTGCGCTTTCCATCCGCTTTATGGAGGATTCGAGTATTGTGTAAAGCCCATTAAGGTCCTTTTCATTTGTTGCGATTGCGGCATTTGCAAGCGCAAGCGCGGAAGCCGCGTCAAATGCAGAGCCCAGATGCAGATTGCCTGCGGTTTCAAGCTTTGAGGCTTTCACCCTTCTTTCAATGTCTTCCAGCTGCTCAGGGGAGAGTATCTGGCTCAGGATGCTGAGGTTATTTTCAGTATTCACTATATAGCTCGAGGAATAGTTCTTGAACTTGTTGTCAAGCGCGACAAGCTTTTCCGAGGATTTGCCCAAAGTATAAAAATCCTTTGCCGCATTGTACCATGCAACAGCGAATTCGTAATCCTGGATATTCTTCAGTATTATTGTGTATTGCGAGATTTCATCCCCGCCGATTGCAATTGTCTGGGTTGTAAGCAGCTTGTTTACGTTAAGCTCGGCCCATGAAAGCCTTTCCTCCGCGGCAATGTGCCACTCAAGGTAATCAATCGGAACCGCATAATTTACATCCGCCTTCAGGCGCTCTATGTCCTGCATCAGCTCATTCAGCTTTGTTTCCAGAAGCGGGGAATTGCTTGAAAAGAGGGAGGGGTTTTCGGCTATGTCCTTCACAAGAGAGGCGTTTACTTTTGATACGAAGGCATTGTTTGCAGCGGAATAGAGGTAATTCTGGTCGAAGAGAAGCTCCGCATGCTTTATGTTCCGCTCCGCATCGTTTAAGCTGCCAAGCATTGAGTCAACAAGTGCCGGATCCTCAAGCAGTGTGCCTGAAAGCGCGTCCCTTGCGGAAGTTATCAGCTCATTCGCCTCTTTCAAATATCTGGAAGTAAGAACTCTCAATGGCTCAAGCTGCCTTGCATATCCTATCGCATTAGGCACAAACAGGGGGATGTTTCCAGAATCCTCAACATTAACATCAATCGCATTTATGTCAGTGAATGCGTATTTCAGGGATTCATCAATGTCAGAAACCTCAATCACCTTCATCCCCCACGCAACCGGGGCATAGCTTGTGAGGTCAATGCTCCTTACCCCTTCGGGGAGCTTTACAATCTGCTGGGCCTCGCCTCTGGGAATCATGAACAATTTTATCCCGACTGCAGCAGCCTCCTTTGATTTCTCATAAACCCCTCCTACGCCTCCGACTTCCCCGGCCTCATTTATTGTTCCTGTGAGGCTCACATTTTTCGGAATCTGCTTGCCCTGCAGAAGCGCAATTGTGAGCAGCGCCATTGCCGCCCCTGCGCTCGGGCCGTCAACAACCGCGGCATCAGAATCAATGTCAAACTTATAGTCATAGCCGTTTGCCTCCTTTGAGTAGTCCTTTGCTACCTGAACCGCAACCCTTTCAGCTGTTTGCGTTGAGGTTCCCACAAGCGGAGTAACAGTGCTCCACACTTCCCCCGAGCCCTTTTCCAAATAGAGAATCAGGTCAGCAGACAACCCTTCCCCGGAGGTTGTAACAGCAAAAATCTTCATGCTGCCGTGCATGTTCGCCGCAAAAACAAGCTGCAGCTGGATCAGAACAATAAGCGCAATAATTGCAGTCGCCTTTCCCACATTCACACCCGGTTAGAATTAGGCTGAAGTGCTTTAAAACCTTTTTGCTATGGGTGTGCGGTGCTGCTACCATGCCCTGTTGAAGCAGGCCGTTAGAATGCCCTGTTGAAGCAGACAGTCAGTATGCCCTGTTGAAGCAGGCTGCTGCTGTTTTTTTTTAATACGTTTTGAGTGATAAATTGTTTATCCAAATAAGATCGTATATACTCGGCTAATTCCTTGTCTTTCTCAATAGAAACGTTTCTTCCGGGGCAAATATTAACTACAGGATAGTTCCCTTTAAGCCGTAATGCAAGTTTTCTTGCTTTCTTGAAGGCATTGCCTTTCATCGCCTCTTCAAGGCTTGTTGTTTTAATGTTTCCCGCCAGGAAGCCGGGTGCTTCAAGGCTTGAGCAGGGATAAATCCCACCGTTGCTCCTAATGAAAGCAAAATTTTTGCTTCCGGCAACACAACCTTCGCAGGCGAAGTGCTTATTGGGGCTAGCCTGCAAATCCTGAATTGCTTTAACAAAGGTGCTCTCTAAAGCATCATTTATTTCAGCATCTCCCTTTTCAAAGAGATTTATTATTTGCTCAAAGAAGTCTTTTGGTCCGGCTGTTTCCAGGCGGTTTTTGAGCGCATTCCCGGCCAGACCTAATTGAAGGAAATTAATTCTTTTGACTCCTAATTCATGAACTGCAAAATCAGCATATTCCGGGATGTGATTTACATTCCCTTTATGCACTACAAAGTTTGTTGAGACAAAAATCCCTTTATCAACCTGTTTTTTAATGAATTCACAGGCCTTCTCAAAGTACTTTTCTTGCCTTATAAGTCCATAAACCTCTTTGGTTGAACCATCCAATGAGACAGTATAGCTGATCTTTCCGGGAAACCGCCTTAATAAAACACCTATTCCCTCTTCAAATTTCTCACTAACAAAAACCCCTTCGGTAGTTATTGAAACATCCAGGCCATTTTCAATGCATTTCCTGATTAATGAAAGCTCTTTGTTTCCAAGAGCGCCCGCACCATTCTTGAAAACAACGTGTCCTTCGCCATTAGACAAGGCAATGAACTCATCAACAGCCTTGTTAAAATCAATGCTTTCTTCTGAAACATTCGAAAAGGCTTCAACAGAGCAATGCTTGCATGGCTCCTTAGCATTAGCACAAAAGTTTTCAGTCTCCAGAATAAGCAATGGCTGAAGCATCTCTCCGTTAAACGCCTTAACATCTAATTTCATAAAGTATATTCTGCTTCGGATAGATTTATATTTGATTCGTATGATTTCATATTACAATGGATAAAGAACTCCTGAAGAGGGTTGGCTTAACGGATTATGAGACCAGCATTTACTTGACTTTATTGGGAAATAACCAGTTGTCTGTTTATGAATTGGCCAAAAAAACCGGTTTGTACAGGCAGGCCTGTTATGACGCATTAAACAGGCTTGGTGAGAAAGGCTTTGTGAGCAGTGCAAAGGAGGGGAAGCACCTGATTTTTAAGGCAGTAAATCCTGAAATTATTTTAGAATATTTATCTGATGAAGTTGAGCAATTCAAGCAATTGTTGCCTGAGCTGGCCAATTTACAAAAACAAGTCCAAGACAAGCTGATAGTCGAAACTTATAAAGGCAGGAATGTGATTAGGGTGGGCCTGAAAGATATCATCAGCTCCCTGAAGAAAACCAAGGGCGAGGTTTTGTCTACTGCAGTAGACGAATCAATCCCATTGGCCGAGGACAGTCTTGCAGTAAAACTATATGAACATGACTTGAAACGGTTTGGAATTAAAGAAAGAGTAATTATTAAGGAAGGGGGAAAAGGAATCTTTAAACGCAAAACAACCCAATACAGGAAAATTCCTGAAAAGTTCTTTAATCCCAATCCAACCCAGATTTATGGCGACAATATCCAAATATACCTGTGGGGCCAGCCAAGCCACCTGATCATCATCAGAAACAAGGAAATAGCTGATGCTTACAGAAAACAGTTTGGGCTACTCTGGGAAGTTGCAAAATAAAAATAAATTTTGCAAAAATTACCCAAAGAGCGCGCCCAGGCCTGCTGCTGCCTCTTCCTCTGTCTTGTGCTCTTCCTTCTTCTCTTCCTTCTTTGCTGATTTGCCTTCTGCTGGCGCTGCCGCTGCTGCTGGCGCTGCGAAAACCGCGGACTTTATTGCCTCATCTATGTTTATGTCCTTGAGTGAAGCAACCAAAGCCTTTGCCTTTGCAGAATCAGCCTTGATTCCTGCCGCCTCGAGTGTTTTTTCCACTGCCGTTTCCGTTATGTCCTTCTTTGCTGCATGCAGCAACATTGCCGTGTATATGTATTCCATTTTCTGACCTCCGTTTCATTCAATAATTGCTAAGCGCTAACCTCTGGAATTTTCGCCTTTATTGCATTCGCCTGCATTTCAGCCCTCTGCAGGAGCAATGGCAGGACATCCTTTTCGGGGAATGAGCTCTCAAGCGCAACCGCAAGCGCATTCCTGTGCGCCTTCTGCAGGAGCAATGGAGTTGTCGCACTTGCGCAGTATGCGATTTCAAGCGCAACCGCAAGCGCATTCCTGTGCGCAGTGCAGAATTTTGCTGTCTGCTCCTCAATGTCCATATCAAGAACTTCTGCCTTGTAGAGCTGGCCTGATTCGTATGCGCAAACCAGATTAAGCATTACCTTTATCGGCTTTATGTCTAATTTCGCAAGCGTGCTAGCAACAACCGGCTTTATTATTTCCCCCTTCTTCGCAACAACCGTATCCTCGGGAATTGATATTGTCGCGCCCTGCACCTTTACAGGAAGGCCTGCCTGCTTTAGGTCGCTTAGTGCGGGGCCGGGAGGAAGTCCTGTGTCTCCGGCAGGAACAATAATATCAAAAGGCGCAATGATTCCTGGCTTTGCGCCTATCTTGCCAGAATTCTTCTTGAGGATTGCATAAAGCTCAAAGGGATTGAGGTTTGTTGCAATTATCGCGCAGCTTCCTTTTATTGAATCAAGCAGGCCACTTTCCTTAAGCTTTGACTGCTCAAATGCTTTCTTAATTACGCGCTGCTTTGAAACTGTAAATTCAACCTTCCCATTAAGCTGCTTGCGCAGTTTCTGGAACAAATCCGCAGGGAAATTCTCAAGGTCCGCAACCCCTATGACAGAATACTTCCCAATAAGCGAGGCAACGTCCTTAAGCTCATTCTCCTTCCATGCCCTTGTGTGCATTTTAGCCATGATTTCATTCCTTGTTTGCCTTTTCCCCTATCTTTATCGCGGGGCCCATTGTAAGTTTCATATAAATGGATTTGATGTTCTGCTCGCCTGAGGGGAGTTCCGCAAGAACCGCAGAATAAACCGCAAATGCATTTTCCGCAAGCTTCTCATCAGGCATTTCCTCATTGCCTATTGCTGAATGAACAACAGGCATGTTCTTTCCCTTCTTGTTGCCCAATTTCGCGCTGCCGGAGGCGCTTGCCAGCATTGAATCAAAAGCCTTCACATCAGCATTTACAGGCTTGGGCATTTTTCCCTTTGGCGCCAGCTGCTGCCCGAGGTATTTTCCAACTGAAAGCATTACAGGCCCCTCGGCAAGGAAAACATCATATTCATTAAGCAGGGCTTCAACTGCCTTCTTGTCAAGCGCGGGAATCTCATTCTCAAGTATTACCTTCGCCTTTCCCGAAAGCGCGGAGGCAAATCCCTTGTCCCTTGCAAATACAACAGCCCTTGAAGTGCCGGCCTTATACGCATGAGGAAGCTTTATGCTCAGCTCTATCCTGTTGTCGGGCTTGCTGAAGTCCATGTCCTTGAAATTTATTGCCAAATCAACAGCCTGCCTGAATTTGCGCTTTTCGGCGCCAGAGCGCATTTTCTGCACAGCTGCTAGAAAATCCTGCGAATTCACAAAAAAACCTCCTGCCAAATGGCAGTAATTCCGGCAAAACTATACTAATTCACATACGGGAATATTTATAAACACTACGCAGCGCCCGCCTGCTCTATGGCAGCATCGTACTTGCCCTCATCTACATCCTTCTGGAATTCCCTTGCCTTCTTCCCATCAACCCTTATCCCTAGGCTTGCGCAGGTTCCCGCAATCTCCTTAACAGCGCTTTTCATCCTGTAGGAATTCATGTTCTGGAATTTCATTTTAGTTACTTTCAGCAGCTGCTCAATCTTGATGTTCCCCGCTTCCTCGGTTTTGGGGTTTGCCGCGCCTTTCTGGATCTTAATCTCGCGCTTTATCAATTCGCTTGCTGGCGGGCTTCCGATTTTTATCTCAAAATCCTTTGTTGCGGAATCCACAGCAACGGTTACAGGGACTTTCATTCCCGCGAATTCCTTTGTCTTCTCGTTTATCTGCTTCACAATCTCGCCGATATTCACTCCTAATGGGGCTAAACTCGGCCCAAGCGGAGGCGCAGGCGTTGCCTTTCCCCCTTCAACCAGAACTTTCACTTCAGGCATATTTTCATTTCCTCATTTTCCAGTAAGAATTTCATTAATCTGCCTTTCTACTTTAATACATTTCAACAGAACTGCCTTGACTCTTTTGAATTCTCCTATTTTATTTACATCAGCTGATTCTGAAAGTTTCTCATATTTCCTATGTAATTTTTCAATTTCACTTGGAAGTTTTTTTTGCAAATCAATTAATTGTGATATGTTGTATGGATTTCTGGCAGTCATTCTTATTTTTATTATCTTAGCTTTTTTTATGGGCGCCTTCATTTTTCATTCCCCCAAAACCCTTATCTGCTGCGCGCTTATTGTAACCGGGATCTTAACCGCCGCTTCAAGCAGTTCAACTGTAATTTCCTCTTTTGTCTCATTCACCCTTATGACGCGCGCCTTCTCCCCCTTGAATGGGCCGGCAGCAATCTCAACAACCTGGCCTTCCTTTATTGATTTCATAAGGGGCTTTGATTCAAGTATTGAGGAAAGCTCTGCAATTTTTACTTCTCCGCCGACAACGCCCTTCCCCTTTATGTGGGGGGTGTTTGTAATTCCCCTTCTTACGGTCATTTCATTGTCAGCTTCCGCAAGTATGTAGCCCTTTATGCCGGGCACAACAACAAGCGAGTAGATATTAAGCTCTTCCTTGTGGATTTTGTTCGCGAGAATGTCCACTACCAAACTCTCCTGCCCAACAGTTGTGCGCACAGTGAAAATCATTTCAAATCATCCAAAACAATCAGCGAATATTTGATATAAAAATATAAAATATAAAGGTTTATAAAGGGGTTAATTGGGCTCATATGCCAAGGCCGAGCAGCCTGAAGGCCAGGGTTATAACATAATCAATAACCGCAATGAGCGCAATCCCGAGCGCGGTAATTTTGGCCATGGTCTTGTATTCAAGCCAGCTAGGCTTCTGGGAGACAATCAATATGCGCCTGCTCGTCCCGATGAATTCAGAAATCCTCTGCCTTATTGTAACTTTGCCCGTTTGCTCTGTGCCGTACATTTTAATCAACCTCTGATTTTTTATATTTTTCCCTGAAAGTTATTTTCTTTTTGGATAACTTCAAAATTATTTTTTCCTTGGTTTTTCTTTTGGGATAAAACCTAGACCTTTCCTTTTCCTAAAAGAAAAGGGATTGGTTAATCTGTGAATTCTATGCCCAAATCAAGCTCCCCGGATTCTGTTGCCGCGTGGTCAAGGAAGGGGAAGCGCCCTCCCGCAATCACAATCATCGCCTGTATCTGGTTCTTGGGCAAGTCATCGCTTATCATCGCGCCCCATATTATGTGCGCATTTGAGTTTATTTTCGCTGAAACCGCCTCAACAATCATTTCAGCTTCCCTCAAAGTCATGTCCTGCCCCCCCACAACATTCACCAATGCGCGGTTCGCCCCTGAAATGTCAACATCAAGCAATGGGGAAGTAAGCGCATTTTCAACAGCCTCTAATGCGCGGGAATCCGCTGCCCTTTCGCTCTGGCTTTCCCCAAGCCCTATCATTGCTGCGCCGCCTTTTTTCAGTATTGTTTTCAGGTCAGCGAAATCAAGATTTATCAGGCCCGGCTTTGTTATCATTTCAGTAATTCCCTTAACGGCATTTGTAAGCACTTCATCCGCGACCTTGAATGCGGCATTCACTGGAAGGTCGGGCGCAATCTCAAGTATTTTGTCATTCGGGATTATTATTATCGTGTCGGCGTTCTTGCGCATTTTCGCAAGCCCCTCCATTGCGTTCTCCATCCTTTTCCTTCCCTCAACAGTAAATGGGAGCGTTACAACAGCAACGGTAAGCGCATTCAAATCCTGCGCCAATTCGGCAACAATAGGCGCTGCGCCGGTTCCTGTGCCGCCGCCCATTCCGCACGTTATGAATATGAGGTCGGAATCCGAAAGGATTTCCTTCAAATCGTCGAAGCTCTCGCGCGCCGCGGCTTCCCCGACTGTAGGGTCGGAGCCTGAGCCAAGGCCGCGCGTTACTTCCCTTCCGATAAGTATCTTGCGGTCTGCAAGCGTATTCAATAAATCCTGCGCATCGGTATTAACAGCAAAAGTTTCCGCGCCGTGTATGCCAATCTCAGTCATCCTCTCAAGCGTATTGCAGCCCCCTCCCCCAACTCCAACAACGCGGATTTTCGCCTTTATGGACTCAAGAAGCTTCCCCAAGGAATCATCGCCCTTTACTGAGTGCCTGCCCCTTACGGGTGCAGAGTATTTTGCTGTTTTCAGCGCCCTTTGCACAATTCCCTTCAAAAAGACCACCCCGAAATTTTCAATAAACCTTAAATATAGGCTATGTATTAATTGTAAAATAACATCCTTTTAAACCTTGGGGTGTTTATAAACCAATCCTTTCTTTTTTAGGAAAAAAGAAAGCCTGGGTTTTATCCGAAGAAAAAACGCGGTGATAAAGTGCCTGGAAAAAAATTGAAAAAAACTGTTTCTGACATTAAGGCGCTTAAAATACAGGGCGCGGGAAAAGTCAGGGTTGCGGTTGTGGAAGCCATTAGAAGGGAGGCGCAGGAAAGCAGGGCCGGAAGCGCTGAGAAACTGCGCAATGAGATAAAGCAGGGCATGCTTCTCTTCCTTAACTCAAGGGCGACCGAGCCCGAAATGCGCACAGCGCTCAGGGTAATCCTAAGGGTGGTGCAGTCCAAAACGGATTCTGCCCGTGAGCTGAAGCAAAAAATAATATCCGCTTGCAACAGCTATGAATCGGACAGGAAAAAGGCGCTTGAAAAAATTGCTGAATTCGGCTCCGGCATAATCCCAAAAGGCGCGGTTGTTTTTACGCACTGCCACTCAAACACAGTCGAGGAAATCCTGAAAAGGGCATGGAAGGAAAGAAGGCTCAAGGGGGTTATATGCACTGAAACGCGCCCAAAAATGCAGGGGCGCATTACCGCAGAAAACCTTGCGAAATCCGGAATTCCAGTTACAATCATTGCTGATTCCGCGGCCTATCCCCTTATGCACGGCGCTGATTTATTGATTACGGGCGCGGATGCAATCCTTGCAAACGGCGATGTTGTGAACAAGATAGGCACTGCGCAGATCTCGCTTGCCGCTGCAAAGGAAAATGTTCCGCATTATGTTGCGTGCTCCTCGCACAAGTTTGACCCCCTGACAACTTTCGGAGAGCTGGAAATAATCGAGGAGCGCCCCCCGCTTGAAATCTGGGAGAAAAAAATGAAACACTTGAAAATAAGGAATCCGGCATTTGACATTACGCGCGCAACTTACATAAAGGAAATAATATGCGAGCTTGGGTGCCTGGCGCCTGCCAGCTTTGCGGCAATTGTGTATGAAAGGCTTGGGCTTGACAGGCACAGTGAAGCAGATTTCAGCATCATAAAGCTGTTCAGAAAATATGGCAAATAGCATCAGCAGGAGGAATCGCAATTAAGATAGAAAGCAGGAGGTTAAGCTGCAGGGGCATAAGGCTTTCCGCCAGAGCAAACGGCAGGGAGATTGGAAGGATATACCTCTACATCATGAAAAATGACCTGCATAAAGTCCCATTCGGGCTTCTGGAGGATTTGTTTGTTGATGAAGGCGCAAGGGGAAAGGGCATAGGGACGGCGCTGATCAATGATGCCATAAAACTGGCAAAGAAAAAGAGCTGCTACAAGCTTATAGCAACCAGCAGGCACCGGAGGAAGGGGGTGCATGAACTCTACAGGCGCCTTGGCTTCAGGAACCATGGCATTGAATTCCGGATGGATTTCTGACACATTCCAATCCCTGATTTTTTGGCGGCATTTGCTTCCCACTATATTGTTTATATATAGGAAATGACATTACTTAAATGACATGAAATATCTTGCCTATCCGGCTCTTTTGGCTGCGATATTCGCGCTGCTGCTCTTTCCATATGCAAGCGCACAGTGCCCGAAAACCTGGAGCTCGCAGGGGGATTGGGATTCCGGGACAAAAGCCAGCGTTGACACTGCTGCAAGCACGGGGGATGTGGTTCTGGCAAGCGGTGCAGCGGATGCAAGCACAAAGCTGCTGATGCATTTCAATGAGGGAACAGGAACAACAGCTTCAGATTCAAGCGGAAATGGGAATAATGGGACACTGACAAACGGGCCAACTTGGACTTCTTCCGGCGTATTTGGCAATGCATTGCACTTTGACGGCGTTGATGATCATGTGCTCATACCGAATTCTGCGGGTTTGGGCCCAAATGTTGTTACAGCGGCCGCATGGGTAAAATTGGACAGCTATCCGGGCGGCAGCTATGGTGCGGTTATAGGCAAGTATGGGGGGTCAAACGGATATTTGCTTAGCATCCGCCCCGATGGGCAAGCGCAGTTTTGGGTTGGAAACGATGCCGTCAGCATCGCCGCCTATACGTGGGCAACAACATTGCAGCTTAACACATGGTATCATGTTGCGGGAACATATGATGGAAGCGCTGTAAAAATTTATCTCAATGGCGCGCTGGGAATGAGTTGGAATGGGAGCAATGCGCTTAATTCTGCGGCATATGACCCTTCCCTTGGCAGCCAGCTTAATGGCACAATTGATGAGGCCGTAATCTACAACAGGGCGCTTTCAGCAGGCGAGATTGCAGCGCTTTATTCGGGCGCTTATGCAAGTTCGGGCACTATTTCACTGGATTTCGATTCCGGCGCAGCAGGCACAACCTTCCCACAATTGCTCTGGAATGAAAGCTTTGGCGCCTCTGCGATATACGCGAGGAATTCAACCGCGAATGAAGCGGTAATTTCAGGCCTTACCACAGAAGATTTGCACTTCGCCTTCTGCGATGGCTCTGATACAAGGCTTTCATGGAGCGATACAGGCACCGGCAGCAGCCATGGCGCAGGGCCTTCAGAGAATTGGGTAAGCACCCAAAGAACCCCGAACAACAATGGCTGCGGGGCATGGGAAGGCGCAAACAATAACGGGGCTGAAGAATGCACAGTTATATGCGCATCTCCCGTGCCAACACAGCGTGAATTCACAAGCGATCCTTCAACAACGCTGCTTGAGCATTTCAATGGCGCAACAACAGGCACAAATTCCGGTTACACTTTCAGCACAGGGAAATTCGGGCAGGGGGTTTATGCAGACAACAGCGCGGATAAGATTAGTTGGCCAGGGGCGCCTCCCGTATCAGGCACAATAGAATTCTGGATTTATTTGACAGCAGAGCCTACTGAAAACAGGTTCATATTCAACAACAGAAACGGTTCGGGTTATGATTCGATCCATATCAAATTACACCAAGATAGAAGTATAGCTTTTATTTACAATGCATCAGGCCAGAATGTATTGATTACTGGGGGCCAGATTCCTATAAACTCATGGACACATGTTGCTGCATCTTACGGCAATGGGCAGCCGCAGAAATTATGGATAAAGGGCGTGCTTGCTGCAGAAGGCACTGCTACCGCCAATCATGTATCAAACTGCGGCGACAGCTGCATTAGCTATGGGCTGGGCAATCACTTAACAAATCCTAGCGACCCCGAAACAGTGCTTCCAGGAATTTATAATGCCTATATTGATGAGCTGCGCATCTCAAATGTAAGGAGAAACTACACAGAAATAAAAAGCCGCATCAAGGTTGCTGATAGTTCTGCGGGATTGGATTCCGCAGCGTGGAGCTCATATTTCACAAATTCCCCCGCAACTCTGAATGCTTCTTCAGGGAGATATGCAAGAGTTGAGGCAACCCTTGAAACTTCCAATACTTCCTATACGCCGATTCTGCAGGACCTCACTCTCAGCTGCACGGCAACAAATCAGGCGCCAACAGCAAGCTTCACTGCAAGCAAGTACTCCGCAAACGCCTTGGAAACAATTACATTCACATCCACTTCAACTGATGCCGATGGGACAATCGCAGGCTATGACTGGAACTGGGGGGATTCAACAGCGCATGGCAACACATCAAGCGCAACGCATTCATATTCTGCGCCTGGAACATATGCTGCCACATTGACAGTAACTGATAATCTCGGGGCAACAGCAAGCGCAACAGCAACAATAAACATTTCTGCCGCGCCAACTGTATTTGCGGGCTGCCCTGCGCACTTTACAACCCAGGCGGATTTTGCCTATGGCACATTGGCAAATACGGACATAACAGCAAGCCCCGGAAATATTCTGCTTAATAAGGCAATTGCATTCTACGATAATTTTGATGACGGGGCAGTTAGCGGCATATGGAAGTGGCAGGCGTACAGCAATGCGAGTTACAGCGAAACATCAGGAAAAATGAATATTGTTGCCGCTGATGGCGATATATCTGCAGGCTATGGCTTTTTGTACATAGATGATGTCAAGGGGGATTTTACTGCAAAGACAAAATTGGATTCCTTTGCATATTGCTCCGGGCAAAGTTATTGCGGTTCGCGCATAAGTTTTTTAATACGCCCAAAAGTTGGGGCTGAATGGGCTTATGTTGGATTGCAAAAAAGCCCCACGGGCACGTGCCTGCCCTATTGCGGAGCGGCTTATTATATCCTGGCACACGATTATTCAGGGAGAAGCGTATCAATTCAGGTTCCATCTTTCAGTTATCCATATTATTTTAAAATTGCCCGCGCTGGCTCCGGCATTTCAATGTATTACAGCGCTGACGGTATCACATGGAATGCGCTCAGCCTGCCTGCGGGCTTTTTCAGCAGTGCCGCAGACCTGCAAGTTGGATTTGCGGGGGATGGAAGGGGCATGGGCAGCTTTGACTGGTTTGATTTAAGCGCGGCTTCGATAGGCTCCTATGCAAGTTCAGGCACATGGCTTGCAACAGTTGATGCGCAGGCGCAGAGCATTTTCTCTTCCCTTTCCTGGACTGCCGAAAAGCCGGCAAATACTGATGTAAAATTCAGAATAAGGACGGCAGATACGCAAAGCGCATTGGATTCCGCAGCGTGGTCAATCTTTTATACAGCCTCTGCAGCTGATTTGAGCACTTATGCGGGCTATAGCAACAAAAGATTTGCGCAGGTGGAAGCAACACTGGAAACTACAGACCCCATAGCAACGCCAACACTCAATGATTTGACGCTTAATTGCTCAGCTTACAACCAGGCGCCAACAGCAAGCGCCTCAGCCAATAAATATTCCGCAATTCAGGGGGAAACAATCGCATTTGACGGCTCTGCTTCATATGACAGCGATGGCACAATAGTTAGCTACGCATGGGACTTCGGGGATGGGGGTGGCGCAGGCAGTGCTGCTGCAACGCACATTTATTCAATTGCAGGGAATTATACAGTTACATTGACAGTAACTGACAATCTCGGCGGAACTGATAGTGATAGCATACCAATAACAATCACGCAAATACTTTCCGGCTGCCCGGGGACATGGACAACGAAGGCGCAGTGGGAATACGGAATTGCGAATAATGTTGATACAACAAGCAGCCCGGATGATGTAAAATTGGCGAGCAGCCAGTTAAGCGGAAGCCTGCAGCTTGATTTTGATGCAACCGCAAATGCGGCATTCTCCTCAATTGGATGGAATGCGACAAAGCCTGCAAATACAAATGTGAAATTCCGCATAAAAAGCGCAAATACTGCTGATGGGCTTGCAACGGCATCATGGTCCGCATATTACACAAGCGCACCTGCAACGCTCAGCAATCAGAACGGGAGATATGCGAAAATTGAGGCTGCGCTTGAAACAACTGATGCTGCAACAACGCCATCGCTGCATGATTTGACGCTTTACTGCCAGGTGCTGTCTGAAAGCTCATGGGATTTGAGCATTGATTCCTTTTCGGTTTATCCGGGCGCGTCAGTGCCGCAATCAACGGCAATAAGCTTTTCCGCAGCAATAAGGAACAATTCTGCAGCAAACATCACCCAGCCATTCAATGTCGGCTTGTATTTGGGAACGGGCGCCGGAACCCTTCTGCAGTCAGTGCAGATTGCCCAGCTTCAGGCAAATTCCACAGCAGCAGTCGAGTTCCCATTGGTTGATACAAGCGCACTGAGTGGGGATGCGCTTTTTACATTGTTCGCGGACAATGCCAACAGCATAAATGAGCAGAATGAAAACAACAATCAGCAGGGAATTACCGTAACAATCTCCCCGCCGACAAATGCCCCTGATTTTACAATAAGCTCGGCAGGCTTTTCCCCTGCGTCAGTTGCAAGCGGCACAGCAGCGACATTAAATGCAACTGTGAAGAATATTGGAAATGTCGCTTCGGGCGCAGTAAACATCGCATTGTACAGGGGAACCTCGCAGAGCGGGGTGCTGCTGCAGACAAAGACCATAAATGCGCTGGCAGTCAACGAATCAGCGCAAATTTCATTCACCGGTGTTTCAACATCTGCCCTCTCGGGAATTGTGTCATTTGCAGTATATGCGGATTATGATGTAAAGATTTCCGAACAAAGCGAAACAAACAACACAGCAACGGCGCAGCTGTTGATAATAGCAAACCTCCCTGATTTGATTGTTTCTGGGCTTGTTGCAAGCAAGCTGCTTGCAACCCCGGGGGAAATTATTACACTTACGGCAACAATACAGAATATCGGCATGCAGGCCGTGCAATCAGCAATTGAAATCGGATTGTTTGAGAAAATTGCGGGCGCCCCGGCAAGGAAGGATTCAAAAAGCATTTCTGCAAGCAGGCTTTGCACCCAGGACGGCGCGCAGATTAATGCGGCTCTCTGCGGGATTGCTGCTGCAGCTGCGGCGCCATTGCTGAAAATTGCGGATTCCTTCTCACTGCTCTTCTCCCCGGGCAATGAAAGCGAGATGGTGCAGTTCAGCGTTGACACTTCAGGAAAAACAGGGAGCGTTGCATATGATGTGAATGCCGATTCAACGAACAGCACAGCTGAGAGTGATGAAACCAACAACAGCAGGGGCATTACAATAACAATGAGCAGCGCTAATGCGGACCTGTGGCTGAAAAGCATTTCTGCGCCGAAAACACTTGCAAAGGGCTCTCCGGCAGCAATAACCGCAACAATGCAGAATATCGGGCAGCAGGATGCGGGAACTTTCAATGTGCGCGCCTACAGGGCTGAGAATGGGATGCAATATGACATTGGCACAGTAACAATCCAGGGGCTTGCCTCCGGCGCCTCGGCAACAGCGCAATTCACATTCGATTCAGCGGGGCTTGATGGGACAGTTGCAATCCATGTTGTTGCCGATTCTTCCAATAGCGTTGATGAGGGCGCAAACGAGAACAACAATTCCGCAACAGCAAGCATTCTCATAAAGTCAGGGGAAATATGCAACAATGCAGTTGATGATGACGGCGATGCGCTGATAGACCAGGATGACCCGGAATGCATTGAGGTTTGCGGCGATGGAACTGACAATGATTTGGATGGGGGCATTGATGAGGGCTGCGGGGAGATATGCGGAAACGGCATTGATGACAATGATAATGGCGAAGCGGATGAGGGCTGCGCAAATATTGTGGCGGAAATCTGCGGAAACAGCATTGATGACGATCTGGATGGCCTTGTGGATGAGGAAAATGGATTGACGGGAAGCGCATGCCCGTTCATATTCCTCCCGGGAAAGGATTCTGACAATGACGGCATAACTGATGAGGATGAAGTAACAAAATACCATACAAATCCGGAAGATGCCGACAGCGACGATGATTGCGTAATGGATGGCCAGGAAATAAAATACGACCTTACTGACCCTATTGACATGAACAGCAACCTGATTGTTGTTGACATAACAAGGGAAGTTCCCATCGGGGAAAAGGCGGAAATAAGGGCAAAGCACCCGATGCTTGGAACAATAAAAAATACAAGCGCGGAAATCTCCTGGCAGCACAAGAAGGTTATTGAATCTTCAGATGCCGAAGGCCTCATTACATATGAGCCATTGGAAATTGCAACCTATGATGTAAGGGTGCAGGTATGCGCAAACAGGATAAAAAGCCAGTTCAGCGCAGTTGCTGCAGGCCTTACAATGCAGCAGTTCCTCACAAACATTGCGAAATTATTGTTCGGGAAAACAATTGTTGAGGCGCCATTGCTCCTTATACTGCTTGTTGTGCTTTGCGGGATTGCTGCTGTGCTCACATACAGGTATTCCTATTACTTGTTCGGGGAGGGGGCAAAAAGCTCGGAAGAGAGAAAGCGCGAGATGCTTGCAAGGGCGCTGCTGAGCGTAATTGCGTTCATTCTGCCGCTTGCAGTAAACCGCTTCGTTGACTTCTATGCCGCGGCCATTATCGCAATAGCGGAGATGCTGCTCATAATCATGTTCGGCTATTTCAAGGGGAGCATGAGGCTGAAATCAGCGAAGGAAGAGTTCTGAAAGGGAAATGATTAAATATTCCTGATTTCAATATTATAAAGGGTTTGGGTGCTCATTGAAAGGTCGAATTTCGCGCTTGCGGATGTAATTTCCATAAATGATTTTTCCCTCAGTGACATGAATTTCATACTCAGCCAGGCCTCAAGGCTTGAGGCGATGCGGATTGAGGAGAAAAATGCGCTTCTTTCCGGGAAGGTTGTCGCTTCGCTCTTTTTTGAGCCTTCCACCCGGACAAGGCTCAGCTTTGAAACAGCCGCTCAGAATCTTGGGGCGAAGGTTGTGGGCTTTTCGGATGCGAATGCAACAAGCCAGAAGAAGGGCGAAACGCTTTCAGATACAATTAGGATGGTTGAGAAATATTCTGATGTAATTGTAATGCGCCATCCGCTTGATGGGAGCGCAAGGCGCGCTGCTGAAGTCAGCGCAAAACCCGTAATAAATGCGGGGGATGGGAGCAACCAGCACCCTACGCAAACTTTGCTGGACCTCTACACAATGCGCAGGGAATTCGGAAAAATTGATGGCTTGAAGATCGGAATGCTCGGGGATCTGAAATATGGGAGAACAGTGCACAGCTTGGCAGTGGCGCTAAGCATGTTTGATAATGTTGAGCTTTATTTTATTGCCCCGGAGATGCTGAAAATGCCCGGGCACATTGCAAATGCGATAAAGGGCAGGGTAAAAATAAGAGAAAGCGCGGAACTGCATGAATTTCTTCCCGAGCTTGATGTTTTGTATGCTACGCGCATCCAGAAGGAAAGGTTTGCAGACCCCCTGGAATACGAGAGGATAAAGGATGTTTACATTCTTACGAAGGAAATCCTGCAGCGCACGAAAAGCAGGTTCAGGATAATGCATCCCCTGCCGAGGATAAATGAGATTTCAACCGAGATTGATGAGACTGATGCCGCGCTTTATTTCCAGCAGGCTGCGAATGGAATTCCTGTGAGGGAAGCAATACTTAACACTTTGGGGAATGAAAAATGAAGAACGATGACATCCGCCTGACCCCAATAAGCAATGGAACCGTGCTTGACCATTTGAAGGTGGGGAGCGCGCTCAAAATACTTGAATTATTGAAATTGGGGCACCAGCATGCGATTACGCTTGCGATAAACACTGAAAGCGGGAAGCTTGGAAGGAAGGACCTTGTATTTATTGAGGGGAAGGAATTAAGCGGGGAGGAAATAAACAAGATTGCGCTCATTGCAAGGGGCGCAACGCTCAACATAATAAAAAATTCAAATGTTGCAAATAAAAATAAAATTGAGCTGCCGAAATCCGTGAATGGAACAATAAAATGCATCAATCCGAACTGCATAACCAATGCGGAAAGCATCGCGACAAAATTCTCAATTTCTGATGCGCCGCTCAGGGCAAAATGCCGCTATTGTGAAAGGGAAATGGATGAAAGCGAAATATTCAATTCAGTGAAATAGCGCTTTGCCATTGCAAAAATTATTAATAACATTTGCTCTAATTTTAAAGGGAGTTAGTTGCTGGAAGTTGATTTGTGCAATTTGAGGCTGAAGAATCCAACTATTTTAGCTTCGGGCATTTTGGGAGTGAGCAGGGAGCTTCTCCAGAGGGTTTCCGATTCCGGCGCGGGCGCAGCAACAATAAAATCAATTACCCTGAATCCGAGGGAGGGGCACCATAACCCCACAATAATCGGCTTTGAGGCAGGGATTATGAATGCCGTCGGCTACAGCAATGCGGGAATTGAGGAGGCAAAGAAAGAATTTGCAGATTTATCCGGAATTAAAATTCCAATAATTGCAAGCATTGTTGCCGAGAAGCCGGAAGAATTTGCGCTTCTCGCAGGGGAAATAGATTCATTGCACCAGTTTTCCGCAATTGAACTGCCTCTTTCCTGCCCCCATACTCCCGGATTCGGATTGCTTGCGGGGCAGGGAACCCCGGAAGCGACAAGCGCAATTACAAATGCGGTAAGGGAAAAAACAAGGCTTCCGATTTTTGTGAAGCTCTCCCCGAATGTCCCGGGCATAGGGGAGCTTGCAAAATCTGCTGAAAAAGCAGGCGCAAGCGCAATTACTGCTGTTAATACCCTTGGACCGGGAATGCTGATTGACATAAACAGCAGGAAGCCCGTTCTTGATTTCAAGTGCGGTGGCATTTCAGGCCCTGCGCTCAGGCCTGTTGCTGTGAGATGCGTCTATGATGTTTATGAGAGCGTGAAAATCCCCATAATAGGGGTCGGGGGCATTCTTACAGGAAGGGATGCTATTGAAATGATTCTTGCAGGCGCAACAGCAATTGGAATTGGCTCCGGAATCTATTACAGGGGAATGAATATTTTTGCGCAGGTCTGCAGGGAAATGGAAATGTGGATGAAAAAGAACAAGGTAAAAAGCCTTGAAGAAATAAGGGGGCAGGCGCATGCTTGATTATCCTGTCGGGGTTGCAATAAAGGAAATAATAAATGAAAATTCAAATGTGAAAACATTTGTGCTGGATGCGCAGTTGGATGCGAAGCCAGGGCAGTTCATAATGGTGTGGATACCTCGCATTGATGAGAAGCCGTTTTCTCTCTCAAAAATCTCAGGCGATATTGCAATCACAGTCCAGAAGAAGGGAAAAGCAACGGAAAAAATGCATGAAATGCGAGCGGGGGAAGTGCTTGGAATCAGGGGGCCTTATGGGAATGGGTTTGATGCAGGAAAGGCAAGGAGCGCATGTATTGTTGCCGGAGGGATAGGGGCTGCCCCGCTTGTACCGCTTGCGGAAGCATTGCAAAATCCGGAATTTATTTTGGGCGCGCGCACTAAAAATGATTTGCTGTTTGAAGAGCGCCTGAAAAAGTGCTCGGAGTTATACATAACAACAGATGATGGAAGCGCGGGGGAAAAAGGATTCAATACGCAGGTGCTTGAAAGATTATTGGGTGAGGGGGAAAAATTTGATGCTGTTTTTTGCTGCGGGCCAGAACCAATGATGAGGCGCGTTTTTGAAATCTGCGAAAGCCACAAAATCCCCCTGCAGGCAAGCCTTGAGCGCTTTATGAAATGCGGGGGCCTTGGAATCTGCGGGCAGTGTTCGGTAAATGGAATAAGGGTATGCGCTGATGGGCCGGTATTCGGGAATGAAATGCTGAAGAAAATGCTTGAGTTCGGGAATTCAGCGCGGCTAAAGACAGGAAGGAAAGTGCCACTGAAGGAATATGCGGAATGGAGGCAGAAATAATGGGAAAACCTGCACAGAACATCGGTCCAAAAATAAAAATACCCATACTTGGCGCTGGCATTTCATATAAGAAATTAAGCACGCTGGAAAGCGCAAGGAGAAGAAAATACGGAAGGCATTATCTCGGCACATTTCCAACAGAAGGGGTTCCAGGCTACAAATTACAATTCAGTAAAAGACACACTTATCAGCCCGGGGCATTTGGAATAGTGCTTGCGGATTCCAGAAGCCGGGAATTGGCAAACCTTGCCCTTGGTTTTGCCAGGGGAACCCTGAAAATATATGAAATACAGGGGCTGGAATTCAAGGACAAATTAATTCTGTTTGGCAAAAATGCAAAAACAACATGGGCGAATTATTTGGTAGGCACTGCAATAGAACACGCAAGAAGGCTGAAATTCATAAATGTCAAGCTTCTCAGGCCTGAGGCAAATCCTGCCGTATTGTGGAAGCTGCTTAGCCCGGAGCGCAGGAATGCAATCAGGGCACTGTATTATGGAATAGCAAAAAGATTCGGTTTTAAGAAAATAAAGGGGGAGAAATTCCTGGTTAAGAAATTATGAGGCGGATGAAAAATGAAAATTGACTGCGCGCTTGAGAATGGAAGGGTTTTTGTTTCCGGCTCATTTATGGATTTGAATATAGGAATTGCGGATGGAAAAATTGCTGGTTTAAGCAAACTTCAAATTGATGCTGCGCAGAAAATTGACTGCAAGGGCAAAATAATCATTCCCGGCTGCATTGATGCGCATGTGCATTTCCGCGTTCCCGGAATGGGGCACAAGGAGGACTGGAATTCAGGGGGCAGGGCTGCGCTTGCAGGGGGCATTACAACAGTTCTGGACATGCCGAATACCAAGCCCCCAACAACAACAGTGGAATTGCTCGAGGAAAAAAGAAAATTGGTGCAGGGAGATTTGTTGTGCAATTTCGGATTCCATTTTGGAACAACAACTGAGAATTTGGCAGAATTGGAAAATGCTGCAAATGAAAATATTGCCTCGTTCAAGGTTTTTATGGGAAGCTCCACTGGAAATATGCTGATTGAGGATGAAAATGTGCTGCAAAAGATATTCCAAATTGCAAAAGCGCATAACAAAATTGTGAGCGTGCATGCGGAGGATGAGGCAATAATAAAGCAGAATTCCGAGCAGTATAAAAGCGAAAATTCTGTTGCAGCGCACACAAAAATAAGGAATTCCGGGTGCGAGCTCGCAGCAATAGAAAAGGCGCTGGCCCTGCGCGGGGAAGCCGGCAATAAACTGCACATATGCCATGTTTCTTCTTCTGCAGGATTGGAAAGAATCATTGCTGAAAAGCGCGCAGGCAATCTCACCTGCGAAGCAACACCGCACCATCTTTTCTTGAATGATGCGGATTATGGGAAGCTTGGGAATTTTGCCAAAATGAACCCCTCGCTTAAGGGGGCGCAGGACAACAGTGCGCTTCTGCACGGCATATTTGACGGAACTATTGACATTATTGCAACAGACCATGCGCCCCATACAAAAGAGGAAAAGCAGAAAGGCTATTGGGAAGCGCCTTCCGGAGTTCCCGGAGCCGAAACAATGCTGCCATTGATGCTTAATGCTGCAAATGAGAACAGAATTTCAATTGAGCGCGTTGCAGAATTATGTTCGGAAATGCCTGCGAAGACATTCGGGATAAAGGGCAAGGGCGCAATTGAAATCAGCTATGATGCGGATTTGTGCGTAATTGATACGAAAAAAGAGTGGGTTGTTAATGGGGATGCGCTGCAGACAAAGTGCAGGTGGAGCCCGTTCGAGGGCATGAAATTAAAAGGCTTTGTGGAAAAGACATTTGTAAACGGGCATCTTGCTTACGACAATGGCAATTTTGATGGAAGCGCGAGGGGAAGGGAAGTGAATTTTAATGGATGAGAAGGAAAAATTGTGCATTGCGCTGTTTGATGTTGGCGCGGTAAAGTTCGGGGAATTCACATTAAAATCAGGCCTGAAAAGCCCTATTTACATTGATTTGCGCGTTCTGGTCTCCTATCCTGAAATCCTTAAAATTGTGGCAAATGAGCTTAAGGGTATTGCGGGCAATCTTCACTATGAGCGCGTTGCGGGAATTCCCTATGCCGCAATTGCGATTGCTACGGCATTTTCCCTGCAAACAGGCAAGCCGATGATATATTCGCGCAAGGAAGTGAAGGATTACGGGACAAAAAAGGCAATTGAGGGCGTTTACAATTCCGGCGAAACAATACTTGTGATTGATGATTTGATTACAACAGGCGCAAGCAAGTTTGAGGCAATTGCGCCGCTGGAATCCGAGGGATTGAAGGTAAGGGATGTTGTGGTTCTGGTCGACAGGGAGCAGGGAGGATCAAAAGAGCTTGCAGAGAAAGGCTATAGCCTGCATGCCGTGCTTAAAATTTCTGAAGTTCTGGAAATTCTGAAAGCGCACAATAAAATCCCGCAGCAGCAGTTTGAGGATATTTCAGATTACTTCAGAAATCAGGAAGCGTGGAGCAGGGCAAGGGGCGCATGAAATGGAAAAGATAATCAAGCTTGAGAGGAGCATCATTCCCGCGTGCGATGTAAACAATTTGGGCATGCTTGAAAAGCTTGTTGCTGAGACCTGTGATGTTGAGGGGATTGGCGCATATAAAGTGGGATTGGAGCTCGCAATACCCTTTGGATTAAAAAAAGTTGTTGAAGCCGTTAGAAAACACACTGAACTTCCAATTATTTATGACCACCAGAAGGCGGCAACAGACATTCCTGAATTGGGAGAGAAATTTGTAAATGCCTGCAAGAACTGCGGGGCTGATTCAATAATTTTCTTCCCGCAGGCCGGCCCTGCTACTGAAAAGGCGTGGATAGAATCCGCAAAGAAGGCGGGAATCGGGATAATTGTCGGCGGGGAAATGACGCATGCGAATTATCTGCAGAAGGATTCTGGGTTCATCGCTGATGATGCGCCGAAGCGAATATATGAGATTGCCGCTGATTTGGGCATCAGGGATTTTGTAGTTCCTGGAAACAAGCCTGAGAAAATTTTGGAGTATAAAAAATTGCTTGAAGCGAAGGGAATTGAGCCGATATTGTATTCCCCGGGGCTGATTGCGCAGGGAGGGGAAATTACGGAATCCGCAAAAGCGGCAGGAAAAAACTGGCATGCGATTGTCGGAAGGGCATTGTATGGCGCCGGAGATATTAATGCAGCTGCAAAAGAAATGACAGCTGCTTTAATGCGCTGAAATGCTATATTTATAAATTGTTCTTGTTAGTCATATATAACTATGCCTACTTTAAGCGTCCTGGTTGACAAGGAATTTGTGAAGAATGTGGATGCTGTTCTGGACAAGACACGAATCTATTCCTCGCGGAGCGAATTCATAAAGGATGCAATCAGGGAGAAAACCATCGAGCTTGTTGAAAAACAGCAAAAATTGAGTGAATTCAGAAAAGGGGCGAAAAGGCTTTCAAAACTTGCGCTAAAGCGCGGTTATAAAGGCAAACTTCCAACGAGAGAAGAAAGGGCAAAGATTGCAGACAGTTATTTAAGGGAAATCGGAATCATCAAATGAAATCCGCTGGCCGCCTTATATCTATAATTTCCTGCGCATTTTCAAAATCAGAGAGGTTCCAGGTGACTAGCGCATCGCATTCTGTCCTTATGGCGATTGCAAGATGCAGCGAATCAGGATAATGAATCTTCCTCCTGATAAATTCTTTAGACGCAATATAGTCTGCCCTTATTGGTTCAACTAACTCAAATTTGAGATTGTATTGTCTGATAAAATCTATTATCTCTTTCTTGCCAAGACAGCATATTTTTGTTGTTTCTTTTAATGCCAGGCCTGACAAGACAAAAATTGAATCTTTCCCGGATTTTAAGAAGAATTCTTCAACTTTCTGATACATCTGTTCGAATCCTTTTCCAATCTCAGAGCGTATAATGCTTATCAGTACATTTGAATCCAAATAAAGGCGCATAATAGAATAAGGAACAAAAAGTATTATTAAGACGATTGCCGAAGTATATAAAATTGAAATTCTACTGCATCAGTATAATTACTTCGCCCGCGTTTATCTGCTCTTTTGAAATTCCCTTCACTACTATCCCCACAGTCATTCCTGCCTTCGCGATTGCGCCGTATTTGGAATTGACTTCCTCAATGGTAAATTCAATCCCATTGCATGTTCCCTTCATGCCCTCGCGCACCGCGCCCTGCAGGATTTCGCCAATGATGTAGGGGTAATCAAAATTCAGGAAAGTGGAAACCTTCTTCACTTCCAGCCTGTTCTCAACAGCGGGGTCAATCCTGATATTGTCCCATGGCCTTATAACTTCAACAGTTTTTCCGACAGACATTTGCTGCCTGTTGGAGCCGAATGTCAATGAAACCAGACTCATAATTTATCACCCTCTCCTTTTTCTCTCTTTCTCTCTTAACGAAGACAATTATATTATATGCTTTTGTTTATAAATTGCTGCGGATAACAAATCCGAACAAAAACAAACTAAAATATTAGGTTTCCATACTATATAAAGCTTTCGCTAAGCGGTTTTTTCCCAACAAAAGGATATTAAATAAGGAATTCCATTTTATTTCACAACATTTTCTTATTTGGAATGAAAAAATGGCAGACCAGATAAAAACAAAGAACGGAAATTCGCATTACGTGCAGAAAATGCGCGCTAAACTGTTCGACATTGAGGCGAGGAAGCTGATTGCAATAATCCACGAGATTGATGCGAAGGAGCTCGGGGTAATGCCCCTTGACAGGATTGAAATTTACTGCCCGATAACGAAGATGCGCGTAACAACTGTTGCAGACCTCACAACAACAATGGTAAAGAAGAATGAAATTGGATTGTTCAGGGATGTCAGCAGGGAACTGGGAATAAAAAAATGCGGTTTCCTTGAAGTGAAGGCAAGCCCGCAGCCTGACAGCGTTGCTTACATAAAAAAGAAGATGAAGGGGGATAAGCTCTCCTTTGAGGAAATTTCAGAAATAGTGCGCGACATCGGGAAAAACAAGCTGGATGAGATTGAAATAAGCGCATTCATGGCCGCAGTTTACATACACGGGTTTGACTTGGATGAAACAACCTCAATGACAAAAGCGCTATTGCTTGATGGAAAGCAGCTGAAGATTGACAAAACTCCTGTAGTGGACAAGCACTGCATCGGAGGGATAAACGGCAGGGCTACAATGATTGTTGTGCCAATAGTTGCTGCAGCAGGCTGCTACATTCCGAAAACTTCCTCAAGGGCGGTTACGAGCTGCGCCGGAACGGCGGACGCGATGGAAGTCCTTGCGCCAGTAAATCTTTCAATCGGGCAGATAAAATCAATTACCGAAAAAATCGGCGGGGTAATTGTATGGGGGGGCGCTGTCGATCTGGCCCCCGTGGATGACAAGATAATAAAGATTGAGCACCCCCTTGCCTTGGACCCGGAAGGGCAGATAATTGCAAGCGTTGTAAGCAAAAAGGCAAGCGTCGGCGCGAAGTATGTTGTTTTTGATCTTCCGGTGGGGCCTGATGTGAAAATCCAGACGCGCGAGCGCGCTGAGAACCTTGCGAAGAAATTTGTTGAAGTTGGGAAAAAACTTGGGATGAGAGTGGAAGCGCTGATTACTGATGGTACTGAGCCCTCGGGAAAGGCGTTCGGGCCCGCGCTTGAGGCGAAATATGTAATGGAAATACTTGAAGGCAGGAGATTTGACAACCTTGCGCAGAAATCCTGCGAGCTTGCCGGCGCGCTGCTCGAACTGTGCGGAAAGGCGCAGCGCGGGAAGGGCTTTGCCGCCGCGAAGCAGCTGCTTGCGAACAAAAAGGCGCTTGAGAAGATGAGGCAGATAATAAAGGCGCAGGGGGGCAAAATATTTAGCTCCGAGGATGCAAAGCTTGCGAAATTCAAGCATGTTGTGCGGGCAAAGGGAGATGGCACCGTGAAGAGCATAAATGTGAGATTGCTCAGCACTATCGCAAGGATTGCGGGGGCTCCCGCTGACAAAAGGGCGGGGGTAATGCTGCTTGTTTCAAAGGGGGAGAAATTGAAGCCCGAGCAGCCGCTGTTTGAGGTTTATGCCGAGAACATGAGGAAACTGGAGCTTGCGGGGGAGTTCGCGAAAAAGAACAGCGCAGTTGAAACCGGCGACATAGTGCTTGAGAAATTTGAGTAGCCTACTGGAAGATTTCCCTGTAGAGATTCACAAAATCCTTAGGCCTGATAAGGTAAATCTTTTCATCGGCAAGTCTGCTGTTTTTGGGAATTTTTCCTTTTGGCATTTCATCCCCCATAATTTTCGAGATATTCTGAAGCGCATTTGAGAGGTTCTTGTTCCTGAACCTGAAAAGGGACCTGAGGAATTTCCCGAAAAGCGCAGGATCCCTTATTTCCGGGAATTTGCCCCTGGATCTCATCTTCAGCATTGCAATCTGGCCCGGCGCATTGGGAAAGAAGGAATTTCCGGGAATTCTGGAAATCATTTCCGCGCTGTAGAAATAATTTGCCATTACCGAAAGCGCGGAATAATCAATGAAGCCCGGCTCCGCAAGCAGCTTTTCCGCAAATTCCACCTGGAAAGCAAGGACCGCCAGCTCAAAATCCCTTGAGAGCAGGGCGAACATCTCCTCCGAGGAAAGCGCATAGGGCTGGGAGCAGGCAACCTTGCTGAATTCCGGGAGCAGATGCAGGATTTCAATTATTTTCCCATTATAAAAATTCGCATTCCCCGGGGCAATTTCCTGCTTCAGCATTTCAAAAAGCGCCGCATCCTGCTCAATTGCAATCACACCTGATTTCTTCGCAAGCTCCAGTGTAAGGAAGCCGGCGCCCGGCGCAATCTCGAGTATTGCCTCATTTTTCTTCGGGGAAAGCTCATGGATGAATTTTTTTATTATTGATTCATCAATAAGGAAGCACTGGTTCAATTTTCTGTTGGGAGTGAAGCGGTACCTGCGCATCAGCGAATTCAGCTCTGCAATCAGCGGCATAGGACCACTATTACATTTCCCTCAGCGCGGCAATGCGCTCTTTTATGGGGGGATGGGTGCTGAATAAATTGTCAAGCCAGCCCTTGTAATTTTTTAATGGATTAATAATATAGAGGTGCGCTGTTGCCTTGTCTTTATCATTTGAAATTTTTTCAAGTGCGCTCGCGAGCGCCGGGGGGTTCTTTGTAAGGAGCGCCGAATCCGCATCCGCAAGGAATTCGCGCCTGCGCGAAATTGCCATTTTTATTATCTGCGCTATGAATGGGCTTAATATTGCAAATACGATTCCAATTGCAAGAATTATC
This sequence comes from Candidatus Iainarchaeum sp., assembly GCA_016187745.1. Classification (GTDB taxonomy): domain Archaea; phylum Iainarchaeota; class Iainarchaeia; order Iainarchaeales; family JAXPJC01; genus JACPJC01. The sequence goes on along the minus strand of JACPJC010000009.1, from coordinate 23,281 downwards.
CACTCTGCTTTTCCCATATTCCTGCTGCCGCTTCTTCCATACCACAGGCTCCTTATTATCCAGTCGCTCATGAGGACTATAACTCCCACAAGAACAACTGTAATTACCATCAGGCGCGTGTCATAATTCTTTATGTGCGACATTTCATGCCCGAGAACTGCTTCAAGTTCGTTCCGGTTCAGCTTTTGCAGCAGGCCGGACGTTACGCATATTACTGATTTTTGGGGGTTCCTCCCTGTTGCAAATGCATTGGGGGCAGTGTCATTTATTATGTAAAGCCTTGGCTTTGGAAGCCCCGAGGCAATTGCCAATCCCTCAACAGCATTGTCAAGGAAGGGGAATTCGCTGTGCTTCACTTCCCTTGCGCTGGAAATTCCCAAAACTATTGAATCAGAATAGTAGTAGGAGGCAAAGGAAAGCAGAATTGCAATGACAAAGGCAATTACCAGCCCGAAATACGCGCTTCCGAAAAGCATTCCGAATGTGTATCCCAGAAATACTATGAAAACAAAAAACAGGGAAAAGAGAATCAGCGACTTGCTCCTGTTCGCGGAAATCCTGTTATAAACCGAAATATGCTGCGCATTCGGCATCGCATTCACTTATGCCTACTCAAATTTCACTTTTACAGGCGCCCTTTCAGCCGCCCCCGCTTCGAAGTAATCGCTGGTCTGCCTGAAGCCGAGCGCCCCCGCAACAATGTTGTTTGGGAAGGTCTGGAGGCCCATGTTGTATGCCATTATGGAATCGTTATAGAACTGCCTTGCGTATGCAATCTTGCTTTCAGTTCCGGAAAGCTCTTCCTGCAGCATGTTGAAATTCTCCGAAGCGCGCAGCGCGGGATAATTCTCCGCTACTGCGAAAAGCGTTTTCAGCGCGCCTGTGAGCATGTTGTCCGCCTGCGCCTTCTCCTTTACGCTTCCTGCGCTGAGCATTGCCGAGCGGGCTTTTGTAACGTTCTCAAAAACGCCCTTTTCGTGCTTCATGTAGCCCTTTACTGCTTCTACAAGGTTCGGAATCAAATCCGCGCGCCTCTTCAATTGAACATCAATCTGCGCCCATGCATTCTGCATGCGGTTGCGCAGTCCAATAAGCCCGTTGTATATAAGAACCAGAATTACCGCTATTACAACAACAATCCCTACTGCGACCCATTCCCATACCATTTTCTGCCCCCCTTATTTGCTTATTAGTATGTAATTACATTATTAAAAGCTTTCCCTCTCGCGCCTGCCCTGGAAGAATTCCTCTTTCTTTACAGGCGGCCTTGCGAAAAGATAGTGCTTTTCGGCCTCGCCCATGAGCTCCTCGACTATGCGCTTCACTATCGTGTGCAGGACGCTGGGCATAAGATGCACGCGCTGCTCAATGTCCGAGAAGGATTCAAACGGCTTTTTCTGCCTTTCCTCAAGGATGCTGAACAGGTGCTTTTTTCCCATTCCCGGAAGCAATTCAAGCGTGTGCCTGCGTATTGTAATTGAGCCTGCTGTATTGAAAAACTCGACAAACCTTTTCTCATTCCTGCCGACAATTGTTTCTATTGCCTTTTCAATCTCCGCAATTGAATTGTTTGTGAGCTCCCCGTATGTGATGCGCTGCTTTATCCTTTCCACCTTTTCCCTTTCTTCCCTCCCTATGTAGACCTCTTCCATTGTTTTCAGTTCGGCTTTAGGGACTATCTCAAGCAGGGTGAAATGCTCCGTTCCTATTACCTGCGCAACTGCCTCGGTCTTGTAGCTGCTGGGCTTGCCCCTCGCCAGGTAATCCAGCACAATTGCGTTTTCTTCAGTAAGCATTTCTCTCCGCTCCATTATTGGCTTTACTAACATTACTTCTTGCTGTATGTTCCCACGATCTTCAGTATATTCTGCTGCTGCTCTTCCGTAATCCTGCTTCCCTTCGGGATGAGCAGGCGCAGCACATCAATGTTCCCGGGCATTGAATCGATTATTTTTATTGCAAGCGCGTCATCCATGCTCTCAATCGCCTTTATCTCCGCAAGCGCCTTCCTGCCCTTTGCCTCGGAGATTTTCGCGAATTTCTTCACATAATCGTGAGTCAGTTTCTGCTCGTATCCCAATTCCGATTTTTCCTGGCGCTGCTCAAGGATCTCCTTAACTTCATAAAGCGGAATCTGCCTCATTGAAATCATTTTCTTCCCGATCATGACGCTTCCTCCTTCTTTGCGAGTGTAAGGTGCGCCGGATGGACCAGAAAGTTCTTTTTCCCCTTGCTTTCCATCAGCGAGACATTCAGCATGCTGCCCTGCTTTCCGACAACATCAACAGTCCTTCCCTGGTAGCGCGCCACAGGCATTCCGGAATGCATTGACGGATTTACAGTTATCTGCGCCTTTGCCCCCATGGCCACTTCGGCCAGTTCCCTGCTCACGCTGAGCTTTGTGCCCTTCATCTTGAACTTGTCGCGGGTTTTCGCCCTTTTTCCCCTTGCTTTCTTGCATGCCATAAGTTTCACTCCCAATTGATTTGCTGTGCTATCCAATTCTTTTTATGAATATGCCAAACTCCCTCTCTTAACTATATATAAAGTCCTAGGAAAACCTTTTTATAACCATTTTATGGGGGCGCATCCGCTTTCCGCGCCCCCGTTCCCCCGCGCAACTGAATAGATATCCTTTTTAAAGCCTTATCCCGCCCTTATATAATTAGGGTTTAAAAAGCCGAAAGCTTTATAAATTAAAAATTCCGGCAGATTCACTATAAGGGGTGAAGAATTATAGCAAAAGCGAAAAAGAAATCCGCCAAAAAAATAAGGAAGGCGAGGATTTCAAGGCCCAGGGCAAAGAAATCAAAGCTGCTTGAGAAGTTCGCCGAGGAAGTTGAGTCCTCAGCCCCTGAGAAGCCGCGCAATGTGCAGATGAAAACAACAGGGAAAATAAGCTATGCCGTTGTCAATCTGGTCGCTTCCGGAAACCTGAACGCAACGCTTGACCTTTACAATCTTGCAGTTACAATCCCGAATATTGAGTATGAGCCGGAGCAGTTCCCGGGCGCAATACTGAAACTGAAGGAGCCTAAAGTCAGCATGCTGCTTTTCAAGAACGGGAAAGTGATATGCTCCGGGGCAAGCTCCGAAAAGGAAATCGCGCTTGGGATAACAAAGGCAAGCAAGCTGATACATGAGGTTCAGCCCAATGTGAAGGTGCAGAGGGATGTCGAATACAATGTCGTAAACCTTGTTGCAACCGCAAACCTGAACCAGACCCTTGACCTTTTCAAGACAGCAATGTCGCTTGATAATGTTGAATACGAGCCGGAGCAGTTCCCGGGCGCAATACTGCGCATTGACGAGCCGAAAATAACCCTTCTTTTATTCAAGAATGGAAAAGTGATATGCGCCGGGGCCAAAAGGGAGGAATTCCTGCGCAAGGGGCTTGAAAGGGCCTCCCAGCTTATCAAGAAGATAAAATGACAGCATTTAAAAATTCTTTCATGCACTAATTTTATTGATTAGCGGCCATACCGCAGGGGAAACACCCGGTCCCATTCCGAACCCGGAAGTTAAGCCCTGGAGGGGATTGGCTGGCGCTGTGCTTACGCATGGAGCCTCCTTCACGCTGCTAATCATTTTCAACATCTGCTTTTTCTTTGCTCAATTATCAGGGTATGCAAATTCCTGCAACGAATAATTCTGGTCCTGCAATGCTTTTTGCAGCGCCAGTTCCAGGTATTTGTTTTTTTGGATGCCGCTTTCCTCAGGCACTACTTTGAATTCCTTATAATATTTGAGCGCCTCCGGCAGTTTGCCCTTTCCAAAGTCCCTTGAAAAAATCTTGATCACATATGCGACATAATTATACCTTCTTGAATTTTCTTCAGCATCAAAAGCATTGTCATAGGGGTCCCACCCGGTTATTTGCCCGGGAGTCGGCTGGGGTTTGTATATCAGCTCATCATTTACCGTATAACTTGCATAATCCGCCAGTCCTTCCTCAAACCACGAAGGCAGGCTCAGCCCTTCCGCCCCGTAATGCACAAATTCGTGCAGGATTACAACCCAAATCTTTTGGCCATATAATGAAAATGCATCCACTTCAACGCTGTTGTTTCCCAAATATCTCGCGGCATATCTCAATTCAGAAACTGGCTGCGAAGTGACAAAAAGCGCAAAGTTATCATCAAAGCTCAGCCCGGTTATTCCATTCAATTCAGCAAGCTTATTGCAATACGTCTCAATGTCTTTTCTTTCCAAATAATTTTCATATTGCATTTCGGACATTTTGAAGCATTTTTTCCGGACTGCCGGGCTGAACGTATACGCGATTGAAATGCTTTTTGAACGCGGGGAAAAATCCAGCGGGGACAGTCCGTTCGCATCCTTTAAGTCAATGCTTATTTTTTTGAAGTCTTTTGCAAGGCCCAGCAAAAAATAGCAGACATCCTCAAAGCAGTACGGCTCGAAGTCCAGTCTGGTTCTTTTTGAATTTTCAATTTCATAAAGCGCATTCTTGTCAATTTCAAGATGCAGGGAATCGTCTTCCGGGCCCTGCGGAGGCACAACTAAGCCTGTGTTGTTGCGGTCCTGAATCTGCAAACCATCATTGGTAAAATCAGGGACAATATTCTTCCCGGGGACAGAATCCGGCGCAGAATAATTGTCATCTTCCTGGACACAGCCTGAAACAAGAATGGCCAGAAAAATCAGGGGCAATATGAAATAAAGTGCCTGCCTTGTTTCTTTTGACATCAGACCGCCATCTGCAGTTTAATCCAATTAACTGTTAGCGTAAATCTATTAAAAAGGGGAGTTTTGCGCCCCATTCCAACAGAAATTTGTTTTGCATAGCGCGCATAGCATATTCTATTTTTGTCCCAATACTGCTTTCTATTTTAAAACTATTGTTTTTCTATATTATAGAAACTGATTGAAGGGATTCTGGTTGGAAGAAACTGCGCAGATTGAAGGCACTCCCGATGCAATGCAGCACGGGCCTGAGGGAAATGAGAAATCAGGCATGCAAATTCCGAAAATCCATATGCCTGCATTCAAAATCCCGAAATTCAACAAAAAAATGCTCTTCATCCTTGCGCTAATTTTCATACTTGGGTTTGCAATCCGCGGGCACCAGCTGCAGTATGAGCTGTTCTTTGAGTTTGACACCTACTGGCATGCGCGCATGACCTCATATGCGATAAAGGGCGAGCTGATTCCTGTTTTTGCGCCCGAGAATATTGGAAAAAGCAGCATTATTGACATGAAGTACTGTGAAACTGGTGCGGATTCATGCTCTTATCCCCCGAAGGACCCGCTCGCATATTACCAAATAGGGGGGGCGCGGATTCCCTCGGATCCGATGGGCTTCTGGTTCATTAATGCAGCAATTTACAAAATCTTCACATTCGGGAGCGCATACAACAAGGAAGTGTGGATACAATTTGTTAAGGTGCTTCCGGCAATTTATGGCGCGCTTACCGCGCTTGCAATGTTCTTTTTGTTCAGGAGAATTTACAGGAGCAACAAGGCGGGCTATCTTGCAGGGTTTTTCACTGCCGCAAGCAGCGCATTTGTCTATCGCACAATGGCGGGCTGGTACGAAGGAAGCAGCATGGTCTTCCTTTTCATGGTGCTTGGCTTCTTCCTTTTCGCGAGGGCAACAGGCACGCTTGAACTGAAAAGGAAAAACCTTCTCAATGCTGTTGCTGCAGGAATCGTGCTGAGCATAAGCCCGTGGATAGGGGGATGGTTCTTGATAATTCCCTATCTGCTAATTGCATACGGGATTTACAATTTAATAATCATGTGGCTCAGGGGGATTGAAGCGCAGGAAATAAAGACTTTTGCTGTTCTCCTGTTTGCAATTGCAAATGCTGCAGGAATTTTATTTATCATAAGCTCGTGGATGGGTGACTGGTTACGAATAATTTCATATTTTTTAATTATGGGCTGGTTTTTTATCATTATATATCTGCTGTTCAAATATGGCATTTATAATTTAATTACCAAGTTACGGGTCAGGGGAATTGAAGCGCAGAAAATAAAGGCATTCGCAGTCCTGTTTGTTGTGATGTTTGCAATATTCGCAGGCCTGATGACCCTGCACATAGGGATTGGCTGGACTTCAGGCGCATTCAGCTATTTATACAAGTTCTTCCCGAACCTTGCGCCTGTTTCCGGAGGCACGGGGGAAATTACAGGCGGGGATGTTCTTGCCGCAACAGTAGGGGAGCAGAACACGGGCTACCAGTTCTTCGGCACAAAATTCAGCGCACTGATAATATTCCCCATACTTGCGCTGATTCTAATTCCAATAAGGATTTTCAGGAAAAGGAATGATGTGATGAGCCTCCTGCTGTTTTTCTGGATCCTTGCGACATTCATAATGGCATGGAACCGCCTGCAATTGACATTTGCGTTCGGCCTCGCGGTCGCAGCTGCCGCGGCATTCGTGTGCTTTGACCTGCTTGAATTTTTTGAGAAGCGCAAAACCGCAGAGAAGGTTGCGGTTGCAGCATTTGTGGGCTTCATGCTGATTACTGCAGTAGGTTCAAGCATATTTTTCATTTCTGATCATTTCCCTCCCATAGAGCTGGCGCAGGGCTGGAAAACCGCACTGAAGTGGGCCAGCATTAATACAGAAAAAGATGCGAAATTCTACAACTGGTGGGACGAGGGCCATTGGGTCACTTTCTTAGGGGAAAGAGGCGCCTCCACGGACAACAGGAATTATGATTTTGCAGGCGACAGGGATTTCGCGCTGTTCATTGTGGAAGAAGACGAGAACAAGATGCATGACCTTGTGAAGAGCTATGGCGCGGATTATGTAATCTTGGATGAGGATTTATTGATGAAGCAGCGCTCCTTGGGGATGTATGCATACGTTACAACAAACGGGAATGATGAGCGCATAGCCAAGTTCTTCGGGGTTGCATTCGGCTGCAGCATCCTGCAGTTAACACAGGAGATTGAATGCGGTCCGAATAAGATACCGCTTGCGCAATACCAATCCCTCCCAACAGCATGGACTGACATTCCAAACCAGGTGCAGGACAGGATGCCGCTGTTCATTTACAGGGACAATGACTTCACAAGGCTGTATATTGTGAATTCAGCAACAAACTCAAGCCTGCTCGCGCGCCTGTGGTTCAGGGCCCCGGACATAACGCACTTTGAGGAAATATACTACGCAAAGGGAATAAAGATAATCAGGGTAAAGTAATTGTGAAAATATGAACTATTTATTGCCCATGGCAATTCTTGCGGTTATTGCTGCATTTCTCATAACCAATGCTGTCAGCCCATTTTTCATAAGGAGGATGCACTTCCGCAGGATTGTCGGAAGGGATATGAACAAATTAGGAAACGCAAAAGTCGCGGAAATGGGCGGAATTACTGTAATGCTCGGCTTTGCGTTCGCAATCATCGTTGCAATTTTTTCCTACACATATCTTGGCCTTGTTGAATTGAATCTTACTGCAGTGCTTGCAGCATTTTCAACAGTAATTCTCATTGGCCTTCTGGGAATAATTGATGACCTTATTGGCTGGCGCCATGGGATAAGGCAGTGGCAGCACGCGCTGATTCCAATATTTGCCGCGCTCCCCCTTATGGCATTGAACATTGGCACAACGGAAATGCGCCTTCCGATCATCGGGGTTTTTTCCTTCGGGATTTTTTATTCCCTCGTTATTGTGCCGATAGGAATTACAGGCGCAAGCAATGCCTTCAACATGCTCGCGGGGCTTAATGGCCTTGAAGCAGGGATGGGCGCAATAATTTCCTTTACAATGCTGATAATTGCAATGTTCTATGGAAGTGTGGAGTCAGCAATAATCCTTGCCGCAATGCTGGGCGCGCTTCTTGCTTTCCTGCGCTTCAATTGGTATCCTGCAAGGATATTTCCCGGGGATTCCCTCACGCTCATGATTGGCGCGGGATTGGCAAGCGCTGTAATAATCGGCAATATGGAAAAGCTCGGAATGCTCATAATTGTCCTTTATTTTGCTGAATTCCTCTTCAAGGCAAAGCACAAATTCCAGAGCCAGAGCTTTGGCATTCCGCAGAAGGATGGAACATTAAAAGCTGATCCGCGCGGGGGCTCCCTCACGCAATGGGTTATGCGCAGGGGAAATTTCACCGAGAAGCAGGTCGTATTGATAATCCTCGGGATGCAGGCTGTTGTTTCATTGTTCACTTTCATTGTTTTCGGGAATGAGTTCTTCGGCTGGTGGGGCTAAGAGATGAAAAGGAAGGGAATCAGGAGGAACCTCAAACTGAAGGGAAACCTCGGGTTTCCCTGCGGTTCGGTGAAGATATGCCTTGCATGCTCTGCAGGGGGGCACTTGGATGAAATATTGCAGTTGCGCCCCTTTTTCTCAAAGCATAAATATTTTTTCATGACCTTCAGGCGCGCGGACACTGAAAGCCTTGCAAAAAAGGAGAAAATTTATTTTCTGGAAAGGCCCGCGCGCAATCCCATAACAACGCTCCTTGATTTCTTCCGCGCATTGAAAATTTTGCGCAAAGAAAACCCCGATGTGATAATATCCACTGGCGCCGATGTTGCGGTTCCTGTGTGCTATGCAGCAAAACTCCTTGGGAAAAAAATAATCTTCATTGAGAGCTTCTGCCGTCCTTTCAGGCCCGGAATTTCCGGAAGGCTGGTCTATCCTATTGCGGATTTGTTCATAATCCAGTGGAAGGCGCTCCGGCGCTTTTACCCAAGGGCAAAATTCGGAGGGAGCATATTTTAAGGAAGGAAAATTATGAATAGAAAAATTTTCATTCCCGTTGGAACGCACCCTATGCAGTTCAACCGCCTACTGGGGAAAATAGATGAGTTAATTGAAAGTAAAAAATTAGGCGGAAATATTTTTGCCCAAACCGGATATTCCACCTACAAGCCGAAGCATTTCAAATATTCCAAATTCCTTGATTTCGGCGCATTCAAGCAGCGCATGAAAAATGCGGATTTAATAATTACGCACGGGGGGGAAGGAGTAATAGGAACCGCTTTGCAATTAAATAAAAAAATGGTTATTGTCCCGCGCCTGGCGCGCTTCCATGAGCACACGAACGACCATCAGCTTGAGCTTACAAGGGCTGTTGCGGATTCGGGGAATGCAATTGCGGTTTATGACATTGCGGAGCTTGAAAATGCGCTTGAAAAAATAAACAAGATAAAACTTAAGCGCACTGCGCACGCAGAGGGAATAATGAAAATAATTGAGGGCTTCCTGAATGAAGAATAAATTCCCGAATGCGAGCATTGTGATTGCCACATTCAACAACGCGCCAATACTGCGCAGGGTGCTTGAGGCGATGCTGAAGCTTGAATATCCTGCGCAATATGAGATAATTGTTGCTGATGACGGAAGCAAGGACGGCACAAGGGAAATGCTTCAAAGCAATTTCAGAAACAATAAAAAAATAAAATTGATTTTTTTAAAGCATGGCGGAGTGTGCAAGGCGAGAAATGCAGGAATAAAAGCAGCGCGCTTTCCCATTGTAATAAACATGGACCATGATTGCATTCCCTCGCGAAATTGGCTAAGGGATATGGCTGGGGGATTTGATTCTGAAAAAATCGGGATTGTGAGCGCATATGACTATTACGGGGGCACTTCAACCGCATTCCGCAAGAATCTTCTAAATAAAGTTGGGGGCTATGATGAGGATTATGTGTATTACAGGGAGGACACAGACCTCAGCTTCAAAATAATGGACCTTGGCTATGAATTTAAGTTAGTTAAGGCAAATTATGTCCACGACCATAAACTTGCGAAGCCAAAGGGTTTTATGGGCTTAGCAAAGCACGTAATGCAGCGCCTGAAATACCATCAAAACGATGTTCTGCTCTACAAGAAGCATCCCGCAAAATTGTGCGAAAAATTCCTGAACATAAAATTCCATTTCCTTGTTTCCCCGCTTTCGGACTTTAAGGCGGCAACGGGCATTTGGGGGAAGGGCGTTGGCTTCTCCATAAGCAGCCCGCGCGGGATTGTATTCCTTGAAAACAAAAGCCCATTGCATGCGCTTGCAATAATACTTGCGGGAATTGCATATGTTTGCGCGGTTAAAATTTCGCGCCTTATTGGAAGTATAAGATTCGGAAAGCTGCTGATTTAGAAATCCTTATAAATAGCCCCTCCGATAGTATTAATGAAAAATATGCGTGGAACTGCCATAATTCTTGCCATGGCGCTTATTGCATTGATTGTCCTGCTCAGCGGCTGCATCCAGCTTCCGCTGAATGATTACAACCTGTCTGCTGGCGGCGACTTGAACAAGCTTGTGGGCGGACAAACAGGGCAAGACCTGCTCGGCGGCGGGGCAGCCAAAGGCAAGTGCGGGGACGGAGTTTGCGGGCCTGTTGAAGAGGAAAAAGGAATATGCCCAGAGGATTGTGAATAGCTTTGGCAGGGAATATGAAGCCTTTGCTCATAATTTTTGCTGCTCTTGCAATTGCATTGCTGATTCTTTTCAGCGGCTGCGTTACATATGATGAATGCGACTTGAACAAGGACGGGAAGGTAAGCGAAATTGAGAGGCAGGAATGCGCCCAGGGAGACGGAAACACCGGCGGAAAATGCGGGGACGGGATTTGCGGCCCTGTTGAGAAGGAAAGAGGAATTTGCCCTGGGGATTGCGAAGGGATAAAACCTGGCGCCGGCAGCAGCACTGATGCGGACGGGTTTTTATGGGGTGCGGAATTTGCATTGGGCCAGGGCATGGCAGCGGATGTCATAAATTCCACTTTAAAAATAAAATACATCAAGGTCAGATTCCAGCAGCAGTTCTTTTCAGAAGACGGGGTAAATTTCTCAAATTTTATGTGCCATCCGTCGCAGGCAGATTGCAAGGAAAAGATTGATTTGGACAAAGAAGTCCAGAAAATAAAAGAAAACGGCTGGAGCCTGATTCCAATGCTTTCCCACAATACGGAGAGCCAAACTTTTGTTTCCTCGGATATTGAGGGATATGCCAATTATGCTGACTGGTTCCTGTCAAGGTACCAAAAAGACGCGAATATAAAATATGTGGAATTAATAAATCATCCCGGGGAGTCATGGAAAGGCACAAAGGAGCAGCTGCTTGAGGCAAACAATAAGGCTTATGAGGAGATAAAGAGCAAATACCCGGATGTTCTGGTTAGCACTCCCGGATTTGAGTATTGGCTCGATGGCGAAGAAACCGCAATGACAAATCAGGATGAGTACTTAAAAAAGACGCTGGAATATGTTGATTATTTCCTGGATAAGGAAAATGGGGCCAAGTTCGACATTTGGTCATTCCACGGCTATCCCGCGAAAACAGCATCTGGTGGGGAGTTCATAAATTATCCGCCGACAAAGACCGCAATTTTCAACAAGTATGCGCATATTGGGGGAATCGCTGAAATCAGGGAAAGATTGAATATTAACGGATGGCAGAATGTGCCAATTATGGATTTCGAGAATGGAACAGGCGGCGCAATTGTCCGCCCGATGGGAACGGTCTCTGATTCCGAAGACAGATTGAATGCGGCTTTTGAGATTCAATCGCTATTGCTCTCAAAAATGCAATTGATGGCGTCAAACGGAAATTACTGGCCTTATGGGATGGTTGCACTGAAGATATACCCAAAATTAAACAAGGGCGAATTCCGCTTGGGCTCGCTAAAAAGCGACGGCTCTGCCACAAAAATGGTGAAGAGCGTTGCCCTTTTATGGTCAAAACTCAGCGAATACAGTTATGATTCGCATATCAGCGGGGAATTTGACAATGAAGATGAGGCGTGGATTGAGAAATTCTCATCAGGCAGCAAGGATCTTTACATCTTCTTCAAGCCATTTGAATATCATGCGGGACAAACAATTGAATTTGACGGCAAAATTGCTGATTATGCCCTTGCGCTGGACAGGGCGCCAGCCTCCATTACCCTGACTGATACCGAAGGAAACACATCAAGCATAACGCCGGATACAACCATTGCAATAGAAGCGGAAAATGCGCCGAATTTCCTGGAGATAAAATATGAGTAAGATAATTGCAGTTCTGCTGATTGCTGCAATTGCAGCAACAGTTCTTCTCAGCGGCTGCATCCTGCCTGATAATCCCCCAATTGATTTGAATGCGCCTTCAGGGCTTCTTTACGGCTTCAAGCTGGAGAATACAGAAAACAGCAGGGAGATAAGCGAAAATGCATTCAAGCTCGCAGCTGAACTGAATATTAATTATGTGCTTGTGCCGATAAAATATCCCGAAAGGGGGGCAATAAATGCCAGCGCAAGGGATTTGGACTGGTCTGAAAACCTGGATTACTATTATATTTTTGAGCTTGCAAACAAATATGATGTTTCCGTCATGCCGGCATTTTACAAGCTTGGGGGCAAAAATGACAAGGATGCGGAAAAATACGCTGAATTTGTGGTTTCATTCATTGATGAGTTCTATGGAAAAAGAAAAATAGATTACATTGAATTCCAGAATGAACCCATAAAGGACTATGACGGAAAAGTGAGCGCGCGCTTTAAGGGAACTCCTGCGGATTTGGCAAAATCCAACACTGCAGCTTACCGCAAGGTAAAAGAGAAGTATCCCTCAATAGAAATAGGCACTGCGGGCTTTATGGCCTCTGCCGTCAATTCTGAAGAAAACATAATGATGAACAATTATTATGAGGAATATTTCTCTGCAGGCGCGGAATTTGATTTTCTGGCGCTTCATTTCTATCCAAAGAACAGCGGATACTTGCAAACAAAAGAAGAGAATGAAACAGCATATAATTTTCTGTCGGAATATGAAATTCCAGAAACATACAGGAAGCTTCTGGATGATTTTGGCTATGATAAACGCGCTATTTTCATAACCGAGGGGGATGTTGCAATGCCGTCCAGGGGCGCAGGCCAGAACTGGCTCGAGGATGATGAAACCGCGATTCTCCTTGCTGAAAGGCTTGCCCTTGCCTCGGGCAAGAGCGGGGAAAGCAGAATAATCGGCCTGTTTGCCTCAGGCATTCATTCCCAATCAGCAAAAAAGGCAGGATATTACAAAATGCTGCTGGAATTTGCAAGAGAATACCCGAATTATTCAAAGCATATTGCGGGGGAAATCAATTCAGAGCATTACTGGATTGAGGAATTCAAGGATGAAAATGGCAAAAGAATGTGGCTTGCATTTAATCCGCTCCTTTTCTGGGCTGAAGCCGAAAGTCCGGAAAACCTGAGGGCAATAGCAACAGGAAAATCAATTGCCTCGCCGCAGGAGATGGTTTTGGATGTTGGAAGAATCAGTGCAGTGAAAATTTCCTCCTTATCCGCAACAAGCACAGTGGAAGCAACAAATGGAATGATAATATTAAATCTGGGAAAAGAGCCAGTATTTATAGAGGAATTGGAATGAACAAGGCGATTGCAATTTCAGTTGCTGCATCTCTTGCACTGCTGGTTTTATTCAGCGGCTGCGTAACACCCGATGATACTGATGGAAGAGGAAAATGCGGCGACGGGGTATGCGGCCCGGTTGAGAAAAAAAATCCCGCAATATGCCCGCAGGACTGCGCTGAAGAGCCTCCTGACGGGACCGGCGCGGTTAAAATGAATATTCTGCTCATAGTGCACAGCGGCGAAGGTCCCTGCGAAATGTCAAAAGCCACCTTAACCGATTCCGATTATATAAGGTGCAGGGACGGATTGAAGGATGTTGCAGATGAGCTTTATGAATTGGGAATTCCCGCGACATTTGAGCTTTTGGGGCCTTTTGCAGAGCTGCTCTCAAAGGATGCAGGCTTTTCCTTTGATGCGGACATAATATCAAAGGGCCACAATATCGGATTCCACGGGCATTCGCACTGCTATTATGATGGCATTGGCGTTCCAGGCGCTGAGGGCTGCGAAAATGTTGATCTGCAAAATAATCTGTTCTGGGGTCAGATTGGCCTTGACCAGAGCCCGACTATGGAAGAGCTTCTTGCAAGGATAGGCAGTGCAATGCTATTCAACAAATATTCGGATATTGGGAGCATGCATGGCATGGCCTACCAATACAGGCAGGATCCTGATGCATTAATCAGCGAGCTGGATAAGAGAGGCATAAGGATATGGACAAGCACTAAGGCTGTTTCAAGAGATTATCCTGAAGATTCCTTGTGCAATAAGGCAAAAACTCTCTTAAGCCCGCATCCAATAATTCCTGCTGCAGATTATCCAAATGTTGTGTATTTTGACCATGGCCCTGCAAAGGGCGATTCTGACATGCCGGGGGATCCAAAATTCAGATTGGATGCATTGACATCAAGGTTTGGGGCATTGCTCAAGTGCGCGCAGGATGAGCAGTCGGAAATACCGTATATTTTCGCAATGGGCACCCACTTGTGGAACATCATAACAAACGAGGATAATAATGAAAAGGAATATGACGGCATTACGGATATAAAATCATTCAGGCAGTGGGTCAATGGCAATTACAGGGATGAGGGTGCCTTCAGGAAAATAGAGGATGTTTATGAGGATTTTACAGCAGGAAACAAATGACAGAAAGCCTGCGGTTTTATAGTACATAACTAGAAAAATAACCCTTTATAAACAATCCAAACTATAGTATACTATTATGCAGATTCTGGTTACCGGGGGCTGCGGCTTCATCGGCAGCAACTTCATCCATTACATTATTGGGAAGCACCCGGATTATAAGATTGTAAATCTTGACAAGCTCACATATGCCGGAAGGCTTGAAAACCTTAAGGATATTGAGAAAAACCCTAATTATAAATTCATTAAGGGCGATATATGCGATGCAAAAATTGTTGCTGATGCCATGCATGGCTGCAATGCGGTAATTAATTTCGCTGCTGAAACCCATGTGGATAGAAGTATAGCAGATGCGACAGCATTCATCCGCACAGATATAATTGGCGCATACACGCTGCTTGAGGAAGCGCTTAAGCAAAAAATAGAAAAATTCGTGCAAATCTCGACTGATGAGGTTTATGGGCAAATTCTGCATGGAAGCTTCACCGAAAGCTCCCTTCTCATGCCGCGCAATCCCTACTCCGCTTCAAAAGCCGGCGCGGACAGGCTTGCATATTCCTATTTCGCAACCTATGGGCTGCCTGTTGCCATTACGCGCAGCTCGAATAATTTCGGCCCGTTCCAGTTCCCTGAAAAAATAATCCCGCTTTTCATAACAAACCTCATTGAAGGGAAAAAAGTTCCTGTTTATGGGGATGGGATGCAGGTGCGCGACTGGCTTTATGTAAGGGACAACTGCGAGGCAATTGACCTTGTTCTGCACAAGGGAAAAAGCGGGGAAGTCTACAATATCGGGGGAAATACCGAAATGCCGAACATTGAGCTTACAAAATCGCTGCTTAAGGCGCTAGGGAGGGATGAGAATTTCATTCAGCATGTTCCAGACAGGACAGGCCATGACAGGCGCTATAGCATGGACTGCTCGAAAATAAAAAATGATCTCGGATGGAAGCCGGATACTGAATTCGGCAGGGCGCTCCGCTCAACAATTGAATGGTATGAGAAAAATGAAGCGTGGTGGAAGACCCTTAAGCAGGGCGCAGACATGAAGAAGGCTGAGGCAGGAAATTTATTTGTAAAGAACCTTGGTATAAATACAAATGATGTATCTAAACTCCAGCGCCAAGGCTCTTTAGTTAAGGAGGCGAGGAAATGAAATTGAAGGGCGTAATTCTTGCAGGGGGGACAGGAAGCAGGTTACTTCCTTTGACGCTGGTAAGCAACAAACATCTTCTACCAATTTATAAACTCCCGATGATTTATTATCCTTTGGGAGCGCTAATGAGCGCGGGCATAAAGGACATAATGGTCATTACAGGAACATACCACGCGGGCGCGATTTTCCAGTTGCTCGGCTCCGGAAAAGACTTCGGGGTAAAATTCACATACCGCGTGCAGGATGAGGCAGGAGGCATTCCAAGCGCAATCTCGCTTGCAGAGGATTTTGTAGGAAATGACAAATTCATTTCAATCAACGGGGACAACGTTGTTTTGGAATCGCTTAAGCAATATGCTGATGAATTTTTGCGCGGGGAAGAAGAGGCGCGCATTCTCCTTTATGAAGGCTCAATTGAAGAGGCACGCAAATCCGGAGTTGCGGTAATGGAGGGGGATAAAGTTGTTAAGTTAATTGAAAAGCCCCCAGAGCCCCCAAGCAGGCTCATAAGCATTGGCGTTTATATGTACACAGGCGGGGTTTTTGACATTATACGCAAACTCAAGCCTTCCGCAAGAGGAGAAACAGAAATTACCGAAGTAAATAGCGCTTACCTTCAGAAAGGAACTCTAAAGGCAAGCATACTGCGCAGGGGCTGGTTTGATGCCGGGGACTTTGAGGATTTGCTGGTTGCGAACAACAAGATGCATGCGCATGAGCACGACATGAAGATATACGATGAACTCTTCGAGCAGTTCAGCAAAAACAGGAAATAAGTGGAACCATGAGAATACTGATGCTAAACCCCCCTTTCCTGCCCAAATTCTCCCGCGCTTCAAGGAGCCCGGCAGTAACAAAGGGCGGCACTATTTATTTTCCTTTGTGGCTTGCATATGCCACAGGCGTTCTGGAAGAAGCAGGGCATGAAGTGAAATTAATTGATGCGCCTGCAGAGGGCTATGATAAAGAGAAAATTATGAAAATTGCAAAAAAATTCTCCCCGCAATTGATTGTGAGCGATACCGCAACTGCAAGCATCTACAATGATGTTGAATTTGCCGCTGAACTCAAAAAGGAAACAGGCGCATTTGCTGTTTTGGTGGGAACGCATGTAAGCGCGCTTCCCTCGGAATCGCTGAAAATAAACCCGGCAATTGATGCAATCGCAAGGCGCGAGTATGATTATACATTGCGCGAGCTTGCGGAAGAGCTTGAAAAAATGAATAAAAGGGGCAGAAAACAAAAAATAAATCTGAAAAGGATTAAGGGATTGAGCTTCAGGAAGGGCAAAAAAATAATCCACAACAAGGAAAGGCCTTTCATTGAGAATCTGGATGAGCTTCCGTTTGTGAGCGCGGTTTACAAGAAGCACCTCAATTACAAAAATTATTTCTATGCCGCAAACCTCTATCCTGAAATTACCATTGTAACAGGAAGGGGCTGCCCGAACATGTGCACTTTCTGTGTCCTTCCGCAGGTTATGAATGGAAGAGCCTACAGGCAGAGAAGCATTGAGAATGTGATTGCTGAATTCAGATACATAAGGGAGAATTTCCCCGATGTGAAGGAAATTTTCATCGAGGATGACACCTTTACCGCAAATCGCTATCGCGCAAGGGAATTCTGCGATGCATTGCTCAAAAACAACATAAAAATCACATGGAGCTGCAATGCGCGCGCTGATGTGGATTTTGAAACAATGCAGAAAATGAAAAAAGCCGGCTGCAGGCTTTTATGCGTGGGATTTGAATCAGGCGCGCAGGAAATTCTGAATAACATTCGCAAGGGAATGCGCATTGAAACAATAAAAAAATTCATGCAGGATGCGAAGCGTGCCGGCCTGTTGGTGCACGGATGCTTTATGCTGGGAAATCAGGGGGAAACAAGGGAAACAATCGCAAAAACAGTCGGGTTTGCAAAGCTTCTTAACCCCGATACCGCGCAGTTCTTCCCGATAATGGTATATCCCGGCACTGAAACCTACTCCTGGGCAAAGAGAAATGGGCACCTCACAAGCGAAGATTTTGCAGACTGGCTTGATGCAAGCGGCCAGCACAACTGCATAATCTCGAGGCCTGAACTAACAAACAAGGCGCTTGTGGAACTCTGCGACAGGGCAAGGATGGAATTTTACCTGAGGCCGAATTACATTGCAGGAAAGCTTGCCCAGGCAATAACGCAGCCGAAGGAAATCCCAAGGC
This sequence comes from Candidatus Iainarchaeum sp., assembly GCA_016187745.1. GTDB lineage: Archaea > Iainarchaeota > Iainarchaeia > Iainarchaeales > JAXPJC01 > JACPJC01. The sequence continues at coordinate 5,456 of JACPJC010000009.1, read as the reverse complement.
TTATGAAGGCGGGAAAAACATTTTCAAGGCATCTTTTCAAATTGAAATGATTTTTTGGAGCAAGAAAAATGGATGGCAGGACTAATTTCATTGTGGCGCACATTTCGGGAAAAATACTTGATGTCGGCTATTACTGCGGCTCTCTGCATAAAACGCTCAAAAAATTCTTTCCCAGTGAAAACATCTATGGGATTGACATTGAGGGGAAAAGCAATGCGCATTACAGGAAGGCAAGCGCGGAGAAAATCCCATTTGAGGACGGATTCTTCAATTCAATTGTTGCCGGGGAAACAATAGAGCATCTGCAGAAGCCCGAAGAATTCCTAAGGGAGGCGCACCGCATATTGAAGCCTAACGGGCTGCTTGTTTTAAGCACCCCGAACAGAAACAGCGCAATAAACAAGCTGCTCAAATCCTACAATACTAAGGTGCATCTGCATTTATTCAACAGGAAGGAGCTTGCTTCGCTGCTTGAAAAAAACGGCTTTGAAATTGAAAACTTCAGGATGTTCCCCTACACCCCTGAAAGCTGCGATGGCAGCAGGCACTCGAAATTATTCGCGCTGAGAAAGGCCGCGCATAAAATACTTCCCGCAGGATTGCAGGAAGACATGGCAGTAATTGCAAGGAAAGGGGATTGAATATGGACGTTAGCGTTATTATTCCTGCATACAATGCGGAAAGGACAATTGCTGCCTGCTTGAGTTCCCTTAGCGCCCAGAATTACAAAGGAAAGTATGAGATAATTGTGGTTGATGACGGCTCAAAAGACAGGACAAGGCAAATCGCAGGGAAGTTCCCAAAAGTGAAACTGCTCATGCAAAATCATGCCGGCCCCGCAAAGGCGCGCAATCTTGGCGCGAAAAATGCAAATGGGAAAATCCTCATATTTACCGATTCCGACTGCATTTTAGATAAAAATTTCATTGCGGAAATGGCAAACCCCTTTAGCGCAAAAGAAATTGTTGGTGTGCAGGGCAGATATAAATGCAAACAAAAGGAATTGATTGCAAGGCTTATCCACTTGGAAATAGAGGAGCGCTATGAGCGCATGCAAAAGCAGAAATACATTGATTTTATCGGCAGCTATGCGGCAGCCTACAGGAAAAATGAGTTTTTGAAGGCGCATGGGTTTGATGCTTCCTTCCCGATGGCTTCCGGCGAGGACACTGATTTGAGCTTCAGGCTTTCCGCTTCAGGAAAAAAAATGGTTTTCGCTCAGCGCGCAATCGCATGGCACACTCATCCCACCAGCTTATGGAAATACCTGCGCGTAAAATACTTCCGCGCTTTCTGGCGCGCCCTGATTTATAAAAAGCATCAGGACAAGATTGTGAAGGACTCATACACCTCGCAGAAACTGAAAATGCAGTTGGGGCTGTTTTATTTGCTTGTTTTATCCCTCATCGGAAGCGCTTTTTATGGATTGCTTGCATATGCTGCGCTTGCGTTTTTTATTCTCTTCCTGATTAGCACAGTGCCCTTTGCAATATGGTCAGGAAAGCGCGATTTTGCAGTTGGCATAATTGTACCAATAACGACTTTATTGCGCACTGCGGCATTTTCTATAGGGCTTGTTTTCGGGACAATAAATGCCATGGGAATGAGAAAATGATTGCTGAAAATGTTAAAATCCATTCAACTGCGGATGTTTCCAGCGGTGCGAATATCGGCGCAAACACAAAAATATGGCACCAGTGCCAGGTGCGCGAGAAGGCAATTATCGGGGAGAACTGCATTTTAGGAAAGAACGTTTACATTGACTGGAATGTGAAGATTGGGAACGGTGTTAAAATACAGAACAATGTTTCAGTTTATGATGCGGAAATCGCTGATGATGTTTTTATTGGACCGAGCGCTACATTCACAAACGACGCCAAGCCCAGAGCGTTCATATGGGATGAGAAAAGGCGCACCAAAATTACAAAAATAGGCAAGGGCGCATCAATCGGGGCGAATGCAACAATAATGGGCGGCGTTTCAATTGGGAAATATGCAATGGTTGGCGCAGGGAGTGTAGTGACAAAGGATGTTCCGGAGCATGGGCTTGCAATCGGAGTTCCTGCGCGCATAACTGGATTTGTGTGCGAGTGCGGGGCGAATATGGAGCAAAAGGGAAAGACGGGGGATTTTGTGCTTATGGGCTGCAAGGAATGCAATAATGAAACAAGGATTCCTATTGCTGACTGGAATAAAATGGACAAAAGGTGAAATGCAAAATGGAAAAACTGCGCGCAGGTGTAATTGGCTTGGGCTACATGGGGAGAAACCACGCAAGGATTTATGCTGATATGGACAATGTGGAATTATGCGCTGTCTGCGACACCGATAAGACAGCATTGGGGAAAATTTCAAGGCGCTATCACGCAATTCCCTATGCAAATTATACTGAAATGCTTGAAAATGAGAAACTGGATGTTGTGAGCATTGCCCTGCCCACAGATTTGCACAAGGAGGCCGCAATTGAGGCAATGAAAAAGGGAATTTCAGTCCTGCTTGAGAAGCCCATAGCCTCCAACACAAAGGATGCAAAGGAGATTGTTGAGTTTGCAAACGCGAACAAGGCAAAAATGATGATAGGGCATGTGGAAAGGTTCAATCCCGCGGTGATTGAGCTGAAGAAGATGATCGATGCCGGGAAATTGGGGAAGGTTTACAAGATTGAGGCTTATAGATGCGGGCCGTTCCCGACGCGCATAAGCGATGTCGGAGTTGTAGTTGACCTTGCAGTGCATGACCTGGATGTGATAAATTATTTGGTCGGGCTTAAAATTGAAAGGATGCATGCTGAAACCGAAAGGCGCATTCACCCGAAGCATGAGGATTTGCTTACTGCGCTGCTGAAGCTGCACAGCAATATTGTCGTTTCGCTGAACATCGACTGGCTTACCCCCACAAAAATAAGGGAATTGAGGGTTACTGGTGAAAAGGGCATGTTTGTTGCAAATTATCTAACCCAGGACATTTATTTCTATGAGAACAACATGTATGCCGGGAGATTTGACTATGCTGAAACCGCCCTTGGGGTTACAGAAGGCAACATGACAAAATTCATGATTGCAAAGAAAGAGCCATTGCTTGCGGAGATTGAGAGCTTCATAAATTACGTTGCAAAGGGCGCTAAACCCCCGGTAAGCATTGAGGATGCGTTAAGGGCGCTTGAAGTCGCGGAACTGCTTGTAAGCGATGGGAAAAACAACAAAGGCTGCTGAAATGAAGGTCGCTATTGTAGGAATGGGAAAAATAGGCCTGCCTATTGCCGCGCAATTGCTGCGCAGGGGCTTTGAGGTAATCGGCTGCGATGTGAACAAGGGGGTTGTTAGGCAATTAAATGAAGGAAAGGTGCATATTATTGAGCCCGGCATTGAAAATGTGCTCAAAAATGCAATTAAAAAGAATAAATTCCATGCGACAACAGAAACAACAAGTGCTGTGAAAAATTGCAAGGTCGCAATCATAATTGTCCCATTGATAGTGAACAAAAATAAAAAGCCGGATTTTTCAGCTGTTGATGCCGCAACAATTTCCGTTGCGCGCGGCATTCAAAAAGGCGCGCTTGTGATTTATGAAACTACCCTCCCGGTGGGAACAACGCGCAACCGCCTGCTGCCAATGCTTGCAAAACATTCCGGGCTTTCCGCTCCGCAGTTCAGTGTTGCCTTCAGCCCCGAAAGGGTTTATTCCGGAAGAATCCTCCAGGATTTGCGCGCCTATCCCAAAATAGTCGGCGGGGTTGATAAAAAATCAACCAACGCAATCTCCGGATTCTACAAAAAAGTCTTTGGCGCGGGAAATGTAATTGCGGTTAAGAATTCAGAAACCGCGGAATTCACAAAGCTTGCGGGCATGACCTACCGCGATGTGAATATTGCGCTTGCGAATGAGTTTGCAAAATTCGCTGAACTTTCAGGAATCGATTATGCGGAAGCGGCAAAAGCCGAAAACACAAATCCCTTTTCGCATTTATTGCTTCCCGGAATCGGAGTTGGAGGCCATTGCGCCCCGGTTTATCCCTATTTCCTCATTGAAAATGCGAAAAAACTTGGATTGAGCCTGAAAATCCCAAAAATCGCGCGCGATATAAATGATTCCATGTCAGGATACGCACTAAGCAAACTTAAAAGCGCCATTGGCGCATTAAAAAATAAAAAAGTCCTTCTTTTGGGCCTTGCATACCGCGAGGATGTGAAGGAAACCGCATTCGCAACTTCCCTCCTGCTGATAGAACAGCTCAGGCGCGCGGGTGCAAAGGTTTATGTTAATGACCCGTATTATACAAATGGGGAAATCGCAAAATTCAATGCAATTCCTGCAAGCCTGGACAAGCTTCCGGAAATTGATGCCGCAATCCTTGTAAGCTTCCACAGGCAATACAAAAAATTAAATCTGAAGGCGCTGAAAAATGCAGGAACGCTTGCATTCATTGATGGGAGAAATGCATTTGATTCCGCAAAGGTTGAAAAAGCAGGAATGAAATATATAGGGATGGGGAAATGAAATGAAAATCGCTTCCATTGTTGGCGCGAGGCCGCAGTTCATGAAGGCAGCCGCACTATCAAGCGAGCTGCGCAGGCATTTTGATGAGGTTTTAATACACACAGGCCAGCACTATAACTGGGAAATGTCCGGAATATTTTTCTCAGAGCTGAACATCCCGAAGCCCTCTTATAATTTGGGAATCGGCTCCGGAACGCATGCGGAGCAAACAGGAAATATGCTGATTGCGCTTGAGAAGGTTCTGCTCAATGAAAAGCCTGATGCAGTATTGGTTTATGGCGATACCAATAGCACACTTGCAGGCGCCCTTGCTGCTGCAAAGCTGCATATCCCTGTAATGCATGTGGAGGCGGGAATGCGCTCATTCAACAAAAAAATGCCTGAGGAAATAAACAGGATTGCAACTGATTCCATTTCTGACTTGTTCCTTTGCTCAACAAAAACCGCTGTTGAAAACCTTCACAATGAAGGGAAAACTAAGAATGTTTATTTAGCAGGGGACGTTATGATTGATGCGCTGAAAAAGAATAAGAAAACTGCGGGCGCAAAATCAAAAATTCTCAAGCAGCTCAGGCTCAAGCCCAATTCCTATGTGCTTGCAACAGTCCATCGCGCGGAAAACACAGATAGCAAGGAAAATCTTTCGAATATCGTGAATGCAATGGTTGAAAGCAAAGAGCGCATAATATTTGACCTGCACCCAAGAACCCTCAACTGCCTTGAGAAATACGGCCTGCTGCAGAAATTGAAGAGTTCGGCAAATATTACAATAATGAAGGGCCTTGGTCCGATTGATTTCCTTAAATTGCAGATGCACGCGAAGAAAATCCTTACGGATTCTGGGGGCATTCAGAAAGAAGCATATGCGCTCGGGGTTCCCTGCATTACGCTGCGCAATGAGACCGAATGGGTTGAAAGCGTAAATGCAAAATGGAATTTGCTTGTTGGGGCGGATAAGA
>JACPJC010000006.1 GCA_016187745.1 Candidatus Iainarchaeum sp. | reverse complement strand
TCCGCTTGCAATGATTTCCTCTATCCACACCATTTGCAATCCGCCAGTTGAATTTATGTCAATTGCAGGGCTTGTTGAGCTTCTGTTATTGGTATCGCTTACATTTGCTGGCGTGCTCCAGGTGCTTCCATTGTTATCGCTCTTGGCAAACCATATTTCTTTTTTTGAGCTATCATCTGGCGGGTTCGCCTCATAAACAAGATAAATGTTCCCATCAGCATTCCTCACTAGATTCCTTTGATTGTTGTAGGCAATTGCTGTTGCAGAATTTGAAACCAGCCAGTTATGCAGCCTGAAGAAATTCGCACTTCTGTTTGCATCAGTGCTTCCATTATTGTCAGTAACATTCACATCAACCCTGCTATCCACGCTCGGCTCCCTCCACACTGCAAGGTTCCAATCATAATGGCATGTTACTTGCTTATTCTGGTCCTTTGAGCCAGCAAAATTCAAGTCATCACAATATATTCCCTTATTGCTTCCCGCAGTTGCAGTTGCCAGCAAATTCAAATCCGTAACAACCCTTGCCCAACCGCCGCTTACATTATAGTCAATATTCGCATCCAATCTTCCCCTGCACCAGAATATCCCGTTACAGTCCTTGTCGCTCACATTGAAATCAATGCGGTAATTTCCATCCCTCACTCCGACAATCTCCCCGCCGTTTGGCCTTGCAATATTAACATCAATAGTTCTGTTCTCAACAGGCTGTGCAGCAGTCAGAACCCTGAAATTATAATCGCTTGAATTTATGTCAGTGCTCCCGTTATTGTCAGTTACATTCACATCAATGAAAACATTCCTGTCTGTTATGCGATAGGTATTCCAGTCCCAGTGGCATGTAACCCCATAGCGGTTCTTGTCCTTTCCCCCCGCAAAGTTCAGGTCATCGCAGTACAACCCCGCATTGCTGCCATTTGTCTTGCTTCTTGTAAGATTCAGGTCAGTAATTATGCGGTATGATTTGCCGTTTGCATTTGTATCCCTGTAATCAACATTCGCATCAAGCCTCCCACTGCCCCTGAAAATTCCGTTATAATCCAAATCAAACACATTGAAATCAATTGTGAGGTTCCCATCAGTATCATAATTGAATGAAGGCAGTGCGGCATTGTCGGGATTGCCGTCAATTTTCACAGTATTCGCATCAACAGGCCTGTTTGAAGGAGGCGCTGTAACTGTAACCACCTGTGCTGTGGAATAGCAGCCTCCGGAGCATGTTGTTCCTCCCACAATCTTGCACCTGACATAGTAGGTTCCCCCGCTCCTTCCCTTAACTGTTCCATCCTGAGATACGTTTGCAGCAAGCGTAACAGGATTTGCATCAGGGGAGGAAGCGGAAACCCAGTCCATTGAAGTAACGGTCGTATCAGTTGGAATTGTATTCACATCAGCAGAACAGCCTGAATTGTTGCAGGACTGCGCAGTGTATGTTACATCAGGATTGCTGCCTGAGCCTGAGGTTACCGCAGTTGCCTGCCATGAGAATGTAGCGCCTTCCGCAACATTTGGGTCGGAAGAGGGCGCGTTGAGAGTGCATCCGGTTACATCCTTCACAGCATCAATCGCTATCATCCAGCGCCTTGCTTCCCTGAAGCTTCCCACCTGCAATTCTCCAATTTCAGCTACCCTTGGCCATATGTCTGGCGCATCATATGCGTAATGCAAATCAATTTCCTCATCCTTTGCAAGCGCAACATTCCATGCAATCCTTTTCTCATTTCCCTGTTTTGTAACAAGCAATCCTTCCTGAGGCAGAATCTCAAATTCTGCCGGAACAAATTCAGCAATCTCCCCCGAATATGCTGCATTAGCCTTGATATGCAGATTCACATCATATGCAAATATTGGGAGAATCCTTGTTGCTGTTCTCCGTTCAACTTCAAAATCAACTGCAGCCTTTACTTCAAATGAGTCCTCAATGGCATATGTCCCATCAGGCGTTGTTGCAGTAAGCGCCATTGCATATGTGCCAATGCCTTTCGCATTGTATTCCGCATAATAATCAGGAGCATATGTCTGCTCAAGCTTCTCGCTGCATTCCGCGGATTTGCTTATTGTCCCATCGGCTGTCCTGAGGAGTGTTGTTTCCCCGGAGGGGGAAGTGATTGCAAGCTCCAGTTCGGCATTACACTCAACGCTTCCGTTCTCATCCAGAACGCCAATTGAGAGCCTTGCGGTTTCGTTGGGAAGATAAATGCTCTTGCCTGTGTTTATTGCAAGCACGCCCCAATAAAAGCGCTCCTCTGATGTGTAGTTTGAAATCCCGTATTTTGCCTTTACCCTAAGCACATAAAGCCCGGGGGCGAAATAGCGCTTCGAATCCAATTTGAGCCTGTATTTTCCTATTCCCTCCACTTCAATCTCATCGGCATTCAGATCCTCAATCCTGTTTTCGGGGGTTATGAGCTGCGCGGAAATTGCAGCTTCCAGCTTCTCCCCAGTGTCCAGGTCCCCGAAATTTGCGTCAATGAGTATATTCTCATCATGCCTGAAGACATCCTTGTGCTTTTTCAGCTTCAGGCCAAGGCGCTTTTCCTGAACCGGCTTTTCAGGCTTTTTCGGGGTTATTTCCGCTTCCTTGGAGTAGTTCAAATCCAAATATACATAATCTATTTTTGCGGTAATATTCTCATACCCATTATGTATAACTGCCCTTATTTGCGCATTCTGCAGACTCTCAGCGGTTTTAAGGGCAGAGGAAACATCGCATGAAAGCGTGCTTGCTTCTTCTTTCAATTCAAGGTTCCTGCACGCAGGGATTTCTTTGTACTCAAGGCCGTTCCAAACTTCAATGTCCGCAAGTGTCTTGAACGCCTGCCTTATTTCCTTCGTTCCATTTATTGAAAAGTCATCCGCATAGAAGGTGCAGTATCCTGTATCATCCTTCCCTGTCCCTTCGGCGCTGATTGCAAGCGCGCCGGCAATTTTCGGGCTGATTGCAATGTATCCAAAGCCGTATGAGTTTTCCTTAGGCGGATATATCTGCGTTCCATTGACAAAAAGCCCGCAGCCGGAATCATAGTGGTAGGAATTCCAGTAGAATCTTATTTTATCGTTTTTATTTACGGTTATGAACTTGTGCTTCAGTTCTGCCCTGTTTTTCGCGCCGCCGGAAGTTATTAAAAACGCGGAAACATATGCATCATATGCCCCTTGGTTATAGCTCCATATGCCCGCATCGCTTTTCTTTCCCTCCTTTGCCAAATTCCAGTAGCTGAAATCACCCCACTCAAATGAGAGGTTGCTCGGGTCTTTCTCGGTGCTTGGGAGAATATTGCGCACCGCAAATCCCTGCAGCCTGACAAAAACCGAAATGGGCGCGGAGCCTTCGGGCAGCACTGCGGAATAATTCATGTCCAAAATTGCATTTGCGGAAGCATCCAGCGCAAGAGAGGCATAGATGCCGTCAGCGTGCAGAATCTGCTCTTTTACGTTCTGCCCGGAAGCAATCCTGTCAGAGGCGATTCCGCCTTGCACATTGAAGGCAAGGCCTTCGGCCTGCTGCGCCCCTCCGGAAAAAAGCGCGACAAAAGCATTAGGGGAAAGGACAAATGCAAAAACCGCAATTATGCTGACCGCTATAAGAACCAAAGCAACTGGCCACTCCGTGCCCATCTGCATCAAGGCCTTACCCTCACAATCCTTTATTTCCCGAATCTGAGTAAATATAAAACTAATATGGTTTTTATACTTACTCACTAATACTATATAGTGGTTTAGGGGGTTATTAATATTAACTTTTTTAAGTTAAGAGATAAATTAGGATAAATTCTCAAATGTTTCACCGGCGGTTTGGTCCCGAAAGCCTATATAAATGCTCCAATCCCAATTCTTCCAAAACTTGCGCCAAACAACATTTGGTCTTTGTGGTTCAGGCGCCCCGTACAGAGTTGAATTTATGCTGCAAGATTATTTCAAAGAAGCGAAAGAAAATCTCGAAAAGCAGATTCCAGAATACAGTTCTCCGGAATTTAAGAAAATTGGAGACAATATCCGCAGGCAATTGCAAAAAAGAGAGCAGGATTATTTTCTGCTTTTGCGGAGCTTAAAAAGCCTCATTTTGGGGGATTGGCACAAAAATGAGCAAAAACAACGATTATGTAGCATAAAGAACCTGTTGCTGAAAAACGGATTATACGCTGAAACAATTGATAACTACTACAGCAAAAAAGGGCGCCTTAGCCAAATGCAAGTTTTGGAAGCCTGCTGCATAACCCATCAGCTGATAATTTTTATTGACGGCGAAGGGGCTGGCACAATAACTGAACAGAATTATCTGGCCAAAAATTATATGTTTCACGGAAAAATCCTTTTCTTTATAGAAGAATCAAAATTCAACAAGTTTAAAGATGACCCAAGCCAATACTTTAAAAATTTTCCAACCATAATACCTTATAAAGAATCAGAATTATTGGATAAAATCCTAGTGTATTCCAGATTCAGGATACACAGATTGGCGGAAATAATAGAGTATCAGTCCCGGAGGCAGTTGGGGTTAAGGCGCCCTGACTACAAATCCTGGAAATGGAGGCTGAAAGGGCGGGAGAGGTAAGGATAAATTAATATATTGCTTTACCTATAAAGCATAGTACTTGGGTGATGGATATGGGCGAAGAACTTAAAAGAATTTATTATGATGCGCTGCGGCTAAAAAATATCATTCTGGAAAACAAAAATATTGAGATTCTGCTATACCTTGCAAAGTACAATCCTAAGGTCAGCGAACAAGAGCTGGAAAAGAAGTTCGGAAAAGATGCCCTCAAAGGCCTTAGGGAATTGAAAAATATTAGCCTTATAAAAGAGGAAGGTAGCAATCTTTTCCTGACCAATGAGGGAATATTCCAAGTTGAAGGCCTCTTGGCAATGGCTGTTTAGATTCACCGGCGGAATGCCCCCGAAAGCATTTAAATCCGGTTTGCAGGCGAATTCTGGAATGATGCGGATTTACCTTGATGCGAATGTTTTCATCGCTTACATAAAGAGCGACATGGGAAAGCCGTTCAAATTGATGTATAAAAAAAGAGCCAAAAGAATTAATGGATTGAAGGCAAACCCTTTTCCTTAAGGAAGTCCCTGACAAACTTATCCCTTTCTTCTTGCGAAGGGAATTCTCCATTCCAGCCTTTTTTTATTGCGTTTTCCCTTATTTCCTTTGCAAGCCTGCGCATCTTAAGCACCCTGAAGCCCATCACCTTGCTTCTTACCGCATCCCTTATGAATTCGTTCCTTGAGCTGTAGAGCTTCTCCTTCCTGATTATCTCATCAACTTCCTTTATGAGAGCAGGCTCGACATTCATCACATACTGCCGCATATGAATAAACCCCCTTAATTTAATATTAAAGTTAATATTAACTACAGTTTAAAAGCTTTTCCTTTGCAGGGCGGAATCCGGCATAAATGGTTTATAAGGTTGTCCAGCATAGATAATAAAGGTGTTCAAAAATGGGCTTTTTCGGGAAAATTTTCGGTAAGAGGGGCGCAAAGGAAGCCGAATTCCATGAGGAAAAGGCAGTTGAAATTTCTTTTCAGGGCCTTGAGAAATGGATTGATGAGAAAACATCCGCGCAGCGGAATGGATTTGACAGGAAGATAATGGGCAAGTTCGCGGAAATAAAGGGGACGGTGCAGGAAATCAAAAACCAGCTGGATGAAATTTCAGGCAAGGAAATTTCCACGGAGGAAGGGAATAAAAGATTAAGGAAAATAGTTGATACGAGCAAGCAGGGCATGCTGAGGGGGATGCGCACTCTCCTTGAGAAGCTTGAGCCCCCAAAGACACAGGATTACAGGGCGCTGAGCGATTACTGCAATAATTCAAGCTCCCTCCTTCAGGCGGAGATTTCAGCCTTCGGGAAGAACATCGCATACACAGGAATTCTCCTGCAGGTGGAAGTGAAAAAGATCGGGGAGCTGATAAATGCGCTTGCGGGGGAGTTCTCTGAAATTCAGAAGATTTTTGCTGAAAGCGGCGTTATGTATATTCCGCAAATCAGGCAGAAAATCAGTGAAATTGAGGCGGAAATTTCGGCAAAAAAGGCGCTTCAGGATTCCCTCCCCAAGATTGAGCAGGAGATTGCCCTCCTGGAATCCGGAAAGGAGGATGCGGTAAAAAGCACAAATGCGCTCAGGGTTTCAGATGATTATGAGGAGCTGCAGGAGCTGCAGGAAGGGCGCGCAAAACTTCTTTCGCAAAAGCAGGCCTTAAAGGAGAAAATACTGCAGATGTTCGCGCCGATTGAAAAACCCTTGAGAAAATTGCAGAACCTTTCCGCAAACAGGCAATTCGCGCTTGCAGACAAGCAGGAGGAGAATGCGCTTAGCCAATATCTCATGAATCCGCTTCTTGCAATTGCCGAGGATTCTGAAGCAAAAATTCTGAAGGCGCTTCTCAGCTCCGTGCAGCAGGCAATGGGCTCCGGCCTTATTGATTTCAAGGATGCCAGGGAAAAGGAAAAAAAATCCCTGGCGGTTTCCGAGCTTCTGCAAAGCGCCTCACTCTGGCAGGAAATCCAAGAATATCTCGGGCTTAATGAGCAGATAGCAAGCGCTGAAAAGGAGCTGCAGAAGAGCAGCATAGCGGGGCGCATTTCCGATGCAGAGGAAAGTGCAAGGCGGATTGAAAGGAACATACAGGAAATGAATGCCGCGCTTGCAAGGGGGCAGAATTCGCTTAATAAAAAGGAGCAGGAAATTTCCGCAATGCTTTCGCATCTTTCCGGGCTTGCCTCAAAGGCGGCAAATGCGAATGTCAGGGTTATTGCGCAGAAACCCTAAAGCTCCGAATGGTTGATATTGACAACCTTGTCGCAGAAAAGGCTCATCATCTCTGTTGCGCCCCTCTTGTCGCCCTCTTCCACCATGAGAAGCACACCCTTCAGTTTCCATTTCCTTATCATCCCTATCATGAAGTGCGTGAATTTCCCCACGGGCTCCTTGTCATAATAAACAAGCAGCGTGCTTATTGAATCAAAAATCATGAATCTCTGCTCCTCCTCATTTCCGATGCTGAGAAGCTTCTGGAGCGCTGTCGTAATCTGCGCAAGCGCCTGCGGCGAATCAACAAATATGCAGTTCTTCCCCAATCCTTCCGTCCGCCTTCCCGTTAATTTGCTTATGCAGTCAATGAAATAAATCTTTTCCGTGTCAATTCCCTCATCCTCAAGGTTTTTAACCAAATCCTCATAGGGCTTGTTCAGCGTGAGGTAAATCCCCGGAAGCCTGAGATTCTGCGTGTAGTATTTCACAAGCTCTATGCTTGTTGTTGTGTAAAGCTCAGGCTTTATGAGCATCAGCACCATGTAGCTTTCAAGGCTCCCATCAAGCTCGCCCTGCAGCTGCAATGCAATCCTGTGCTTCGGGCTTAAAATGTCAGAAATCTCCTTGCTGACCCCGTATGTTTCCATTTCGCCTGAGGGCTTTGCAAGCTTTATCGCCCTTTCAACTTCCTCTTCGCCCTTTGTCTGCTGCTTCTTTTTGGGCATGATTATATCTCCTCGAAGAGCTCCTGCTCCGAGAGGACTTTTACCCCTTCCTTGCTTATTTCAAGCGGATGCAGCTTCTCGGAAATTTTGGTTCCGCGCATCTTCAGTATGCCTATGCTCCTCACAAACCTGTTCTCCAGCTTTGTGTGATAAAGGAGTATTACCCCGTCCGCAACATATTCCTCCAGCCCATAAAGGCTTTTTGCGCGCTCCATTGAAAGCTCGTTCGTTATTACTGTTGTAACATTCATCCTTTTCAGCATTTTCCCAAGGCCAAGAATCCTTTTCCTTGCCTCAAGCTCTGTCTTGAAATAGAGCCTGAAAACAACTCCGGGGTCAATGACAAGCCTTTCCGCGTTGATTGAGGAGACGGTATCCTCAATTGTTGTCAGCAGCTTGTCAAAATCATATAGCTCAACGTTTACAATCTTTATTTTCTTTTTTGCAATCAACTCCTTGAAATCCCAGTCAAAGAGAGTTGAGAACTTCTCAAGCTCCTCCACATCCTCCTCAAGGCTTATGAAAACGCCATTCTCGTTGAATTTTGTCGCGCCCTCATAAAGGAACTGCAGGCACAGGCACGTTTTTCCGCTTCCCGGGTCTCCTGACATAACAACAAGGTTTCCTTTCGGGATTCCGCCCCCTATCAGCTTGTCCAGCCCCACAAGCCCTGTTTTAGTTCGCTCAAGGTCAGCCGCCATTCCAATCAGTAAATATTATTCAGCACCAATATAAAAAGGTTGGGGATTTGGGGATTAAATAGGCAGTTACACGAGCTTTACAACCTTGTCGCAGAACTGCGCAAGCATCTCCAATGCGTTCTTGTTCTCATTGGTCTGGACAGCAAGCAGGATTCCCTTTGTTCCCGGGGTTTCCCTTAAATTGTTCGCAAGGAAGTGCGTGAATTTCTCCACAGCCCTATCCTTGTTGTAAATCAGCAAAGTGCTTACTGAATCAAGTATAAGGAATTTCTCCCTGCCCTTTATTTTATCCATTGCCCTGTCAAGCGTTACGCTCAGTTCTGTAAGGCTGTCGGGCGAATCAACAAATACGCAGTTCTCCTCTTTCTGCGCCTCCTCCCCGGACATCTGCGTAACCATGTCAATGAAAGTTAAATCCTTCAAATCCACTTTGTGCGAATCAAAATGGTCCTTGAGGTTTTTGTAGGGCACATTTCCAGTTATGTATACTCCAGGGAGCTTATTCTCGTGCTTGAGTATTCTCACAAGCTCTATGTTTGTTTCCGCGAATTTTTCAGCATCCACAATAAGCAGCGCAACAAAATCGTCCTTCAGGTTTGTGAATTCCTTTCTTATGAGCGCCTTCAATCTCTTGCTCATTCCCCCCCGCATGCCTTTTTCATCGCCCATTGTCCTCTCCATAATAATTATTATCCGAACACCTTTAAATCACTTGCGCAACCAATCCCTTTTCTTTTGGAAAAAGAAAAGGTCTAGGTCTTACCCCAAAAGAAAACAATCTTCATTTGGAGCTTCTGAAAGGAAGGGAATCCACAAAGTTTGAACGCAAGGTTTGCCAACTAAGTGTTCAAACTTTGTGCAGGAGGAACCTCAAACTGAAAGGAGGGGTCAGGATTAGCCTCAAAACTAAGGAAGGTATCGGAAACGTAGTTTCTGATGGAAAACTGGGGGAACCTTGGTTCCCGCGGTTTGGTGCGGTTCGGCGTCAGGGAACGCCGGCGTCAAAGCCCAAATGCTCCCGAAGGAACAAAGAGGTAGCCCCGCCGGCATTCTTTTTTTGGCAATGCAGACATCAGAGTCTTACAAATTCCGAAGAATTTGCATGAAACCCCTGCCCGCTTGCCGAATTAATTGTTTCTTTGCATGCTTTTATTGTTTCCCATTTCGCTTTCCGAACAATTTTCCGCCTTTTCCTTGAAAATCCTTATGCTCAGCACAAAGGTTTAAATATGAGTTTGAAGGATATAAGAACACGGAGGTACTGAATATGGACCTTGAAAAGATAGGCGGCTACGCGTTTCTGCTCGGTGTTATCATAGCAGTTATAGCAGGCATAGCGGCATCGCAGGTCGCGGCATACGCAGGGACAATCGCCTTGGTGCTGGTAATCCTCGGATTAATTGTAGGGTTGCTCAACATTAAGGACAAGCAAGTTACAAACTTCCTTGTTGCGGCGATAGCGCTATTGGCGCTGAGCATAACTGCGGGCGGGCTGGTAACAATCCCATACATAGGGAACTACCTGGTAGCAATAGTCGGCCAAGTGGCAGTGTTCGTAATGCCGGCAGCACTAATAGTGGCGCTGAAGGACATCTATAACATAGCATCAGGCAAGTGAATCCTTGGATTCTTGCCTGATTCTTTTTCTTTGTTATTTTTATATCCCTGGAAATTCCGGAGCGGCATAAGCAGGGGCGCCCCAAAACCAAAATCAGAAACATTTATATAGGGAAAGGGCATTTATTTATGTCAATTCGGGCAATTTTCCAAACAATTAATGCAAATTAAAAGGAGGATAAAGATGCTAAACAAAAAAGGACAGGCTGCTTTGGAATACCTGATGACATACGGCTGGGCACTTGTTGTAATAGCAATAGTTATCGGAGTGCTCATCTTCATGGGAATCCTGAAAGCGCCAAGCGCGGGAACCTGCACAGGCCTTGACAAGCTCGCATACGCAGACCACACAATAGACAACACAGGCAAATTCGCATTGTATGTCTCAAACGGCACAGGCGCGCAGATAACAAGCGTTGCTGCGACAACCGGAGGAGATTTCAGCGGAACCTGCACAGTAAATGACGCTGCAAGCGCAACAGTAAATGCGACAAAGGACTTCAATGTCGTATGCGCGAGCACGGGCGTAACATCAGGCCAGACCTACCAAGGAAGCGCAACAATAACCTATATAAGGGGCGGCAAAGGCTCACACACGGAAACAGCAACATGCACTGGCACAGCGCCTTAATGATTTTCTAATTCTTTATTATTTTTCTTTTAATTTTAATCCCCTTTAGCGGAACCCCTGCGCAATATCCCCACAATAAGAATTAATAATATCCTTTGTCTAATTTAAATGGTTAAATGGCAAACATGTCAATGGAAAAAGGGCAAGCAGCGCTAGAGTACATGATGACCTATTCCTGGGCACTGGTCGTAATAGCGATAGTTGTAGGCGTACTGATTTTCATGGGGATTCTGCGCGCGCCAATTGCGGGAATCTGCACCGGCTATGAGAAGTTGGGCTATGCCGATCATACGATGGATTCAAACGGCAATTTCGCGCTTTATCTCTCCAACGGAACAGGGCTCGCAATAAAGGGCATTTCAGTGGCCTTTTCAGATGAGCTCGGGGGAACTGCTGCAACTTCCGCGGATGTTGTTGCCGCAGGGAATGATTTCATAATTTTCGGCCAGACGAACATAAAAAAAGGGGAACAGTACAAAGGCGAAATCACAGTAAGCTATGTGAGGGGAAAATATGCAAGGCACATAGAAAAAATAACCTGCACGGGAACCGCCTCCGAGGTTGCAGTGCTGCCCCTTACAATATGGCTTTCAAGCGACTGGAGCTCAGGGGATTACAGCTCCGCAGCCGATGTGAATGCAGCAGTTCCGGGGGAGCTGCGCCTTCTTACGATTGCAAGCTATCCCGCATACGGAACGCTTACCTCAAACATATATGATGCGAATAAAAAAATCAGCTGGAGCAGGGCCTCATGGAATTCCCTGCTTTCGGAGGGAACATCAATAACCCTGCAAACGCGCACCTCAGATGACAATGTGAACTGGAGCGCATGGTCAGGGGCATATTCAAATCCCTCAGGAAGCGCAATAACCTCCCCAAATGGAAGATACATACAATACAGGATAAACCTTACAACATTCAATTCAAACAACACCCCCGTGCTTTATGACATTTCAATAGAGGGGACCGGGCAGCAGGCTCCGGCTGCGGGCGCCTTCAGCATAAGCGATGACACCTATGCGGAATTCAATTCAGGAACCCTGCAGAATATGCAGATCCAGGGCAATTCGCTTAAGCTTTCAGCCTCATCCCCTGTTTCAATAGCGCTTCCGGGAGGGGACTTCAGTTCCACTGCGGATTTCAATAATTACTGGGCAAGCAGCTGCAATTACATTTACGATGGCTATGCCCCCCAGCATGCATGCGCTTATGAGAACGCGCAGGGCAATCCCCTGGGCTCTTTGTATTTGTACACAAACTGCTGCACGCCGCAAAGCCACTGCGCGGGGAGCATTGCAAGCATGGACAAGGAAATAACAGGCAGCATTACATTTGACATAAAGGCAGACAACAATGCGAACGGCTCAATTTATGTTCAGGCAGGGAGCTCGCTTCTCTACAGGCAGCAGGATGTTGATTTTCCTTCTTTCAATTCAGTTTCACTGAATCCCGCATTTGACTATCAGGGAAATCCCACAGGCATAACCCTTGGAAGCACGCTTAAGCTTTATTTCTTCGCATATGCCTGTTCGGGAGGCTACAGCAAAATATGGCTTGACAATATCCATATGGACGTTCCAACCTATTCCCCATCAGGCACCTTTGCTTCAGCGCCGTTTGATTTGGCCTCTCCAAGGGATTTGCGCACAATAACCTGGAATGCTTCGCTTCCAACAGGAACAGGATTGAAATTCCAGATGCGTTCCGGGAATTCCCTGCAGGACCTGAATTCCGCGCAATGGCTCGGCCCGACAGGCGCAGGGGACTACTACACAACGCAGAACAGCGCAATAAATTCAGCCCTTGACAATAAGCAATGGGCGCAGTACAGGGCCTTCCTGGACACGAATGCCGCAGCCTCAACCCCAACAATAAACAGCGTTGTAATCACCTATTCGTGAATATGCGCAATTTGCCGCATAGCGGTATGCACAAATGCCAAACATATTTTTATATAGTGTTTGATGCATAATTAATGCATAATTGGAGGGTTAATTATGAGGACGACACTCGCATTTAGCGGAATTGCAGAATTGATTCTGGAAAAGGCTGTAGAATTTGGCCTAGCAAGGTCTAAGACAGATGCATTGAGGATGGGCATTTTTGCATTGAACAAGGAGTATAACCTGATTAAGGACATTGAACTGGAATTAGTGGAGCGTAGAATTAAAAAAGAAGAAGCAGAAATGAAAAACAAGGGCACAAAATATCTCTCGGAAGAGCAAGCACTGGCAAAGTACAGGTGAGCCCATTGAACCTGACGCAATGGAAACTTAAGTTCAAGCCGGGATGGGATATGCACTTCAGAAAATTTGACAAACCAATCAGGCAGCAGATTATTAAAAAAATCGAAAAAATGAAGCAGCCATTGGCTGCAAGAGGATTGCATTCTTCAAGTTATCAGGTGGAAGAGGTGGGGCAGTACAGAATCGCATTTATGCGGGAAGAAGAAACAAGAACAAAACACATACACTTTGTCGGAAATCATAAGCAGTATGAAAATTGGTACAGTGAGCAATGATGGTGTGTTTTATTGGCAATCCGCGCAAATTACATAATCCCGCCGAAGAAGGACAGCAGCAGGGTTCTTATTGCAAACAATACAATGAATGCAATGGCAAGAAGCAATGGTATGAACTTAACGCCGTTCTTCTCCTTCCCGGAATTTATAACCCCGATTGTCATTCCCGCAAATATGCATGAAAAGAACAGCGCAATATAGGCAAACAGCAGGACGAATTCCGGGTTAAGCGCGCCTCCCCCTCCGCCGCCAACAAACTGCCCTGCAACCCCGAGGTTAACCCCCGAGGGAATCGATGCAAGGCCCGTCATGTGCTTTGAGAGTATTTCCACAATGAATGTTGAAATTCCGAAAAGCGCGGGAGCCCCAATCGCGCTTGAGAAGAATATCAGCATAATATACATGCTTATGTTCGCCTTTATCTCCTCCTCAACCGCATTCTGCTCGCGGATGTCATCGGAAAGCTGCAGGAGCAAATCCGCAACCTGCCCGCCTGAGGTAACCCCCTCAGAAATCAGCCATACTGTGCGCTCCAGAACTTTTGATTTTATGCGCTTGGGCAATTCCATAAGGGCAAGTTCAACCCTCTCCCCGGACATTATTTTCGCGCTTGCCCTTTTCAGCTCCCTTTCCAAAGGGCCGAACTCGGGCCTTGCGCTTATGAACAATGCCCTTTCCGCAGTAAGCCCTGATTTCATGTTGCTCGCAATCAGCTGCAGCGCATCAGGAAGTATGCGCTCAACAAATTTGCCCTTGCCCTCCGCGGCAATGCTCAGCCAGAGATATGTGCACAATATGATAAAGCCAAGGCAGGCAGAAAACCCTATCCAGAGCGGAATCCTCAGGAACAATGCAAGGTTGAATGCAATCCCGAAGCTAAGAGCAAGCGAGTAAATTATAAGGAAGCCCGCAAACCTCCTCTCATTTATGCTTATGTTCAGATACTCCAGCTGGGAGCGCAGCCCCTCAATGACCCTTTTCGGCAGCAAGGCCGAGAATCTCTTATACATTCTTCATCATCCCAGGAGATTGGGCCTCCTTGATTTTATAAGCCCCACATACATGAGCTGCCCGAAAATAATTACCACAAGCAGTATCCAGAAGAGAATTTCAGTAATCTGAATCTGCGGGAAGCTTGAGAGTATTATCAGGAAAGTCAGTCCCAAAGACGGCACTATTACTCCAAGCATCATGTACATCAGGGAAAAGAGCCTGAGCTGCGAGCCATAGCGGTTGATTTGTATGCGCTGCTCCTTTGTCATTGTTGCAACAAGCTCAGCCAATACCCTGCTCACATCAACCCCGGCCTTCATCCCATTCACTATCTGCCACAGGGAGCGCCTGAAAAAAAGCGAGGGATTGTTCATTGCCAGCTTTTGCAAAGCGTCCTCCTCTTTTGTCCCTGTGTTAATTTCATCAACCGCCCTCTTGAATTCAGAGCTTAATGCCCCATACTCGCCGTTTGCAATCATAACAAGCGCATCAAACAGCGAAACCCCGGACTTTATTTCAATAAGCACAGTGCGCAGCGCAAATACCAGATTCCTCTCGATGTCCCTTACTTTCTTTCTCACTAGCATTTTGGGATAGATGGAAAGCTGCATCATCACAAGAAATGCGATCAGCATTCCTGCAGTAATCGAAAGTATGGGAACATTCTGCGCCCCCATTTTCGTGCCTACTGCAAAGATGATGAATGCCATGAACAGGAAATAAAATGAGAAGAGGAAAATCATTATCGCGCCATACTCGTCAATGTCTATTCCGGCTTCGGCCTGCTCAAGCTCCAGTTCCAGGTAGGGGAAGGCCCTTGCAAATACCGCCCCAATGCCCATAAGCGGCCTTGAGATTTTTTTCAGGGCGCCAACAGGAACAGGGCTGAACGGAACCATCCTCATAGCCATTTTTACAGCTCCGGCCTCTTGTTTTCCTTTACCATGCCTATCACTTCATCGCGGTTCTTGTAATAAAGCGCCATAAGCTTCCCCACATCATCTATCGCATTTATTTTCTTTTCAACCATCCAGCGCAGTATCGCCTGCTTCACCTTCAGCTCGCGGTTGATTTCATCCTGGCTCATTCCCGTGTAGAGGCCAAGCTCGTCATAAAGCCTTATGCTCTCCGAGTGCTTGGAAATTATGTCATTCGCGGCCTTCCAGCGGTAGAGTATGTTGGGCTTCACTATTTCAATGTCCTCGGTGCGCTTTTCGGGAACATATTCAGCCACTTGCAGGATGCGCCTTACCCCCAGCCTCCTGTTCCTGAACATTACAACATTCAAATGCACTGTCGTTAGCATTGATGGGGGAATTGAAATCGGGGGGTTTGTTAGCCTGTGTATTGTTTCTTCCGCAGTGTCCGCATGAACAGTAGTATAAACGCTGTGCCCTGTGTGCATTCCCTCGAACATTACCTCGGCTTCCCTCTGCCTTCTTACCTCCCCGACAATTATCCTGTCCGGGCGCATCCTCAGGGAATTTACAAGAAGGTCAAGCATTGCAACGCCGCCCTTTCCTTCCGGATTAGGCTCCCTTGTGGTTAATGGGACCCAGTGCAGGAATTCCGGCATAACTAATTCCCTAGTGTCCTCGATACTTATTATCCTGTGGTTCGGCTGTATGAAAGGCATGCACACATTTAGGAATGAGGTTTTTCCTGAAGCAGTCCCTCCGCTTACAATCATGTTAAGCTCATACTCCATTGCGGTCCATACAAGCGCCATTATCTCCGCTGTTGCAGTCCCATTTTCTATGAAATCCGTAACTGTCCAGGGCTCCCTCCTGAAGCGCCTTATTGTAAGCGTGTTTCCCTTCCCGGATATCGGGAAGAGCGTTGCATTTGCCCTGTCCCCTGTTATCAGATGCGCATCAAGCAATGGATCAAGGATTGTAATCTGCTTTCCAACCCTTCTTGCGATTATGCTCGCATAATTCTGGATGTCGTTTTCCTTGTCTATGTTGATGTTAGTTTTGAGCCAGCCGTATTTCCTGTGGTATACCCACATGGGCTCTGTTGAGGAATTTATTACGATTTCCTCCAAATTCGCATCGTTGAGAAGGAACTCAATTCTCCCCAGCCCCAGCATCTCCTGGAGCAGCATCCCTATGAGCGTGTTTTTTATTTCGGGGGTTATGTTGGGGAGCTCCTTCTGCAGTATTGATTCAGCGCGCCTGCTGAACCTTTCCTTAAGCGCGGAAACAAACTTCACATCAAACATTTTCTCCGCCTCAATGGTTGCCTCGGAGATTATGCTCCCCTTCAGGCTGTCAAGCAGCGCGCGCGTCCCGGGGCCATACTCGGGAATGTTAAGGAGATACATCTTCACAAACGAATCCTTGTCATCCGCTATGTCCACTTCAACTTTCACATTGTCCGCTTCAACCTTGTAGCTCTCAAGAACGCGCCTGAAGCCGTCGGTTGCCCTTTCAGGCTTTTCCTTCTGCTTCTTTGATGCGAATTTTCCCGGCATTGTATCCCCCAATATTAAGTCATTCCCTTTTATGCTTTTTTGCTTTCCTTGTTTTCCGGGCGCCTTATTTTGAGCGCCTCAATAAAGCTGAATTTCTTTTTCTGGACTTCTGGTTTTGCGGCCCCGGGCTTTGCTTCGGCTCCAACAGCCTTTTTCTTTCCCTTTTCCTGCACGGGCTTTTTGTATTCCGGGGAGAAAATCCATGCGCTCCCAACTGCAGAATACTCAATCTTCACAAGCCCTTCCCTCTCCAGTATTTCCACAACCTCATCCATCCTCTTCGGCTGTATGCCGAGTTCCTTGATCGCATCATTAGTTTTTATTTTTCCCCTTTCATTCACAAGCTGCAATATCCTGTCAAAATCCGTTACAATCCTGTGCTTCTTTATTTCCTTTATTACTGCCTTTGCCTCCTCACGCTTGGCTTCTTCATGCTCAGTTCCCTCCAACCCCTGCGCCCTGTGCTCCAATTCCATCAAATCAATCAGCTTTTCCGCGTCCTCAAGCGCATGGTCAGCCCTTATCCCCCCGATTTCCTTTTCAATCTCCCCTTCAGGGATGTTGTAAGTTTTCATCAGCTCCCTTATGTGCCCCTCAAGCTCCTTTAATTTGCCCTCATCTATTGTGCCTGAGGCCTTTGCCTCCATGAGCTTTTCAATAATTGGCTTTTCAGTTTCAGGAACTGCCTTTTCAGCGGGCTTTTGTCTCTTCTCCGCCGGCTTGCGCCTCATTTCCGGAACTTCTATTTTCCCTCCGGGCTTTGCTGTTATTCCCTTCGGAAGCTCAACCATCCCCGCCGGCCCTTCTTCCGCCCCTGCCCCCTTCCCCGGCTTTGCTATTATCCCGCCTGGCCCTTCTTTTTTCCCTGAACCTCCAAGAACTTCCTTCTCTGCGGAAATTCTCTGCCCCTCAACTTTCCTGGCCTTTCTCTTCAGCTCAAAAAGCCTTGATTCATATGCCGCCTTTGTGCCGCCGTAAGCTTCCTCGCTTATCTTTCCCGAAGAAAAATCCTGCTCAAGCCCCTGCATTTTTGCGGTTATCTGCGCAATTTCGGTTTTTGCCCTGCCCTCCTCCTTTTGCGTCTGCGCATACTTCGCAAGCTGCAGCCTGTTCTTCTGCAGGCCCTTGCGCTTTTCCTCAAGCACGAAAAGTTTTTCCTCCAGTTCGGATTTCCTTTTCCTGTATTCCTCCTCGCTTATTTCCCTCCGGAAGAACTGGTTTTCAATCCTCTCAAGCAGCTTTTTTGTTGTTGAGATGTCCCCCTCAATTGCGCCCTCATCCCTTGCGGCGCTTTCATAAACGACCCTTATCGCTTCCGGAAGCTTCGGCACCCCCCCGGCTTTTTCCCTTCCTGCAGCCGGCTTTGCAATTCTGCTTGTTTTGTGCTCTTCCCTTTCCGGTATTAATTTTTCAGCCCTTCTTTTTTTTGCCTTTTTCCCGCGCGCGATTTTCCCTGTTTTTTTCTTTTTTTGCCCTGCCTTCCTGCGGGCAGGCCTTTTGATTGCCGGCAGGGTTGCGGGCTTTTTCCCGGGCGCTTCGGGCTTTATCCCAATTTCCCCGCCGCGCTTTTTCAGCCCCAAAAGCCCCAGAATGAAATCCACTATGTCGAAATGCCCGCTTTTCTTTCCAGATTCCGCAGAGCCCTGCTCCAAGCCCCTTTTTTCTTCCCCGGCCATTTTTGCACCAAGAATATTATATTTTATTAATTATTAATCCTACCTCTTTTCTACATTATAGTCCGCGCTCCCCACCACAACCATATTGTCAGGAAGCTCCACTATTGGCATTTCAGTCGCAAGCGCCCCGAAATTTATTCCCGAATTTATGTCTATTGGGACCTGATTGTTGTTGGTTATTGTAAGGACTCCTGTGGGAGTTATTGTTATCTCAATGTCCTTCTGCGCCACGCCGGAGGTCTTTACTGTTATTGTGCTGGTTTTTGTAGGGTCCACATCAGTGTAGTGCAGCTCATTCTCAGTAATTTTTGTGCTGTTCCTTATTACCAAATCAAGATTTATGTTGTTGGTTGGAGACGTTTTCATGTTTTTTATTATCCCGTTGTAATCCTGGTTCTGCAGGGTAATGTCAATGAAATAGCCCTCAAAATTAAGGCTTTCAGGGGAATATGAAATTTCATTGTAGTATTTCCCCTTGTCCTTCGAGTGCGTGTAGTTTATGTCATAGGGGGAAACGAGCAAATCCCTCACGTCCACAGTTGCTGAATTTATGTTCACATCAAGCGCATCAGAATGCAGGAAGACAAATTCCCTGTACGCATCCAGGTCAATCTGGTAAGTGTCCTTCTTTGTTTTCTCGGGCAGCCTCTCATAAAACCATATCGCTTCGGCATTTGAATCAAAATCCATGTTCCCTACGTTGAGCATTATGTCATATATGTTGTCCTGCACATTCTCAAATTTGTATGCGACCCTGTCTATTGCGGAAACAAACTGCGCATTCTGCTCAAGCAGCCTTGTGTTTTCCCTCAATTGCGAGCTCAGCCCTATAACCGCAAGGCTGAACAGCAGTATTGTCAGCGTTAATATAATTCCCCTGCCCCCCATTATTTCACCCGCACCAAACCGCGGGAAACCAAGGTTTCCACCAGTTTTCCATCAGAAACTACGTTTCCGATACCTTCCTTAGTTTTGAGGTTAATCCTGACCCCTTCCTTCTGCCCCATCATTTCACCCATACCCAGTACTGCGCATCATAGAAATACTCAATTTCATTGTCCTTAAATGTAAGGAAAAGCCTTCTCCCGTGCATCAAATCCTTTCCCGAGAGGTTTGCATCGCCCGCGCCGAAATTTATCTCATCCCTTTCCGTAAATGAGTCATTCGCATAGGAGAATTTCTCAATGCGCATCCTCCACGAATACTGCACGGGCATTGCTGAATCTATCTCCGTGGAAATTTTATTCGAATCAAACTGCTGCAGGACCCCCTGCGCATCAAGCAGGTCAAGCGCATCATTCATGCTCCTCTGCATATTGAGCCCGGAGTAGGGGTCGTTGCTCCCCATCAATGGCACATAGCCCATGATCCCCACAAGGGCCATAAGTATGACTATTGAGAATGCGGCATCGAGGGTCAGCATGTGCCCCTTCCGCATCCCGTTATTTGTAGAGCGTGAAATAAAATATCGCATTTTTTCCATTGTAGCTCACAACCCTTGATGAATTTATTGCAATCTCTGCGCCGCTTTTTATGCTTCCTGCCTCATAGGCCTTGTTCAGGTCCTGCTCAATCTTTATGTAGAAGTCATAATCGGCAATTCCCATTCTGCCCTTTGCTGAATTGTAATCCAGCGCCTTGAATGCATTTAGCTTCTGCAGCGAAAGCGCGCGCCTTGACAATGCGAAGCCATAAAGGTTCGCATCCCCGCTAAGATGCCAGTTGCTCGGAACTCCCGGGGTCATTACAAGCTGGTTTGAAATCTGCACTGCGGAATTCTTCATTTCATAAAGGATTTTCTCCCCTGCAATTGCGCCAATGGAATTCTGCCAAACGCTCAGCGCAAATGCAAAAACAAGCAGGAATATGAATATTGCAATCATCAGGTCATATGAAACCACCTGCCCTCTGGAATTCCCGAATTCAGGCATTTTTTATCACAACCTTCCCGCTGCTGTTTTCAACAATTATGCCCCCGCTTGCCAGATTGAAATCGCTTTCATTAAGATCCGCATAAAATGCGCAGTAAACGCTTTTAAGTTCAGGGAACCCGGAATTCCCATCCCACAAGTCAATGTAATCGGAATAAACTGCGGCATTCCTGTCAATTTCCCCCTGCCATTTTGCGCCGTCCCCCGCGCTGTAAATTCCGCTTATTATGCCCGCAACCTTCTTGCATTCTGCCTGCAGCCTGAACTGCTCGGACAGCGCATTTACCAAATCCGTGTTGTTTATTATTGAAAGATTTATGATTACGAACATCGCAAGCAGGAGCATTACAACCGCAATAGTTTCAATCCCTATGCTGCCCTTCATAAAATTCCCATCAGCCTGCAGAGTATGTTGGGGTCTTGTATGTGCTTCCGTCCCCGAATTTGAATGTAAGGATGAACTGCTCTGAATTGTCATTCACTTCATCATCAAATTCAAGCTTGTTGTTTGTGCTTATCTCTATGCCGGCGCCTATGGAATAATCATCTATGTTCAGGAAGCTGTTTCCTGAAGATGTGCCGCTCCACACTTCCGAATTGCTGAATCTTATTTTCTTCAGCTTTGCATTGTCCGCATCATTGAACCACGCGACATTCATGTCTGTTATTGTTATGCTTCCGCAGCCAATATTGCGGATAGTCCAATCATTGAGATGTTTCCCTGCGGAGGCAAAGCTCGCGGTAAGCCAGTCAAACTCGAAGAAGCTCTGCTGCTCCACTGTTGTTACATTGAAATTATTTGAGTCGCTCACTGCGGAATACGCCTTTCCGTTTGCGAGTATTGTCCAGCTTCCGGAAGCGCCATCGCACGGAACCTTGAAAGTCCCCAGGTATCTCCCGTTCGGCGCGCTTAAGTTCCTGAACACATTCACATCGCTTCCGGAAGGGTTTTTCACAAAAACATTAAGGTCTGAAAGCGAAACAGGCGAAGCGCCCTGGTCATAGGCAAGAACCTCAAAATAAACAGTTGAGCCGATTCCGAAATTGACTGAATGCGAGGAATAATTTGAGTCGGAATAGGCCTTCACATTGATGTTTGTAAGGACCTGCGGCACGAATATCTGCACCAGGGCCCTGTCCCCCTGCCCGGAATTTGAATCGACAGCAACATATCCGGAGTAAGTGGATGAGGAGGTTCCCGAGGGAATGTTAAATAGCGCGTCAAAGCTGTCCGAGGCATTTGCATCAAGCGTTGAGGATATTGCCCCCAAGCTTGTAAACGCATCAATGCCCCCGGATTTCGAGTTTGTTATTCCGGAAAGGGAAGCGGAAGTTGAATTCCATGCGGTAAGGGTTTCGCTTGAGCTGTTTCCCGGAAGAATTGTTTTTGCAATCTTGTTCGGGCTCAATATCAATCCTGCGCCTATCCTAACAAACCCGCTGTCAAGCATCTCAAGCGCAACTGAATGCTTTCCCGCCTCTATTGGAAGCTCCCCGGTAACCTGCGCCTTTGTCACCTCATATATGTCGGTAAGTGCATCCCCTATTCTGACCTTATAGCCTATTTCATTGTCCCCGAGGATTTCCCCCTCAAGGTTTGCAGGCAGCTCTATTTCCGCATATATCTTGCTTCCCGGGCCGGAGGCATAAACAAGGTCCGCGGAATTCGCGAGGGTTTTTACGGCATTCCTTGCCTGCTCCGTTATTACGGTGCGCTGGGAAAGGTCAAGCGAATACACAAAAATAATCCCGACAATAAGCAGCATCACTATTATTACCGCAAGGTATTCAACCGCTTCCTGCCCTTTCTGCCGCATGTTATTTCCAATATAAGAATGCGCTTCTATTATAAATACTATATCATTTATACCCCTTTCTTTCCCATATATTTCATCTGATGGCTGAAACTGAAACCGGGCTGCGCCTTAGGCTTTACCGCCTGCTTCTGGATAAATATTCCTCTTTGATAAACGAGAAGGAAACAAAGACAGTGGGGGAAATAAAGGCGCTTGTCAATTCCGAGGACCTTACAATCCAGGGGATTGCTTCCGCGCAAATGCCTGAAAATTATGAATTCGGCGCGCATTACCTGCAGGCAGCGGAAGGCGCATACAATTTCATTTGCGCCGAAATCTCCTATATCCCGAGCGAATTGGGCCTTGACATCTGGCTTGCCCCGAAGGAAATACTTTCAGCAAAAGTTGCGGACGATTCTGACCTTGCAGTCCTTATGTGCAGCGTGCTTTATGCGCTCGGGGATGAGAAGGCGGAAGTCGTTGTGGCGGAGCTTGAGAATGCAGATACGCATGCATTTGCAATTACGGAGTTCGGGGGAAAGTTCATTCTGCTGGATGCTGCGCAGAAAAAGCCATTTATGGAATTCTCGGGGGAAAGGGAGAAAGTTCTTGCAAATTATTCATTCAATGGCGCGAAAATCAGGCGCTTCCTCTACAAGTTCAACGCGCAGAATTATGAGCAGTTCGTATAGCGCTGCAATCAATAGATTTAATAAATTAATACTTTAATAAATTAATACAGGAGGCAAGAATATGACCCACGTAAATGTGAATATCCATGGGCAAATAACACTGCCTGCTTTCATAAGAAAGAAGCACAGAATAGGCACAAGCACGGTTTTGGAGGTCGCCGAGAGGGATAGCGAGATAATTCTAAGAAAGGCAGCATTCGTCAAAGAAGATGTTCTGAAAGAACTAGAGGCGCTTGCAAAGCAAAGGCACATAACGCAAAAAGATGTTGTGAAGATATGCAGAGAGATTGGAAGAAAGGTTTATGCTGAGCAATATGGCGAATAAGCCGCTGTTCCTAGACACCACTGTTTTATTCTCAGGGCTTTCATTTCAGTATGGCATAAGCCATAAAATTCTCCTTGAGCATCGCACACAAAAATATACAAATGAATTTGCAATCAAAGAGCTTAGAAAAATATTGAAAGAAAAATCTCATGCAGATGAAACAGCAATCAATTATTCTGTTGATATAATCAAAGAAGCGTGCCTAATTGTCGCAGACCCATCAAGAGAAGAAACTTCCAGAGTAGAACTTACCGACAAGGCAGACAAGCCGATTGTATGCTCCGCAATGAAGCTTAATTGCATTCTTATAACTGAGGACAGAAGATTGCGCAAAGAAGCAGCCAAATATGTTGAAACAAAAACTCCTGAGGAATTAATTTCAGGCAGACAGCATTGAATTATGTTTTTATTGCTTTGTTTCCCCTATTTTTATGCTTTTGTGATGTGATATGGGGGTTAAAGTGAACAGGGAGAAATGCTGCTACTGCGGCGCATGCGTAGCGGTCTGCCCGAAAAACTGCATAGGGCTGGACGAAGTGCGCATTGAGATTGACAACAGCAAGTGCATTGACTGCCTTGCGTGCATCCGCATGTGCCCTGTGGGCGCGTTGGGCAAAATTGAGAAGAAGTGAGAGAATGGAAGAATACGGTGTGATAATTATTGGCGCGGGTCCCGCGGGGCTGAGCGCAGCAGCAAAGCTTGCCGAGCGGAAAATCAATGCCCTTGTCCTTGACAGGAAGCAGGAGATTGGCTGCCCGAAGCGCTGCGCCGAAGGCCTTGGGCTAGGATGGTTCAGGCGCCTTGGTTTGAAGCCAAGCAAGGAATGGGCAGTTATGCCGATTTACGGCGCCGCGCTTTATTCCCCTTTGGGAAAGAGTGTTGTGCTGAAGGCAAAGAAAGTAGCGGGCTATGTGCTTGAAAGAAAGATGTTTGAGAAGGCGCTCGCAATTGATGCTGTAAAAAAGGGCGCAAAAATAAGGCTGAAGAGCAATGTGAAAAGCGCGCGCAGGGAAAACGGGAATGTTGTCATTGATGTGAATGAATTGGGCGAAATTAAGCAGTATTCCGCTCCGCTCATAATTGCATGCGACGGGATTGATTCGCGCATTGCGCGCATGCTGGGCCTTGATACTACAAACAAATTGCCGGATGTTGATTCGGGCTTCCAGTATGAGCTTACAGGAATTGACGGCTATGATGAGAAATTGCTGCACCTTTATTTCGGGAATGAAATCTCACCCAGGGGATACTGCTGGATCTTCCCGAAGCGCAGGGGCACAGCAAACGTCGGAATAGGGATTGCCGGCTATGCTGAAAAAACAGCAAAATACTATTTGGATAAATTCATTGCCTCCCATCCCAATCTTTCGAAGGGCAGCATTATTGAAGTCAATTCAGGCGGGATTCCAGTAGGGGGATTCCTTGAAAAAATGCATTCTGATAATTTGCTAATCGCAGGGGATGCCGCGCACCAGGTTGACCCGATCCACGGGGGAGGAATAGGGATTTCAATGGAGGCAGGCGCGCTTGCAGCGGAAGTCGCCTCGGAAGCAGTTGCAAAAAACGATTTTTCAGAAAAATTCCTCGGGAAATACACCCAAAAATGGTATGCATTGCGCGGAAATCAATTGAAAAAGCGCCTTAAGGGCAGGCATCTCCTTGAGAAGCTTTCTGATGCGGATTTTGAATATCTTGCAGATTCCATTACTGCAGACGATGTTTTGAAAATTGCCTCGGGGGATTTGGACAAGAAGGCAAAATTCATATTGTTCGCAAAGAAGCTTGTGAAAAGGCCGGGCCTTGTTAAGATAATGATGAAATACCTCTGATTTATATAAATCGTCAATAATCGTAAAATAAGCAAGTATTTAAATAAGCTTCACTTCTTATTATTTGCAATGAAAGCAAGAATCCTTGTTTATGGGAATGTGCAGGGAGTTGGGTTCCGCGCCTATGCAAGGCAGACAGCAAGGAACATGCAAATTTCCGGGCTTGTAAGGAATCTGCCTGGCGGGAATGTTGAAATATACTGCAAAGCGCGCAAACCAGCAATAGAAAAATTTGCGGAAAAGATTGATGTAAAGGAAGGCAGGGAAGACCCGCTGAGCCTGCATGTTGAAAAGACCGCTGTATTTTTTGAAAACCAGAAAGGCTATTCAGAGCCGGAATTCTGGCCTGATTTTTTTGAAGTGGATTATGGGGCAGAAAAAAACTTTTCCGGGGAAATGCTGGAAAGGACTGAAATTGCATCACGCATCCTGAACAGCATGAATAAAACCCTGAAGGGGGTTGATGCAAAAACTGAGCTGACAAACCAAAAGCTTGAAAAGCTGAATATGCTTGATGAATTGGCTGCAAAAGCAGATGCAACAAACTCAAAACTGGACAAGTTAGGCGGACTGATTTCAAAAGCAGATATGACAAACTCAAAACTGGACGGCCTGATTTGCAAGGCAGATTCAACAAACAGCAAGCTTGACAAGCTTGACCGGATTGACCGCAATATTGAAGAGCTCAAAGATGACACAAAAACCAATTTCAACAGATTGGATAGGACTTATGGGAAAATCTCTGCAGAAATGAAACAAATAGGCAGAAGCATAACCACAAATTCAAAGTCCTCGCAGGCAAAAACATCAAATGCGCTATCCACATTAAACAAAAACACAAATGCCAATTTTAAAACACTAAACAAAACCCTTGCAAAACTGATTAAAGTCGCGGTACTGCACCAAATAAACAAAATATATTAACTGCGTTGTGCATACTTATTCTATGCCGGAAATCCAGATTCCAAACTTGACAATCGCATACTTGCTCCTTGAGATAGGCGCCTCAATAAGCGGCGCCTTCATAAATAAAATCCAGGAGATTGACAGGGGAGTGTTCCGCTTCCGCCTGCACATTAAGGAAAAGGGCAGCGCCGATCTCATAATAAGGCCGGAAATTTTCTACCTTACCTCCTATAAGTTCAATGCCCCCCAGAAGGAAAGCCCCTATGCGCAGTTCCTGAAGAAGCATCTGCTGAACAGGCGCATCATTTCCTTCAGGCAGCACAATCTGGACAGGCTATGCATAATGGAATTCGCGGGCTGCAATCTGATACTTGAGCTTTTTGCAAAGGGAAATATGATCCTTACAGACAAAAGCAACAAAATCCTCCTGCCCTACAGGAGGGAATTGCTGAAGGACAGGAGAACTGAAAGGAATGCCCCCTATGAATTTCCCAAGGCAAAGGGGTTGGGGGCCGAGGCAATTTCAGAATCCGGGCTTGCCGCGCTGCTTAAGGGAAGCGCTTCAGGGATTATAAAAACCCTTGTTCCGAAAATGAACATTTCCCCAATCATCGCCGGAGAAGCCTGCTTCAGGGCGGGGCTTTCAGTGGACAGAACGGGAGGCTCGCTAAGCGCTAAAGAAATAACCGCGCTGTATGCGGAGATTCGTTCCCTCCACGCAATAGATGCAAAAAAACTTGCCCCGGCTGCAATAAAAACCGCAGAGCATTCCCTAATAGTTCCCTTTCCCCTAAAATCAGTTCCCCCTTCCAATTCCGCAGGAGTTCCCTCGCTTAATAAGTTCTTTGACGAGCGCTTCAACAAAATCCCTGTTGCTGCTGCGGAAAGGCAGCAGAATGAGAGAACAGGAAAGGCGCTTGCCCAGATTGAATTCAGCATAGGGCGGCAGGGGGCTGCGCAAAAGTCTTATGAGGCTGAGATTGAATCCAGCAGGATGGCGGCAGAGCTGATTTACAGGAATTATGCGCTCCTTAACAGCATTGCTGAGGAAATTAAGCGCGCGATTTCTGAAAAAAGGAATCCGGAAGATGTTATGTATAATCTGGCAAAATCCAATCCTAAGATAGCAAAACTCTCCCCAAAGCTGAATCTCAAGGACAAAAGGCTTGTTGTGGAACTGGAATAATAATATTAAAAAAATAAAACAGGAAAAACAAAAAAGGGCAGAAGGCGCCTATTCCTCTTCTTCCCATTCCTCATAATCCGGCTGCTCGTAGCTTTCCCCTGTTGCCCCCCCTGGAAGCTCCTCTTCGGGGGCTCCGGCATAATCCTCCTCTTCCTGGGCCTTTCCTTCGGCAGGCACCTCAACAACAGCAATCTTCCTTGCCCTCTTCCCGGCCTTCTTAGAGGCATTTTTTGCCTTCCCGGGCTTAGCCCTCTTCTTAACCGCTTTCCTGGTTTTCCTTGCAACCTTGCCCTTCTTCTTTGTTTTCCTGGGCTTTGCAGGTTTGGCCTTCTTTTTCTTCGCCATGGATATTCCTCCGCACGCAAGCAAAATAATAATTAGTAAGTAGATAAAGGGTAGGACTTATAAATATAACGCTTTTTGCATTCCAGTTCATTCTGCTTTTGCAAGCTCGCGCTCATCCACTATGAAAACGTCGCTTACTGCTGTTACCGCAGAGTATGGGATTTGCAGCTGCCTCTCGTGCGCGCCTATGCGCTTTATTACCTTGCTCTCCCTGTCTATCTCAACAAGCAGGTATTCAATTTCACCTGTTGTCTCATTCACGAGAAGATCCACCAGTTTTCCAACCTCATCTCCCCTGTTGGTAATGACGCGCTTTGTTGCAAGCTGCCTTGCAATTGTGTATTTGTACATTGAATTTCACCCCGAATTTATAATTCATACCTATAATCTAATAACATATTTATAAAGTTTTCTCTCTTTTCAGGAAATTGCTCCGAAAAATGCGCAAATTCACGATTATACATAAGGGTTTTAATGTTTCCCTGCCCAAATTCATTATGAAAGCCCCTTCGCATTATATGCCGGATGATTTGATTTCAACCCTGCGGAAGCAGCATTATGCGCTCTTCGGGCACTCCGCTGTGAAGCTCTGCCACTGGACTAAGGCAGCGCTGACAAAAAACCAGTACTGCTACAAGAACAAATTCTACGGAATTGAAAGCCATCGCTGCATTCAGTTCAGCCCTGCGGTCGCCTTCTGCACGCAGAAATGCCTTTACTGCTGGCGCCCGCTCAATACAACAGGGAGCGCAATGGATGGATTCGATTCCCCGAAGGAAATTGTACAGGAAACCATAAAGCAGCAGCGCATTCTCCTCTCGGGCTTCGGCAGCCTGATTGAAAGCATTGGAAAGAAAAAATTATTGGAGGCGCAGAACCCCAGGCACGTTGCAATTTCCCTTGCAGGAGAGCCAACAGCCTATCCAAAAATCTCGGAACTGGTTTCAGAATGCAAAAAATCAGGCCTTTCCACATTCCTTGTTACAAACGGCGCAAATCCGCAAGTGCTTGAAAAAATGAAGCTGCCCACTCAGTTGTATGTTTCGCTTTCCGCCCCGGATGAGGCGCTGCACAAAAAAATAAACCAGCCCATAATAAGGGATTCCTGGAAAAGATTCAATGAGACCCTTGAGCTTTTCCCGGAGCTGAAAACCCGCAAGGCAGTGCGCATAACCCTCATTAAGGGGATGAACATGCATTCGGAAAAGGAATACGCCGCGCTGATTGAAAAAGCGAATCCGGATTTTGTTGAGCTGAAGAGCTATATGCATGTGGGCTTCTCAAGGCTGCGCCTGCAGCGGGAGAACATGCCAACATTCGCCGAAGTGAAGGAGTTCTCAGAAAAACTTAATAAGCACCTTGGCTATAAATTTGCAGATGCCGATGAAAAGAGCAGGGTAGCGCTGCTCTGGAACGGCAAAACCAAAAGGAAAATAAAATTTGAGGAATGAGCAAAATGGACCTGCGCGATGTTTCAAGCAAATATGAGGATGACGATTCTGAAGGGGATGCGCGCAGGTTCAGGCGCAAATCCTCCCCTGGACTTTTCAGCGCAACAAGAATCTTCATGCTGTTCCTTCTCATTATCGGGATTGTAATCGGCAGCTTCGTCCAGCACCAGTATGTTGAGCCGCTTCTCAACAAGCAGTTCATTGCGGAAAACGATTCCCTTCAAACACTCACAAAACTCCTCAATGAGCAGAATGACAAGCTCTTAATAGATTTGAATGCCTGCAGGGAAGGAATTGATTTGAATGTTGAAAGCTCATGCCAGAGCATGC
Organism: Candidatus Iainarchaeum sp.; assembly: GCA_016187745.1. Classification (GTDB taxonomy): domain Archaea; phylum Iainarchaeota; class Iainarchaeia; order Iainarchaeales; family JAXPJC01; genus JACPJC01. Next base: position 150,789 of record JACPJC010000006.1, on the reverse strand, counting down.
ATGATGAGATAGAGAATGATATTGATGAATCAAACTATTGCTCTGAAGATGCTGACTGCGATGTCCTTATTCTGGGCGGCAGCTACATTGAATTCGGCTGCTACCATTTCATAAATAAAGCCATTGATAAAGAGCCGTTCTATAATAAGATGGACACATACACCCGGCAGTGCTCAACAATAATAGATTTATGCGCCCCGGGTCCAAATCCCAAATGCGTTTCAGGAAAATGCGTATCAGGCGAATAGCTGCATCACATTAAAGCTACGGGCATTAAATTATTTTCCCCTGCCGGCAGCATCAATATCTTAATATAGCCCAATTTCCATATATTCCGCAAATGCGCAAAAACAAAGGGCAGGCGGCCCTGGAATACTTAACAACCTATGGCTTTGCATTGGTCATAATAGCGATAGTGGTTGGAGTGCTTGTTTTTATGGGCATATTGAATGCGCCAAGCGCAGAATATTGCACGGGCTCGCAGTTTCTCGCATATAATGACCATACAATGGACCACAACGGCTATTTCTCGCTATATCTCGCAAATGGCACAGGCTATAGGATAACAGAGCTTGAAGCAAGCTTCAGCGGGGATTTCTCAGGGCAGGGGGCAATAAGCGCAAACACAGTCCTGGAAGGGAATTTCTTCAAGGTTTCAGGCCAGACAACAAAAAAGGCAGGAGACACGTACAAGGGGGAAATAACAGTAAGCTATAAGCGGGGCAGGTATGGAAGGCATTATGAGAAAATCACATGTGTGGGGAAGGCAAGCCAGAGGGCTGCAGGAACTGAACTAATGCAGCCTGATGCGAATACGGTTGCATTATGGCACTTCAATGAGGGCTCGGGGGATAATCTGTTTGATGCAACTTCAAATCACAATGACTGCCTGCTATGGAATCCTGCTAATGTATTCTGGGTCAGCGGGGCATTTGGCGGCGGTCTGGAATTCATTTCTGATCCTGGTGGCAATCTATATAGCCAGGCCGATTGCGGCAATGGCGCAAGCCTTAACATTACGGATAAAATCACGGTTGAGGCATGGATAAATCCTGATGCCATAGTCCAAGATAGGTCCCCCGTTGGCAAATTCCTCGGCGGGCTGTTTGAGGGCTATGGGGTGTGGTTCGGGCCTGAGAAAATAAGATTCAGCGTTGAAAACAACCTGAGCAGCGCGTACAAGCAGTTCCCCTCTTCCACTTATATTGGAAAGTGGAGCTATATTGTTGGCACTTATGATGGCAACTATATCAGAATTTATGTTGATGGCGCTGAAGGAACGGCACAGGCTTACACAGGCCCAATAAACCCCGCGCTGACCAAGAACCTTTACATCGGCTCCGGCGGAGGCGGAACCTCAACAAATTTCGACGGCAAGGTTGATGAGCTTGCAGTGCACAACAGGGCCTTGTCCGCAAGCGAAATATCCGAGAGATGGTCGAAGGGGCAGTCAATGCTTGGCTGAAATAAAATCATTAATATTTTATAATCCTCCCATTAGGCCTTTCCTCTGCAAATATCTGCGATTGGAATGTGCATATTTCCGCCTTCTCATCCTTCCACGCGCTTTCATTCAATCCTGCCTTTCCGCAGAGCGCGCACAGGAACTGCTCTGAATTCCATTTCAATTCGCTTGCCACTTGGGGAAGCAGCAATCCGGAATTAAAGCCCTTCCTTATAATCAGCCCGTCCTTCCCGATTTTTATTTTTTTTGGGAGCACATTCCTCTCACAGCGCATTGCAACTGGCTTTGTAAGCACTGAAACCTCAATTATGATTTTCTCAAGCTCATTCGCCTGCAATGGCGCAAACCTCGGGTCAGAAAATGCAGCATTCACCGCATTCTCGATTATTGCGCGCCAAAGAGGAGCAACGGGTTCAGGGTATCCAATGCACCCGCGCAATTCCCTTTCAGGAAAGGAATGCAGCGTTACAAAAACACCGCGCTTCTCATTATAGCGTGCATCAGGGCTTGCCTCTTTAAGCAGTGCGCCAGTATGCAGATAATATGCAACGCTCTTCCGCGCAACTCTCACAAATTCCTTGCCGTCTGCAGCAGAAAGCATATTTACACTATTACAGGATAATCTTAATTTCTTTCCTATTTTGCCCTATTTCCCACTTCTTCTTTTATCCTTTCAATTTTTTCCCTAATCTCGCTTGGGATTGCTGATTTCTCCTTTGCCTCTTCGCTCTTGTCCTCAAGTGCAGTAACAGCCCTGCTGTGCTCTTCAAGCGCGTTTATTATTGCGTTTTCCGCCGCTTCCCTTGTTGTGCCAGAGGAACTTTCATCATGTATCTGAAGCAGCTTTTCAATGCTCTCTGCTGCCACAACAGCAATTGCCCTCTCTGCACTTGTTGTTTCCTTCCCGGATTCTCCTGCGGCCTGGATTATTTCACCCGCTGTTTGCAGATGCCTCTCAAATGATTCAATGTTCTTTTTGGCCTCGCCCTCTTTCATCTCTCCGGTGGCAGAAACTGCCTTGTCAAGGGCATCAATGCCGGCGCCTATTACAATATCCGCGGCCTTTGCAGGATTTTCTTTTGCAAGGGTTTTTACCGCCTGCTCATGCCCGATTGATGAGATGTCCTCAACCCTATCCAATGTGTCCTGTGCTGCTTTGGAAACATTTCCTGAAACTTCCCCAATGACACGCAAATGTATTGCAGTTGCTTCAGCAAGCAGCTCGCTCAGATCCGGATACATGTCTGCGAGATCCTCAACCTCCTTGAACTCCTTGTTTGATGCGGACATGTTATATACGTACTGCTCAAGCAGGGCATCGACATATTCGGGCTTATCCGCCTCGACCATGGCAACAGCCTCGCTCAGCCTGAGTTCCGCATAGTGCGCATGCTTCTCTATCCTTTGCGCCTTTTCAAATGTGAAAAGAAGGTCCAAGTTCTCAAAGAGCCTTTTGAAGGGGTAGAACAGCATATCAGGGGTTATCCCCGGGGAAATTAGTTTTTTTTTTGCAGAGGAAAGGCCAGGCCCTGGCCTGAAGACTGTTGCAGAATCCAGATTTGTGCTGAACTTTGTGCCATCTATTGAGAGCAGCTCAAATTCATAAATGTTTTCTTCCAGTACTCCCGCATCAATCTTCATGTCAAGCTGGTTATTTGCAGCATCATAATTTATTCCAGTAAGCGCATAAGCGCCATTGCTGAATGTTGCGCTTGTTGCGTTTGCAAATGCACTCAAATCCCCGGCGCCCGTAACATGCACAACAAAATCAAATTTACTGTCCTCCCTGATATTTTTCTTCTTTGGAGTGACACTCAGGGTTGCAACAGCCAGCTGCGGCTCAGGATTGTCAAGCGAAACCAGCGAAAATGTTGAGAAATGGTCTGTTGTTATAAGGATATAGTTGTTTGTTTGGTTCACAGAGCCGCTTACTGTTGTCCATTGGCCATTGTCCCAATACGCAACCGCAAGCGTATTCTCATCCCTTCCTGTTATGTCCTCATAGCCGTCATTGTCCCTGTCCAAATATGAAACAACAAGCCGTATTGTGAATGTGTAGTTGTTAAGGGTGCTGTTGATTACGTAATACCACGGGAGCAGGGTTCCGGCACCGAATGTATAGGGGGAGTAAATGCTGAATTCAGTTACGGTTATGGTGTTTGCGCCTGCCGGGGTTGCGCTTGAAAGGTTTGTGGGATTTACTGTCAGATATGTATGCGTTGGCAGCAGCTTTCCCTGGTCGCCCGGAACGCTTATCGGAACAGGCTCCTTTGTTATTGCAAAATACACTAGCTTGCTGTTTGATTTGTTTGTCCACACGCAATCAAGCTTCTCGTAATTCGCAGCAGGATTGAAATCAGCGTAATTGCATGTGATTCCCAAATAGCCAATGCTCAAATCATTTGTAAGCTCTGTTATTGCGCCCCAAGTGCCTGCAGAAGTTCTTGTCCTGTATCTTATGTTCCCAATGCCATTTGCAGTCTCAAGCCAGAATATGTGCGCCCTGTTGCTGGAATCCGTAATGATAAACGCATCCTCATTCAATTTCCCGGAGTTCCAGTCGCTCACCAGCGCCTTGTTTTTCCATTTTGCTGCGTTTCCGCAGGCGCCCGCGCAGGATTTGTAAAGCGTATAAGAGCTAGAGAAATCATCGCCGGTTTCGCTCCATACAATATGCGTCCTGTCCGCGGAATCAACAACGGCCCTTGCGTAGAAGGATTCGTTTGCATCATTGCTCACATTTACCGCAGCGCTCCAGTTAGAGAAGCTTGAGCAATCTGCTGTTGCAGAGGCGCAGGTCTTGTAATAAATCTCTTCAGGAGTTGTCACTTCTTCCCAGACAATCCCAACGTTCCTGTCGGATGTTACAACTATTGAGGGATTGTATGATTCTGTTGCCGTATTGCTCACATTTACCGCAGCGCTCCAATTGCCCGCAACATTGCAGTTTGATGAGCACTTTGTGTAATAAATTTCCCTATTCTGCTGCCATATCACATGCTTGGCATTGCCTGAATCAATTGCCATCAGCGGATAATTATTTTCAGCAGCATCATTGCTTATGTCTGTTATTGCGCTCCAGTTGCCTGCATTGGTGCAATCAGCAAGCGCTGTGTCGCAGCTCCTGTAGAAAATCTCCCAATTTTTACTTTGGTCACTGTAATACCAGTCCTGCCACACAACATGCAGCACATTGCTTGAATCCAGCAAAATTGAGGGATTAACAGAAGGCTCCCTAACCCCCTTCTTTAGTGTACTGATCAGTACAGGCGCATTCCAGTCAATCCCGTCATTTGTTGAGCGGGTGAAATAAACATTGTTGTCGCTTACAAATATTGCATAGAGCGTATTCTCATCGGCCCTTGCCAAGTATTTGTGGTTGCTCCATGCCGTTGCAGTTCCAGTGCTTGACTGCAGGTTCCAGGAATAAACAGCGGAAACGCCCTGGAATAGAACAATTGCAAACAGCGCAACCAGCAAGCAAAATAATGGGAATCTGCTATCTTTGTTGTGCAATATTTTCCAACTCCAAATTCCTGATTAATTACATCCTAACGCATTTAAAAGAATTTCTGTTTGCGCCTTCCCTTCCCTTTCGGATTATGCATGTGTGCCAGTGCGAACAATATGGCAAATACCGCAATTACCGCAGCTGCCGCCTGCGGGTCCGTTTCCTTAAGCGCAGCAAATGCTGTCGTGAAATTGCTCCTCAGCGGGGAAAAAATATTGGGAACTGCGCTTTTGGTGATTCTGCCCATTTTCGGGTAGGTTGAAATGCTTTTGAGCGCGTTCTCATCAACCCTAATTTTAAGTTCATATGCGAATTCAACCTTCTCCCCTGGCATAAGGGAAGGAATAACCCATTCAATTATTGCGGGCTCCTCCTGCAGCACAGCGAATTTGTGAGCGCTGGAAATCCCGCCCGCACTTGAAACAATCTCTTTAGGGAATTCCTCGATTATTCCAGTGTCGTAAATTGCATATGAGGACCTGTTTTCCGCGCCCAGTATTATTATTGAATCGTTCTCCCCCACAAGCGCATCAAGCGTTATCCTCAGGGTATCGGAAAACTGCGCAACATCAATGGCATATTTTGCAACTGCCTTGTTCTGCGCAAAAGCGCCTGTTGATAAGAATACAATAAAGAACGCAAGCAAAACAACAACAGACAAAGTTCTGCGCATATTAAACAACTAGCAATTGGATTTTTTGGAATTCCGGCGTGCAGACTTTAATTTTTTCCAATTTTTTCCTTACACTCTCATATTCTTTTTCATCCAAGTATTCTTCCCCGCACTTCAGGCATTTTTCAGCCCTGACCGGGCTAACCACAACCTTGCCAAAAAAAACCCTTCCCGTCTCAACAATTTTTGTGCTGCCGTTGCACTTGATGCATTTCATCTTTTAATCTCCCTGCATATTTTCTTTTCCCATTCCTTTGATGGATAGCCGGTAATTATGAACTTATGCTCCCCGCACGGCTGGAAAACTACGGTAAAATAACTGTTCCCTTCCTTATAAATACATATCTTTCTGCCGGCTTTTTCTCCAATATCATCAATTGTAATTCCTTCATCCAGCATCTTCCTGATTTTATTGACCGGGATATTGCGCTCGATAAAGCGCCTTTCCGCGTGCTCAATGAAATAAATTCCCACAAAAACACACCTTATATCTATACGACAATCAACGAAATAATTATAAATCCTTCGGTGCAGGAATTTGTGGGACAAGCTTGCCGAACAAAAAAATTTTCGCAATTCTCGCGCTTCTGCTCGCATTTCTTATTCTCACTTCGGGCTGCCTGCAGCAGAAGCTTGCCCCGGAACAAAGGGAGCAGTGCCTGCAGCTAGCCTCGCACTCAAAAACCTCAATCCCGAAATGCGAAACGCAGGAAGCCTGCTTCCAGCAGGTCAATGCAGGCCTCTTCAATTTCCCCGATGCGCAGTTCTCAGCATCCACTTCCCAAAAACTGAACCTCTACAAAAATTACCTTGCAAGGGCGTGGCTTTTCCACAACCGCGCGATTGCGAACATAAAAAGGATTTACCAGCTCTGCGCCTCGGATTCGGATCTTGCGCTCCTTCCGAGGAATGTGAACGAACTGAACAGCAACTTGAATGAGGAATTCAGGAGCGCTGAATTTGCAAACACTGCAAGCTTTGAAATCCTTCTTCTGGAAGCGGCAGATTTGGAAAGGCAGGAGATCAGGAAAATAAAGGAGGAGGAGCTCTACACGTTCTACATACTGCTTAACAACAACCTCAATGAGCTGAAAAACCCAGAGGCAATACAGTCAAGCGCAAATGAAAAATTCCCGGAAAGCTATGTGAAATTCTATTTTTCACGCCTAAATGCCTTCAACAGGCTTGCGGATGCATACGGATTCAGCAAAATAACAACAAAAGAATCAAACATATGGGATTTCATCTCCTACTATGACGGGCCGCTCCTCAAGGAAGCAGCAAAAAATGAAAAGAACAAATTTTATATTCCGCTCATAACGGATGCGATTTCGGGAATTATAAATTACATTACGATGCGGAGCAAGGTCGACCCCTCCCTCAATGCGCTTTTGAAGTTTCCGGCATTTGAGGTGCTGAATTTCTTCAATGACTTTTCCGGGGCTGAAAATTCAGTCGCGAAGGAATTTGCGGAGCTGATGCGCAAGGATTACTGGGCAAGGGATTCCCTCTCGCAAAGAAGCGCATCGCTGAAGCAGGAAATACAGAAGCTCCTTGCATCCTCAAACTCAAGGATTGCGGATATTGATTCCGAGGCATATTCCCCGTTTGATTCCAATTTCCTTTCGGGATTGTATGCGCTCCTTGGCCAGAAGAGCGAGATTGCAACGCAGACCCAGAGCATCAGCGACATCGCGCTTTTCAAGGAGGCAAGCTCAGGAAAGCTGTATGAATTATCGCAGAAATTCAATTCCCTTTTGGAGCTGGAGGCTCTTGGAAAAGCCTCTTCAGGGGAAAGCGTTTCAGGGCTCAAGGGAATTCTCGGCGGAATTAAGCACCTGAATTCAGGGCTTGATTATTTCAGCAGCGAGGTGCTGCAGGGTTTGGAAGTGCTTTGCGATTCGCGCATAAATGCAATAAGGGAGGGCCTGAATATTGATATTGAGAGCAGTAAGCTTTCAGACCTCAGGGCAAGGCTCGCATACAATATTGCAGGCTACCTTGACTCAAACTCCCAAAGGCAGAAGCTCATTGCATGCAAGCCGGTTATTGAAATGTACAATTCCTATGCTGGCGCAAAAACCGATTTTGCGGAGTTCGAGGAGGCAAATGAGAATGGGCTGCGCAATTGCGCGGGCTATCTGCAAAGATTATTCTCTGAAGGCGCGGAAGAACTGAAGGACTTCCAGCCAAGGTTCTTCAAGCTGCAGGCCCTTCTCCCGGAAAGCGAGAATCCTGAGCAGCTTCTGCAGGCCTGCACCCAATTGAAGCAGGATGCCTATGCCTATCTCTCCAACAATCCGGAAATTCAGGAAATTTCAGGGAAATTCTCAGAAACAGGCAGGATAATTGAGGCCATAAAAGGCGCCAATTCAAATTACGCAGGATTTGTTTCAGATTCGGAAATGGGCAAAATAAATTCAAAGTTCTCCTCATTCCGGAAATTCTTCCCTGAGAATGAGATTGACCTGCCAGCGGTAATGCCGCTCGCGCCCGAGCTGAATGCAAACCTTGAAGAATTTTCGGCGGAACTGCGCTCCCTTCTCAAGGATGCAATTTCAAAATACCTCCGGAACTCCTACGCAAAGGAGCTCATTGCAGGGGAAGTTCCGCTACTTGATTCCCTGTACGCCTCGCAATTGCGAATTTCATTTGAAAATCCCCTCAATGAGGCGCTTTACGATGAAATCAAGTTTGAAATCCCCCTTGAGGGCCTTTCAGGCCTGAGGCTTGCATACGCAGCCCCCAATATAATCTCGGCAGAATATTCGCAGGGAAAAATTTCTTTTGCGCTTTCTTCCCTTCCCCCGGGAAAAACCCTTGCGCTTTTTGATGTGAATGCGGTTGCCGCAAGTTCGGAACAGGAAGACAAGCTGCTGTTTGTTGATGTTGGCAAGGCCGCAGTGAGGCGCACCATCACGATAAAGGCTAATGCTGACCTTCCGGTGCTTAAAATTTCCTCGCCCGCGGGGAATTACCCCATAAGCGACGCTTTTGTCTATTCCGACAGCAGGCAAATTGAAAGCGCGGTAAACGGCAATTCAATAGAATTCATCCTGCAGAACGCGCGCGATAGGCAGCAGATTGAAATTTATTTTTCCATTGCAAATCCGGTTGATGCGAATGTTGGGCTGCTGAATTCAGAGAAAATTGATGAGAACGCAACGGCCTATGATTTCCTGATTTCAATGAAAAACAACCTTGAAATTCCCATCCTCAAAACAAGGGTCGCAGTCCCAATTGCAATTTCCGCAGGGGAAATAAGGAACGGGGAGCTCTTTGATTCCTCCGGGAAGGAAATCGGATTTGAGATAATTGATGCGGGCAAAATTTCATTTGTTGTTCCAGAGCTTTACCCGCAGCAATCAATGCAGTTTTATTTTTCCTATGAAGTGCGGAATTATCTGGATTATTGGCAAAGAGTCATTGATGGGCTGCAAAGCAGGCTTTCATCGCTTGCAAGTTCCGAAAGCGGGGAAATAGCTGGTTACTCGGCATCGCTTGCGGAAGAGCTTTCAGAAATTGGCAGCACTTCGGATTTCACTGAAAGCAGGCACATAAATTCAATAAGTGCAATTGCGAAGGAAGCAGAAAAGCTGCTTGAAAGGGAACAAACGCTCCTGCAGCAATCTTCGCAGTACGCGCAGCTGAGCTCGCAGGTTTCCGATGAGGTAAATGAGGCAGAAGGGGAAATTGCAAAGCTCACTTCATTCGGATATGCGGAGCAGGCAGGCGCGCTAAATTCAAATGTGCAGAAGGCCCGGCAGTATGCGGAAGATGCGCAAACAAGCAAATCCATTCCGGATTACGATTCAGCATTGGGCGCATTGTTCAGGGCAAAAGCGCTCCTGAACGAGCGCAGCAGCAAGAACCTTGCAATGCTCCTTTCAAACGACAAGAGCGCGCTTATGCAGAAGGCGAACAGCGCGATTGAGCGCATGCTCCGCTTCAAGATCCGGGATTACAACTCCCTGCAGCTAAAGGAAGCCGCGCTTGATTTAAGCTCAAGAATTGAAAGCTCAATAATGGGCGGGAATTATGCCGATGCGAAATCCGCATTGGATGCGCTTGCCGAAAAAACAGACGAGTATGAAAATGCCATAAAAAGCCAGCTGATGCAGAAAACAGAATCAATATCGGAAAAAATCAGCAGGTTTTCCTCCCTGCTCTCCGAAACCGGATTGAAGGCGCGCGCCTCAAGGCTTGCGGAGAATTTCAATGAAATCACCCAAGGAATAATAAACAGGCTTGATTATATCCCCCCGATAACAAGGGAGAGGATTGAAAAAATCCTGCTTGAGATAACGCGCCTGGATTCCCTTAAATTGGGCGCGAGCCTCAATGAATTCATCAAGAAGAGCACATCCCAGGGCTTTGAAGAAGCGCTTTCAGGCTATGAGGGAATTTCCCCGGAATTTGAAACCCGCCTGCAGGAGGCGGAAGCAATTTCCGCAGAGCTTGAGAATGCTGAGCGGCGCTTGAGGGAGGATGCAATTGCAAACTATACAAAAACAAACTCCAAGCTCAACAGCGCAATGCTTGCGGACTCGCGCATCCCTGAGCTCATGAAAAGCTCCAAATCGGAAATTGCAAAATCCAATTACCTGAAATCGATAGCGCTTTCAGGCAGCGCAATGCTGCTCCTTTCCCTCCAGGACGGTCAGCAGCAAATTCCGCTTCTTCCCCTTGCCGCGCTCCCCCTGTTTGCGCTCATAGGATTCATTTTCTACATGCGCCACAGGGGAAGGGGCGCCAAGCAGCAGATAAGGTTCCAAAAAGTGCTGAAAAACGATTAAAAATAATATATTTCTAAAGGAAAAAGATTATTTCCTAAGAAATGTTATGTATAATAAAGTATGGCAATGCAAAACCGGCAGAAAAAATTCTACTTCTTCTCCGAGGAGAAATAGAGATACATGTAGATTGCAAGCCCTATTGCGAGCAGAACCGCGCCTGCGACTATTGCATAGTTTATCCCCTGCGCCTCATAGGCAATCGCTACCCTGTCGCACGCCAAAGGCACAGAATCATAGGTTACGTTGCACCCCACCCTGTAAGTTCCCGGCTCTTGCGCGGAAACATAAAACGCAAGGCTCACAGTTTCCCCTGCCTCTATTAACGGAATGTTACTTGAGCTTGAGCCCTCGAGTTCAATTCCCTCAGGCAGTGAAATTGAAACAAACACATCCTTTATTGTTTCCGTGCTCTGGTTCTTTACCGCTATTGCGATTTTCGCCCTTTCCCCTGTCTTTTTCACATTGCTTTCTGGAAGCACTATTGCAAAAAGCCTCTGCTCAATTGCCTTTACGTCCAAATCCGGCATTGCTGATGCCAGCTTTACCGTTTCCCCGAAAGTGTTTGTGTATTCCGCAATTGCATATGGGAGCGACATCCTTATCGCAACCTTGGGCCTCATGTAATATTCCATTGCAATCTCATTCCCCGGGGCAACCCATCCGTTCTTTTCCGTTTCCCCGCGCGTTATCTCAATTTCAGGCATCTCCACATTCTCCGCAATGTGCTTAATCGTTACGAATGTTTCCTCATTCCCGTAATTGTGCAGTGTTACTGTAACTTTCACTTCCTCCCCGACTTCGGGGGAAGCATTGCTTGCAGTTTTTGTGAATGCCCCTTCCTTTGAAAAATCTGCAATTCTATAAGTCCCAATCTTAGAATCGTTCAGTATTTTTATTTCGGTTACAACATCCGAGGTTTTTGCGCAGAGCTTGATCTTGTTTTTTTCCTTCAGCTCCCATTTGGGGAGAATTACCCTTGCCCAGTCCTCCAGGAAGTTTCCCGCAAGCAGCGTTGTAAGCGCGGAATTCGCGTCATTCACATAAACGCTTATTCCTGCAATCCTGCCTGTTGCATTCGGCATGAAATCAGCGTGCACGCTGAGTATTGTGTAGTTCTCATCGTTTGCCCTCACGAAGGCGATTTCCTCGCATTTCTCCCTGTTCGCGCCCGAAACAACAAAATCATCATAAACCATCTGCGCGAAGGTTTTCTCCTCAACCGTTGCTGAATATGCAAAAGAAAGGCCGATAATGGCAAACAGCAATAATGCGTAAAATGCGTAAACCCTTGCGCCCATAGCAACTCACCCAATATCACTTTTCTCCTTTAATTTATTAAGGATAATGTTTGCGGTTTCCTTTGCAGTTCCATGGGCAGAAACCTCAATTATTTTTCCTTTCCCGAAATTCCTGTGCAAATGCTTTTTGCAGTAATCAATTCCCTCGCAGAACACATTGTCCTGTATCTTTTCCGCATTGTACCCGCGCTTTTCAAGCCGCGCCTCAAGCAATTCAGGATGCAGCCTCAATAGGACTGCAGCATCAGCCCCAAGCTTAATTTCGCATAGCAGATGCCCCTCAGCAATTATGTTCCTGCGCCTTTTCAGCTCAGCATTCAGCGCTTTCCGCAATTTTCCCAAAGGGACAATAAGTTCGCTTCCCTCAAATTTCCCTATCCCTTTGCGCATGCAGAAATCATGCTCATTAAGGACAGCGCATTTCAGCCTCTTCCCGAGCAGTTTCGCAACTGCCGTTTTCCCGGTTCCCGGGCTTCCGGTAATGATAATGCGCATAGGAAATAGCTGTAGCATTAAGATTAAAAATAAAAAGAAAAGGCAAAACACAGTCGGGGTGAGTGAAAAAGTATTACTGTGATTTGCCCAAGGTAATGCGATTAGCTTTTCTGAATGCAGCACAGTCATTGCCGACCTTGCGCCCGCCTTTTTCAAGCGCAGAGCAAAGTACTGCAACCCTGCTTTCCAGGAGGCAGTTTCCTTTAGAAAGTTCCTGCTGCATATGCATATCGCATCGGTTTATACTATAAACTAACTCCTTTTTAATCATTTCGGTTGATTTTTGCCCCTTTTTTCCCCAATAGAAAGCAGCACACGTCTTTCAACGAATGGAGGCTGAATTAACCCCCTTTTCTTATGTATATGTGGAAAAAAATGCGGTTTTTTAAAATTTCAAAAAAATGAAAAAAATCGCGTTATGTAGATTATATGTTTTCTGCCTTCTTTTGCGCAGGGAAGGAAGAATCCGCCTCCTTGCATTTTGGCGCCGAAGCCGCGCCCGGACAACAACCCGCAGCAGGAGCGCGGCAATTCCGGAGCGCATTTGGCAGGCTTAACATAATGCCTATTGTGCCATAGGGTGCTTGTGCAGCATTACAAAGTAGTCGCCCGCAGGGAAGTTTATTCCATCTTTGCTAACTTTGTGGATCTTTGCTTCGCAACCACTTATTTTTTCCCTTCCGCTTCCCAAGCTATCTAAAAAAGATGACCAATTCTTAAGGCCGATAAATCCTACTGAAAGAACATTGTAGCTGTTAAAATGCAGCAGCGCAACCCCGCCCGGCACTAAAGCGCCGGCAATTTTTCTTGTCATATAATCAGGATGCCCAAAATATCCAAGGCCCCAGAGTGAAAGAATGAGGTCTGATTTGGGAACTTGAGTCTTTAACACATCGCCCTTCAAAAGTTTTATCCCCCTCAGGGCCTGGGCAAACTGCCATCCGACTAAATCAATATTGAATGCTTTGAGATTGGCTTTGTTTTTTCCCATTTTGCGCCTTAATTTCAAAAGGGTTTTTCCACTGCCACCAATTTCTGTAACAACCGCTTTCCCTATTGAGGCCTTTCTTCTAAGGAATCCAACAATGTTAAAATTAAAATGCCGCTCCAATTGGCTATAATAAGACAGACCCCTGCCCCTCTCATAAAAGCCAAATATAGATGCAAATCTATTAAGTGAAATGCGCCTTGCCCTGCGCTTCCCCTGCCTTGTTTCAGGATTCAAAGTCCTTCTTATGCTTCTGGGAACATGTCCCTCTTCAGTTCTTTTTCTGCGCGGAAAGCCCTTCATATGAATTATATTGCCATAAGCAGAATAAAAGATTATGCAATTTATTTGCCCTTTTTGGAATGAAGCTTCGCTTCAGTTGCCTTCTCTTCAATTTCAATCGGGAAGGGAAATGTGCTGCCGCATCTTTCGCACGCATAATTCACATTAGCGCCGATGGAATTCAGGAAAATATTTGACTTGTCAACGGTCAATTTCCTGGAGCCGCAAACAGGGCATACCTTGGCCATGAAAATAAAACAGGGGAGGCATAATAAAAGATTATGCAATCTTCAGCTCGCTTATCTGTGAAAGGTCATTCAATGAATTTGCAAGTATCTTCGCATCTGAGATTGTGTAGAGCGCATCATCAATGTAAAGCGCCCTTTTTATCGAGTTTGTGCTGTCATAATAGTAGCCAGACTTTTGCAGGCTTTCATCATCCGCATCCAGGTGCGTTATCCTTCCCTTAAGCTCAAAGCCGTTCTCAAGCGTCAGGTTATACACATAAGCGCCCTGGAACGTGTAATCCCCATATGTGTTTTTTTCCACCCCCTCAGGATACTGCGCCTCGTTTATTTCAGCAAGGAGAATTGGAATTACAAGCAGATTCTTTCCCCTATCATAGAGGAATGCCTTATGGTCATGAAGCGCATAGGAATCTGTTCCCCGGTCCCCAATGGCTGTTTTATACATTTCCTTAGGGTTTTCCACATCTGAAACATCAAATATCGCAATCTTAATCCCCTGGTACCATGCGAAATCCCCCTCATCCGCCTCAAGAGCCTCCTTCCCCAATCCTATTATGTGCGTTTCATCAATCGGATGCAAATAATCCGAATACCCCGGAATCTTCAGCTTGCCCAGAACTTCAGGCTTCTCCGGATTGCTCAAATCTATTACAAATAACGGGTCAACCTTCTTGAAAGTTACCAGATATGCCTTTTCCCCCATGAAGCGCGCCGAATAGATTTTCTCCCCCGGCGCAAGCTCTTCAAGCTTTCCCGCCATGTTCAAGTCGCTGTTAAACACATAAATATTGTTTGTTGAGTTTCCGCTCCACACTTCGCCCTTTGTTGTTGCAATCCTGAAATACCCATTGAATTCGTCCATCGAGAACTGGTTCAGAATATGCCCTGGGGCTTCCATAAAGCCGGAATATGACGCATCGCCGTCCTTCAATGCAAACTTATGTATAATTGTCTCCTCAGGGTTCTCAGGGGGCATAACATCCCCTATGAAGGGGATTGCAAAGCCATAATTGTAATTCACTTCTGCAAGGTAAAGCGCATCAAGCGAGGCATAAACATTCTGCCCCGATCCCACAATTGTCTGCTTTTTCACTTCGGCATCAAAATCATCAATGTTCATTGATGCGATTGTTATGAATGCGCTTGCCTGTATTGGCTCGAAATACGCAATTTCCCCGCATTTTGCAACCGGCTCAAATTCAATTTCCTTCCCGGAATCCAGCTCTTCCGCGCCCAGTTCCCTGTACTTAGGGATGGTAATTTCATCATTGACAGTTTCCTCATAAAGCCAGTAATAATATGGATTGCTGTTTATTACAAAGTAAGCATTGCTGCCTATTTTCCTTGAAGTCAAGTAGCTTCCCTCGAATTCCGCGCTCTTCTCCAATATCGGGTTTTCCCTGTCTGAAACGTCCCACAGCTGCGCGATTGTTGTGCTGAAGCCGGGCATTATAACATCCCCCCCAATTTCCATCTGCCTGGTGTATTGCTGCACATAATTATTTGCAAAAACCAGCACGCTATCCTCTCCAATGAACATCTCCTGCGGGGTTATGTTTTCCCCCAGTTCTGTTGAGGAAAGAATTTCCGCGCTTTCAGCAGGATATGCATCTGCAATAATCAGTTTGTTTCCCGAAACCACATAGATATATTTCCCGTCATTTTTCACAATGTCCGCCTCATCAACGCCTGCCACCTGCACATTTGTTGTTGAGTAGCTCGCAGCGCCCTGGTCCTTTGCGCCCCCTGTTGCGGAACTCATCACGGGCATTACTCCGCCCATTTCATAAATTATGCCGCCCCTGAAGTTCTGCGCATTTTCCTTGAATGCCGCGGTTATTGCGCCGCAGGATTCAAATTTGGCAATTGGAACCGATGGCCCTTCCTCCGGCTCCGGCGCGACCAAAAAAGCCACAAACAGCACCCCCAGGACTATCAGTACGACAAATGCAATTTCCCCAAGGGCAAATCCGCGCCTTTTCATACAGGATTAATTAGCGCAACCTCATTAATTAACTTTCCTTTTTGTTAGGGAAATAACTAATCATCTCAGCCTAACGCTGTCCAGATTGCGCGGAGCGGTTGTGTTGATCCTGAATTTCATTGCAACGCTCCTTGAAAAATCAATCGTGGTTTCCTTTTCCCCGTGGTCAACAAGTATGCGCTTGGGCATCGGCTTGAGCATGCGGATGTAATTCATCAGCTGCAGCCTGTCCGAATGCCCTGAAAACCCCTCAACAGTCTCAACGCGCATATTTACATTGAGTGCCTTTACCCTTCCGTTTCCCGCGGGAACAGGCAGCATTTTTATCCCCCCCTGCAGTTTCCTTCCCAAGGCGCCCTCCCCCTGGTATCCAACGAAAATCATGCAGTTTTTCGGGTCCTCGGCCATCTGGTAGAAATATCTCAGCGAAGGCCCTCCTGTAAGCATTCCGCTTGAAGCGACAATTATCGCGCCGCCCTCCGCAAGAAGGGCCGCCCTCTCGCTTGCTTCCGGAGCCACTTGGAAAAGCTGCGAGGTAAACGGCGAATCATTCTGCAGCACTCTTCTCTGCACAGTATTGCGCAAATACTCCGGATACGCTGTATGGATTGCGCTTGCCTCCTTTGTCATGCCATCAATATAGACCTTCGCCTCGAGCATTCCTCTCCTGTATGCGTCCTCAAGCACAAGCATTATTTCCTGCCCGCGCCCAACTGCAAATACTGGAATGAGGACATTTCCCTTATTGAGGACAGTTTCCCTTATGATTTTCACAATCCTTTCCTCGGATTCCTGCCTCAGGGGATGAATGTCGTTTCTTCCCCCGTATGTGCTTTCAATAAGCAGGGTCTCAAGCCTCGGGTAATGCATGTCCAGATTGTCAAACAGCCTTGTGAAGCCGTATTTCATGTCAGCGCTATAAACAAAGTTGTGCGCCCCCTCCCCTATATGCAAATGTACTGAGGCGCTTCCGAGAATGTGCGCCGCATTGTGCAAAGTCAGGCGCATATCCGGCGCAATGTCCGTTACTTCCCTATAATCGCGGGGAATGCAGTATTTTACCATTTCCTTCACATCTGCTTCGGAATAAGGGGGGGTCCTCCCTTCCTTCACAAGCACATCAATGGAATCAAACTGCAGCAGCGTCATCAAATCGCGCGTTGGGGCAGTGCAGTACACAGGGCCCCTGTATCCTAATTTGAAAAGATATGGCAAAAAGCCCGAGTGGTCAAGATGTGCATGGCTTATTATTACAGCGTCCAGTTCGCTTAAGGGAAAATTCAGCGAATCAAGGTAAGGATAGGGGTCATCGTTTGAAGCTACATTTATCCCGCAGTCAAGCATTACTTTTGTGTTTGCAGTTGCAATAAGAACGCAGCTCCTTCCGACTTCCCTGAAGCCCCCCAATGCATCAAGCTTTATCCATCCCCTGTTGTTCAGCTGCTCAGGAAGCTCCCTATAAATGTGCTTTGCGGTTGCCTGCAGTATTTTTCTCCTCTCTGCAGAATACTTGTGCAGATGGTGCCTTATTCCGCGCAGGGTATTGCTGTCCGAAGTCGGCGCCCTCAGAATATTCGGCACCCAGCCGGTTTTGAGTATGATTTCCTTTGAGGTGCTTCCGGATTTCCCTATCACAAGTCCGGGCTTCATTGCCTCTATTACAACCTCGGAGAACGCCTCATCAAAATAAATTTCCCTTATTCCCGCGTCCTGTGGCACAATCCCCTCAACAATCTTTTTCGCCTCTTCCTGATTTATTAAAAGCGATTTGTCGCTCCTCACATTAACGCGTTTCTTCAGCTCGTACGCAAGCTTTGCAACGTAATTCTCATTCTCAAAAAAAGATCTGGGGTTTTTCGTGTATATTGCCACTTCCGGCCCCTCAAGCTCGATGGATGTGATTTCCACCTCCGAAGGGAGGTTCTTCTCAATTATTTCCTTTATCTGCTTTACCGCATTGTCCATATGAATAACTCCAAACCAAAGTCCATAACAAAAGGCAAACTATGAGCCGTCAAATTATATAAATCCTAGAATTAAATGGAAAAACTACTGGGAATACTTCTCCACTTCCTTTTCGCTCAGTTCCCTTGCGCCCTTCGCATCAATGACAAATACCTTTATTCCTTCCCCGCCTGTGTAAATGTCGCGCTTCTTTGCAACCTTCACCGCACTTACCGCAAGCCTTATTGCCGCATCCTGGTCCATGTTGTCCCTGTAGTTCTGCTCCAATACCCCATAAGCAAGCTCAAATCCCGAGCCTACGGAAGTGAATTTCTCAACCTCGCTGAATCCCCCGACCATGTCTGTAGTGTAGAGCTCAGCCTCCTTGTTGAAGCCGCCCATTATGAAGTATGAAAGATATGGATAATAGCGGTTTGCATTCAGGATGTTCGCGAGGAAAGTTATTGCGGCCTTTGTTGAAAGCGGCGTTTCCCTTTCCATCTCATACAACTTTGCCTGGCTTTTAAGGAACCTTATGATTGTCTGGCAGTCCCCCTGCGAGCCGGCAATTGCAAGCGCTATATTGTCATTTATCCTGAACAGTTTTGTTGCGGTAAGCTCCGCGGCAATATTCCCCATTGTCGCCTTCATGTCTGCCGCAAGCACTGTCGCATCAGTTGCCTTAACGCCTACAGTGGTAGTGCCTGTTTTCAGTTTCTCTTGGTCCATCCAATACACCCGATAAAACAAATCAAAACCAGAAGCCTATCTTCTGAAATAATCCTTATAACAAATATTTATAAAGCTTGTTTTTTGGGCATTTTGCGCATATAGTTTGCAAGCACAAATTCGGCAGATATTTTAACCACATGAGCAGCATATTGTTCATGCCGTTTAGAAAGGCAACAGAAATGTTATGGCGCAGAAGGAAGCAGGCGGCAGTGAAGGAAAAACCGCCAGGCCTGCCTGCGGGTAAATTTCCAGCCTTCTCAAAAATCCCCGGAACATTGGAGCTCCAGAAGATATGCAATGCGTTTGGGATTCCCTTTGAGCAGGCTAAACTGTACAAGGCCAGTAGCATAATTAATGTTGGGGAGTTTGCGGACGCCAGGAGAATAATTGTAAGAACTTCAGGTTACCGAAAGGAATTCATCATGAAGCCCCTCACCAAAGCACACATGGCTAATATTGCAGAATCAATACAGGGTTTTATTTCAAAGCCCCCAGGCCCTTTTATAGTGCAAAAGGTCGGGCTGAGAAAGGCGATAAAAGGCCATGGGGGAATAATTTTAACAAGATTGGGCCAGGGTGCAGGCGAGGTAGTTTATCGTGAAGAGGCTTATAAAACAACAATGCCAAGCGATACAGATGTTTTTGATATTTTTCTAGCAAATACAAAAATAAAAAACAGAATCATTCTGGAAAAAGGCAAATTTAGCCGGAAAGATGCACAATTTATCAACAGTAAAATTAGCAATCGTAAGGCATACAAAATGATTGAATATCTCCTGAACAGACTTAAACTCGGCTATATCGGGCGTGCCGAGATAAGATTTGTAAGGTATGAAGGGAATAAATTCTATTTCTATGATATGAAAGTAATGGGCTGATTGGGCATGCCACTCAAGAAGGGGTTTTAGCAGTTTTCTCTCTCTTGGCCGGCTTTTGTTCATCAGCAGTTTTTTTATTGTTGAATTGTTCCACGAAGTTTATTTCCGAAAAGCCCTCAAGGCTCCCGAGGACCGCCTTTGTGAAGAGGATCTTGTTTATTGCTATTTTTCCAATAGTGCTTTCATTTACCTGCGCTCCCGGGATTGTTATCTGCGCGCTCGCGCCATTAAGCTCTATCTTCACGCTTTTCGCATCAAGGAACGCGAAATACTTCCCGAAAAGCGCCTGCAATTGCTCCTTCTTCTCCGCAATTTCCTTTTCCACATTCAGCTTATACTCTATCGCCCTCCCTGCAAGCTCGGGATTGAAATCAACCCTTACCCTTCCCCCGGAGGCGCTCTGCACCCTTCCCTGCCTTCCATCCACTTCCACAACCATGCCCGGATAGGGATTCATATTGCGGTTCCTGAATTCCTGCAATGGAACAAGCGCAACAAGCTCGGGATTCCTCTCCCCGAAAGCGTCCTTCGGCTGTAGCGTAATTGTTTTCTGCTCTCCCGGATTCATTCCAAGAAGCGCATCATCAATCCCCTTTATTACGTCCCCCGCGCCTACAATTATGGGAATCGGCCTGTAAATTCCATTGGCATCAAATGCGCCGGAAGCCTTCGCCTCCTCTGCGCTTGTTGTGTCAAATACCTTTCCGGAAGCCAGATCCTTCCCCGTAAAGCTTATTATTGCCACTGAACCTTTTTTCATTGAAACACCATCAATTCATCAAAATCAGGAAAAGCTAATTAGTGATTCCCACTAATTAATTTAAATAACAAGAATTTAAAAACAGTCCCGTTGAAGCGGGGGATGCAGGACCACACCTGCTATATTCGTCTTATGTCGTAAAAAACAGATAGGTTTAAATAATGATTTGGGCTATTAAATAATGCCATGGGCGCTCTAGAATTGATTGTAACAGGCAATGTCCAGAGAGTCGGCTATAGGAACATTGTGAGCCAGGCTGCCTTTGAGCTGGGCATAAAAGGCTATGCGGAGAATCTTCCTGATGAAAGCGTAAAAATAGTTGTCCAGGGGGATAAAGCAAGAATCAAGAAATTTATTGATAAAATCAAAATCAGAAACTGGCCAATTAATGTAGAAAATATCAAACAGAGGAGCATTGCAACAAAAATCACATTTAAAAGATTTACAATTAATAGGGGGAAGCCAACCCGGGAAATGGCTGAGAGGGCTGATGAGGCGGCATTGTATATGCACAAAATGTATGATGAGATGCATAGCTTCAGAAAAGAAACAAACGGGAACTTCGGCAAGCTGGATGTAAAATATGGCAGCCTGTCAAATAAGATGGACGGTTTTTCAGGAAAGCTTGCAAAGAAGATGGACAATGTCTCAAGCAAGCTGGATGGCACAAACCAGATATTAAGGGAAGACCTGTCGAAGAAAATGGACAGCGTTTCAGGCAAGCTCGACAGCACAAACCGCATATTAAGGGAAGATTTGTCAAATAAGATGGATGATGTTTCAGGCAAACTGGATGACACAAACAGAATATTAAAGGAAGATCTCTCAAATAAGATGGACAGCGTTTCAGGCAAACTGGATGACACAAACAGAATATTAAAGGAAGATCTCTCAAATAAGATGGATAATGTTTCAGGCAAGCTTGACAGCACGAACCTGATATTAAAGGAAGAATTCAGCAAGCTTTCAAATGCCCTGCTTATTATAGCAAACAAGGCAATTCAGAAATGAGCAAAACAAAAAATGCAGGATTTGCCAATTGTGAGGTATTTTAAAATTTATTATTATTAGTTCCTATTGATGAAAATGAACGCAACAAGGCTTTTCGCTTATTTCATAATTTTCATAATGATTGCGAGCACCATCGCATTTGTGTGGGAGTTCTATGTGCAGGGGCAGCAGAATGGGAATGAGCCTCCGCCAGTAACTCCCCCAAGCCCCCTGCAGTACAAATCAGCAGGTGAAATTGACGCGAACATTGTTGAAATCTTCCCCACAATCGCATTCTCAGGAAAAACAAATGAAGTGGACATTGACAAGATTGATGCAAAAGTGCGGGATGCGAACGGCATAACCGGGATAAACTGGTCAAAATACGGCAATCCTGAGCAGGGAAGCGGATTCTCCCTTGCCTATTCTGCGGAAGCAACATATGACAATTCCAAATACTCCGCAGGGGAGATTGCAGAAAATATTTCAGAATCCGCTGAAGGAACTCTCCATGCGATTGAGGCAGCGGCCCTTGGCCTTGTGGCGCTTCCGAATGAAATTGAATTGAGCAATGCGGACCTCAATATAACAAAAACCCACAGTCTTGAAAGGCAGTTTTCAAATGCCTATTTATCTGTAGAAGGCAGAAAGGGCGATGCGCTGAAGGCAGTTCTTAACGTCACGCTCTCGGGGGAAGCGCTTATTGACATACTGGCATTTGAATCAAAGAATCTCACAGCGGAGGCTGTTCCGCTTTCCCTGGAAGGAATTTATGCGCTTTCTGAACTTGACAAAAGGATTGTAATTTACGGCGATGTGAATTATTCATATCTCCCGGATGGAAACGGCCTTGAGGCCGAACTTCTTGCAATTGATGGGATTGAAAATGCGGATGTTGAGATTTTCCCAGGCATGAAGAGAATAAGCCTCAACATATCCGATGCGAACGCGGCCTCAAAGCAGGGCGATTTGAATTCTGCGTTTTCCTCAATTGCAGGAATTACAAACTTCTTCTTCGTGCCTGTTGATGAAAATCACTTATATGCGGCAATAGATTTCAATGAGGCGCAGCCATTCGCAAGCCTCAAGGCGGAAATAATAAATGAAATCTCGGCGCTTGGAATAAGCATAAGCGGCATTGAATTGAAGGAGCCTTCCGCAAGCCTTAATATTGACCTGAACACAGGCACTGGGCAAACCTCTGCAATTAACACTTCGCTTAAAACATTATTTGGGCAAAAGCACATTTCTTCAAACACTTACCAAACGGGAAAATCAAACATCAACACTCTTACAATGCCAGACACAAACGCTTCCTACACAATTGATGCGAATTATTTGCCCCTGTTTGCAGTTCCGGGGCATTCAACCGGGGAGGAAATCTACTTGAATATTGACTTCTATGGGAAGCGCAATAAGGCCATTGCAATACGCGCCGTAGAAAAAACCTAAGAGCAGCTTATGTTCAAATCCTGCAGCACCGGCGTGTAAGAGGAATTTTCAGTTTCCAGGAGCGCCTGCACCTCAATGAACCTGTTGGCATCGCTTGTTATTGCGCTCGGGCCTGCCGTGTAATATTTGCCTCTCTTGTAAAGCCCGAGCACTTCGCCTGCGCTTAATCCCCTGTTCCAAATTGCAAGTTCATCTATCTTGCCGTTGAAATATTGCAAGGACGTAGGCAGAACGCCTATCCCAATATTATCCTTCGGATAATTTAAAGTTCTCGCATCAGTTGCACTGGCATATGACGTGCCATCAACATAAATATTCCAGGCATTCCCGTTTCTTACAAATGCAACGTGATACCATCTGTTAAGAGTTGGGGAAAATCCTGATGTGCTTAAAACAGTGCTTGTTTCGCCCCAAACAGTTAAAACGTTTGTACTCCAAGCAAATTGCAAAGCCTGATTGGCAATGGTATAAAACGCAAGAATATTCTGATTTCCGGCTAACCCCGCAAAGTTAACCCATGCTGTAACAGCAAAACTACCCGCTCCTAAATGAAACTCATCAGATTTAATTATGTTAACATAATCATTAACCCCATCAAACTGCAGCGCATTCTTAAACTTTCCAGAAGAAGCCCATGCCACTCCATTCATCAATGTTCCGTTATTCCCATTTCCGCTTGAGTCGCTTGCAATGCTGCCGCTTCCTTCATTGAAGTGCCACAATCCATTGATGTCAGAATTCGCATCAATCTCATTCTCATTGCTCCATTCCGCGCTGCTCAATGCCAGCTGCGATGCGGCAGTTCTTGTCCTCAATCTTATATTTGCGGCGCCCTTCCTGTAATGCTCAAGTATCTTATTTGCGTCCAGCGCTGCGTTGTAAACTGCAACTTCATCTATATTCCCCTTCCAATAGGGATAATTCGGGTCAACATAGGTTCCAGTGCCGCTGCCTGAAGGCATTGCACCCACAAATCCATCTTTGCCCGAAACATATGTTGAAGGGGTTACTGCATTGTAATCAACCAGCCTTCCATTTATGTAAAGCCTGCTTCCGCTCACGTCAGTTGTGAGCACCAAGTAATACCAGGCATTGGTCATCGGCGAAGTTCCTGCATAATTCAGGATCCCGCCCCCGGGATAATGCATATGGGCAGTAATTCCCTTCTTATCTGCGGAGGAGTAAATCAAAAATGAAGAATATGCGGGGCTGTTGCTGTTCCCCCCATATCCGAATATCTGCCTTGCCCCCACCGCTGTTGTGTCTGTGTTATAGAACCACAATTCAACTGTTCTTTCCCCTGTAGGCATATTTGCTGCCGAGAATTTCACATAATCATCAGTTCCATCAAACTGCAGCGCATTCCTGAACTTTCCTGAAGAAGTCCAGATAGGGCCGTTAAACAATGCCCCATTGTTCCCATTGCCGCTTGAATCATTTGCAGTTGTTCCAGAACCCTCATTCAGATGCAAAAGCAGTTTTGTATTGGAATCCCCTGCAAGTTCAGCGCCGTAATTCAAATCCTCGCCCCAATTTATTGTGTTCCAGCCGCTTGCAATTGAATTTGAATCAAATACTCCGTTCCATGTGCCTGAAGGGCGGTATGCCGAGCCGCTCTGATAAAGCGCAAGGACTTCGCTTGGAGAAAGCGCGCGGTTCCAGACTGCAACTTCATCCATTTCGCCGCTATGGCGGGAATTGTGCCCCGAACCGATTTCTATGCCTGCTGTTGAGCCGGCCCACATGCTCGTTGCGCCGATATTGTAAGTGGAGCCGATCTGCATGCCATCTATAAACATCTTCAAATCAGCACTATTTCTCACAATTGCAATATTATACCACTGCCCTGCATTAGGCGTCCATGCAACGCTCATGCCCCCGAAGTGGCCGCCTGAGCCGTCAGTGGCAAAATTAAAATGCAGCTGATCCGGCGAAAGCTGCCCCTGGTATGCCACCCAGAAATTCCTGTTATTGCTCCCGTAATTATAGCCCAGCAAATAATGCTCATTGTCTATTGTTCCGCTCTGGAATTTAACCCACATGCCAATAGTGAAATATAAACCCAGATTCCAGTAATCGCTGTCCGGGACGGATACGCGGTCATCAATGCCATCAAAGCCCAAAGCGCTTCCGAATTTTCCTGCAACTGCCTTGTTTGTTGCGCCCTCATTTGTATAAACCGTTCCATTATTTCCGTTTCCTGAAGAATCCATTTCCGTTCCCAAATGCGTTTGCGGATTTGCATTAAAATGCATAAGCAGCTTTGTGTTTGCATCAGGCGCTATTTCCCCGCTTTTTGTTAAAATTATGCTTCCGGGATCTGAATAAGTGTCAGCATTTACATCGCTTCCTGAATTGAAATCAGCCTGCGTTGTCCAGCTTTTTGTCCCCGGGCAGAAGCTTATCGGGCCTGAAGTGATGCTTACGCTCACGGTGTTTGCATCAGTTGCGCCATTATTATCAGTTACTGTAAGTACAACATTATAATCTCCTGCGAGATTGTACTTATGATACACTACTGCAGGGCCGCCCTGGTATAAGGCAAGTATTTCGCCTGCGCCCAATGCGCGATTATAAATTGCAACTTCATCGATTGTGCCGTTGAAATATTGGATGTTTCCTGAGATATCATCATAGCGCATATTGCCGATCCTGGCATAATTTGAGGTTATGCCGCTGAACCATTGGCCGCTGTTGCTCCCCCCCGTAACAGTTAAAGCCTGGTTTGCCCCATTTACATATCCTTTAATCGTGGAGCCATCACTTGTCCACACTATATGATACCAGGTATTTGGCTGGACATTGCCAATATCCAACTGAACTCCTCCTGGCGCAAATCCTGCGTCAAAACGGAAAGCCCCAGACAAAATCGTAACTGCTACCCTGTTGCTGCTTGCGCCCCCTGTGGATTGGGAATATATCCTTTGCGCGCTGCTAACATCGCCGCCGGTTTTAATCCATGCCGATATGGTTCCTTCGGCATCTGTAATTTTTTGCGGCAAATTAACATAATCATCAACCCCGTCAAAAGCGAGCGCATTCCCGAACTTTCCTGAAGAGGTCCAAGCAGCCCCGCTTATTGTTCCACCATTGTTGTTTCCGCTCGCATCACCTGCTGCCGAATCAATTCCCTCATCAAAACGCAATAATGTCTTTGCGCCCAGCGGATAGTTTGCCGGGCTTGCAACTGCATTCCCGTCCCCGAAATTCCACGCATAATTCACAATATTCCCGTCAGGGTCATAGGAGGTATTCCCATAAAAAGCAATATAGCTTCCAGCATTTGCCGAATATGCTGAAGCGCCAAGCCCTGCAAAAGGAGCCTGATTGCCTTGAGCGCCAGCACAACTGATGCTTACATCATTCAGCACTGGCGTGTAATTTGTATAGTTTGCATCTGAATTTTCAAGCAATGCTTGAACCTCAATCCACTTGTTGTTCGGCGAAGCTATTGCTGAAGGGGATTCTGTGTAATAGCCACCCCATGAAGCAGAACTCAAGGTGCCTTGCGTTGGTGCGCTTCTTGTCCTAAATCGAAGATTCAGCGCGCCGCGCTTGTAGTGCTCAAGGATTTCACCTGCACCCAGTGCTCTATTCCATATAGCAGCTTCATCAATTGTACCATTGAATGGTATGTCAGCAAATTGCCTATTTCCTATCCACACATCAACATTGTTGAGAATAGAAGCTGAAAGCGTATTTGTTACTATTGTTGTCCCGCTTTGATTGCCATTTATAAACAACTTTACTCCGGCCGCAGTACTCGAACCATCATAAGTCATTACTACATGATTCCATGTCCCCAGCCCTATAGAACTCACCGAATCGACATGTATTAGATTCCAACCCGCACCTGCATCATTTACGAGCCACATTGCCAGAGTTCCATTTGCATTAACAATCAATAACCATCCTGGTGCGTTGCCAGCACTTGTTTGTTTGGATAATAAGGTTTGTGTAGTGCCTGAAGCCCACTTAACCCATGCACTTAGTGTAAATGGAGAAGTTCTTTCAAAATCAAAAAGAGACTCATTGGAAACATCAATGTAGTCATTTATTCCATCAAAGCCCAATGCATTCCCAAACTTCCCTGAAGAAGTCCATGTTGCTCCGTTTGTTAGTGTTCCATTGTTCCCATTCCCGCTTGCATCTGCAGCAGTTAAACCCGAGACCTCATTCAAATGCAAAAGCAATTTTGTGTTAGCATCTCCTGCAAGCTCTCCCCCATAATTCAAGTCCTCGCTCCAGCTTATCGCATTCCAGTCTGTTGGCGCGGCATTTGAATCAACAACAATGTTCCATGTTCCTGAGGTTGATGGCTGCGAAAGCTTTATGCTGCCAGGGCTTGAAGTAGCATCAATATTTGCAAGCGCCCCGGACTGCCAATCTGATTGGGAAGTCCAGGTTTTGCTGCCAGGGCAAAGCATTGTAGTAGTTGCGCCAACGCATCCATTCGTATCAAATGTGCAGTCTGCCTTGCACGCAAGGGCGCCTGAAGAATAGCCCAATAAAACACAATTTGATCCTGCCAGGTCATTTGTATCGCATTGTTCGCTTCCCTCCCTTTTCAGATTGCCGCAGCTCTGCGCAAGAGGGTTCCCATGCATTCTCACTTCCAATAATCTCGGCGTAAGCGCCGGGTTTGTAGTGCTCAAATTCGCTTTATATTGTATGAAGCGCCCATTAGGGGAGGTAATTGCTTCTCCTGAAGGATTTGTGTAATAGCCGCTCCATGCGCTAAATGCAACATTATTGTCAGAAGTTCTTGTTTGTAAATTAATGTCAGTTCCTGCCGGAGCGTTCTCATCCCATGAGATGCTTGCGGTCCAGTCCATTGTTGAGTTTGCATCAAAAACATCCGAAGTATAACTGCCAAAAAATGCATAACTACCCCCTCCGCCCCCAAGCGTCATCTCGTCAGGGTTGTTCAGGTCAACATTGTTCCCTGAACCGTTGAAAAAGCCCTCAATGATTTGCGGGGCAGGGGCAACCAAAAATATCCCGCTCAAGGGCGCTGTTCCTGAGCATGCCGCGCTTTCGGTATGCTTTGCATTCCTGCGCATATACTCAATTGTTATTTTTCCATTATAAGTTTGGCCTGCGCTTATTCCTGTATTGATACACACAATATTGAAATCCTTTGTTGCATTTATTATTGCGGAACTTGCGCTGCAATTTCCGCTGAAATCTTCACCCGGCGATATGCTGTTGATGGCAATCTGCATTCCTGCCCCGTTTTTTAAGTAGAGAATGAAATTCCCGTTGGAATCTATGGTATGGTCCTCATATGCAAGCTTCTCAAGCCCTGTGCAAGTTCCAGCAGAAGGCGCCTTCAAAATTCCCATGAAAATAAGCACTCCAATGACTATTGCAATTGCAACAAGCGCCCAGGAATAGGTCATCAGATACTCAAGCGCGGCCTGTCCTTTTTCAGTCCTGGGCATAGTTCTATTATAGAACAAGTAGTATATTAAAATTCAGGTTGTTTATGGCTTCTTCAATTTAACTATCGCTTCAGCGATGTTGCCGTTTGCTTCCTTCAGCGCCTTTTCCGCCTTTGCCTTTGCTGCGCCGCTCTGCTCCATAACCAGATTCAAATCTCCCTCATTTATCCCCTCTTTTCCCTCTTCCTTCGCTTCCCCTACAACTTGGTACATCTTCTGCCCCTGCGCGATGATTGAATTGACCTGCGGATTCTCAATGACAAGCCTTTTATCCTCAAGCTCAAAAATTACCCTTTTCGCATTTATCTGCTCGGTCTTTATGCCGAACTGGCGCATGAGCATTTCCACTTGCTTTGGATTTATCCCTGCTGGAATTCCCGGAATCATGTTTCCACACCAAATTAATTCACACAAGTCCTTTTAACCTTTGCCTCAATTGCGCAAGGCTCCCCGCATAAACCAAATCCACGTCCTTTTCAATCTCCTTCGGGAGCTTTGAAGAAATGCGCCACGCGCAAACCAGGATTTTCTTCTTGCGCTTTTTGCTTTTGTTGAACCATTTTGAGAATGCAACCTCATTCAGCGCGCCGCAGGTAAACCCAAGGCACAGGAACGCATCGCATATTTCATTCATTTTAATTGCGGAATTTCTCCATGTTCCGCAATCCACAATCTCATCGCAAACCCCCTTATTCAGATATGAAATCCCGAACTCCCTGTCCCGCAGCGGCACAACGCCAATTACCTTTTCCCTTTTTCCGAATTCCTTTGCAAACATTTCGCTTGCGCTCCCCTTATGCGGGACTATTGCAATTCTTTTAATTCCAATTTCAGCAGCGGAGCGCGCTATTTCCCTAATCTGCGCAGCGCTTCCCTCCAAAGAGTGTCCAAGAATTTGTGCGTTTTTCCCGCTATCGCTCGGCCCGATTATCCCCAACAA
Organism: Candidatus Iainarchaeum sp.; assembly: GCA_016187745.1. Lineage (GTDB taxonomy): Archaea > Iainarchaeota > Iainarchaeia > Iainarchaeales > JAXPJC01 > JACPJC01. Next base: position 121,909 of record JACPJC010000006.1, on the reverse strand, counting down.
AAAATTATCTTTCATCTCATCTTCTCCACTGGCTCAGAAGCCTGCTTAATTCCTCATTTGACAATTCAGCATTCTGCAATGCGTCCATCATAAATTCATCAATAATCCCATCCGCCATTTTCTGCTGGATTCCTGTCGGTTTCCGCTTAAGCTTTTTCAAAACCCGCAATAGCACAGCAAGCTTTTTGATTGGGCTTAAATTCTCCTTTTTATAAGATTCAAGCCTTTCAATAACCCTTCCTGCAAGCTCGCCCCTTGCAAGCTGCTGCAGTTTTGCCATTGCCAGCCTATCAATGTAATCCCCCGGCCTGGCATACTTCAAGCCGACAGCTATGTTTTTGCGTGCAGCGCCAGTTATTTGTTCTGGAATTACATATTTCCTCGCGCCCATTACATTTCCCCCGCAATTTTTTCAATTTCTTCCAATGAATTGACCACAAACCTCGGCTTTACCGCCCCGGAAAGCCTGTACTTGTTTGCAAGAAACACTGTAACAAGTCCCGCGCTATTGCCTCCCAGAATATCCTGGCTTTCGTTGTCCCCGACCATAAGCGCCTCCTTTGCGCTTACATTTAATTTGCGCAGAGCAAGTTCAAAAGCCTTTCTCTCCGGCTTAAGCAGGCGTGTGTCCTGAGAGTAGAGCTGCACATCAAAATATTTTTTCGGATTGAATTTCAGGAACTTCCAGTCATAATCCGCCCAATTCCTCACTGCATTCGATAGGATTGCAAGCCTGTATTTTTTCTTCAGCCTTCCGAAAATATGCCCCGCGTGCCTGTGCAATTTTACGAATTTTCTTCTCGAAGCCAGATGCCTTCTCATTATGCCCCTGAATTCCCCTTTTTTCGGATTAACTTTAAGCAGTCCAAACATCTTTTCCCAGAAAGCATTATCGTTCTGAATTTCCCCCCTCTGGTATGAGTCATATGCCTCTTTATAGGCGTCCATGAACTGCCCAATTGCCAGATGCCTAGTGCACTCATGCCCCTTTATTATTTTCCCGAATTCCTCCCGCATCCTCCGAAAATCAAACTCAAGGATTGTGTCGGTCATGTCAAATATGATTGCCTTTATCGCGCACATTCCGCTCATATATAAATTCAAAAATCTTATAAACTCCCTCCAACAATCAGAACCTGCGGTTCCGATACCTCCCTTAATCAGAAACCTTAGGTTTCCGATACCTTCCTCTCCTTCAAAAATCTTATAAACTCCCTCCAACATAATCTAATTTATAGGATTCGGGGTTGAGATGGCCAATGAGATAATTTCATCATTTGAAAGCTTTGAGAGCAATTTCCCGGAAATGGTGAAAAGGCACGGCAAGGGCGGGATTGCTGAAGCCTTCAGGCGCTATTTCTCCAAAGGAGGGGTAATTTCAATCGCGGAAAAAAGGGAAAACGACTGGCCTAAATTATCATATCCAAGCAGGAGCAGGATAAATTCCCAGATAAAGGAGCTCGAGGAAATGAGATCAAGCCTGCAGAAGCAGCACGGCTCCTGGAAGAAAAAGCAGAATTCAGCAAAATCCTATGAAATTACACAGCACTTCAAAAAGCTTTCAGAGCCGCTTTACTGGAAGCATCTTCTGAAGGCAGCAACAAGCAAGGACTACAAGAACGATGCGGAAGCGGTAAAGCTCCCTGCGCACCTTGTAAGCGACAAGCGCTGGAAGCCCATGGTGAATATGTTTGTGAATAACATTGATTACCGCAAGCAGCTTACGGAAACAGTGCAGCACTCGGTAGTTTACAAAAAGCACAGGAAGCTCGCAAAATACTCCGATGATTTGCAGAATTTCAGGATTGAGGTTTCAAAGAAGAAATTAGGCAGCCTGAAGGAAAAGCTCTCAGAAATTGACGCGGACATAAGAATGTTCAAAACCCTCCAGGGCCTGAGCATAAGGTAAAACCCGTAATTTCAGCGGCAATCCGCCCCCGAAATCATTTAAAAGGCTCTTCAGCCAAAGTCTTTAATGGACATTTCTCAAGCAGTTCTGCAAGCAAATTCCTTTCCGGAATTCAATCCCATGCAGCTTGCCGCGCTGAAGGCAAACCCATTTGAAGGCAATTTGATAATTTCCTCGCCAACCGCAAGCGGAAAAACAATAATTGCGGAACTCTGCGCCCTGCACTCAATAATGAACAGCAGGCGCAAGGTCATTTACACCTGCCCTTTGCGTGCGCTTGCCTCCGAACACTACAATGACTTCAGGCGCAAGTATGCAAAAGAGCAGGGCATTCGCATTACTATTTCTACGGGCGACCTTGATTCAAGCGCCTCATACCTTCAGGATTATGATTTGATTTTCACAACTTACGAAAAATTGGATTCATTAATCCGCCACAGGGCTGAATGGCTCTCCGCTGTCGGCCTGCTGATGATTGATGAAATCCACGAGCTTGATTCCAACAGGGGCGCAACATTGGAAGTGCTGATAACAAAAATGCTTTCCCTGAATCCGAAACTGCAATTGCTTGCGCTTTCCGCCACAATCCCAAATGCAAAGGAAATTTCCAAATGGCTCAATGCAAAGCTTGTAGAAAGCGATTTCCGGCCTGTTAAGCTGCGCGAGGGCATTTACTTCAATGAGGAAATTATTTTTGACGAAAAGAAAAAGCAGAAGGAAACAATTGACAGCTACAAGGAGCCGCTGCATTCAATTGTGAAAAATACGCTTGAGCTGAAAAACAAGCAGGCGCTTATTTTCGCAAACACGCGCAAGCGCGCGGAATCAATTGCAAAAAGCCTTGCCCCGCTTACCGAGAAGATGCTGATTGAAAGGGAAAAAGCCCATTTGAGGAGAAAGGCAAACGAAGCGCTTAATGTGCTTGAAATGCCCACTGAGCAGTGCAATCTTCTTGCCTCGCTTATTGAGAAGGGAATTGCATTCCACCACGCGGGATTATTGCAGAAACAGCGCGAGATTATTGAGGAGTTGTTTAAAGCAAATTGTGTGAAGATTATTTCTGCCACGCCAACACTTTCCGCAGGAATCAACATGCCTGCATTCCGCGTAATTATTCCAAGCCTTTACCGCTATGAAGAAACCTACGGCCAGCAGCGCATTCCCGTAAGGGATTACAAGCAAATGTCGGGCCGCGCCGGAAGGCCGAAATTCGACACTTCCGGGGAATCCATACTTATTGCGCGGAGCGAGGATGAGGTTGATGAGCTGTTTGAAAATTATGTTAATGGCAAAATTGAGGATATTACTTCAAAACTGGGCATTGCGCCCCTTCTGAGAATGCATGTCCTCTCAGCAATTTCAGACAATTTCATTTTTGACCTTGATTCAATGGAAAAATTCTTCTCAAGAACCTTTTATGCGCACCAGTACAAAAACCTTTCAGAACTGTTCGTAAAAATCCAGGAAATAATTTCAGAGCTGCAGGAAATTGGATTCGTTGAAAGCGATGCAAAAAGCATAAAACCAACAAAACTGGGAAGGCGCGTAAGCGAACTGTACTTGGACCCAATCTCCGCATATAAAATCATTCTTGCGCTGCAGCAGCAAAGGAAAAAATACGGAGAATTGTTCTATCTTTACGCGCTTGCAAACACTTCCGAGTTCGCTCCGCTGATTTCCGCACAGAAGGAAAAGCAGGCTGAATTATACGAGCTTGCAGAAGAGCAAAAAGCACATTTGCCAGTGGATTTTGATAAGGAACAATACCAGGACCCTGATATCCTAAAAAAATTCTCCACTTCCCTTCTCCTGCAGGACTGGATTGATGAAATTTCCGAGCAGAGCCTTACGAAATCCTACAACATTCAACCAGGGATACTGCACTCAAAGCTGCGCATTGCGGACTGGCTGCTCTACAGCGCATTGGAGCTCGCAAAATTATTGCAAACTGAGCAGCATTTCCCAAATCTGCAGAAACTAAGAAAGCGCATGGAAGCCGGAATTAAGGAAGAGCTGATTGCGTTGTGCGAAGTGCGCCATATTGGGAGAGTAAGGGCGCGCAGATTGTTCTCAAACAACATAAAGGGAATTGGGGATTTGAAGGGCGCGCCATTTGAGAGCATTGCGCGCATCCTCGGGAGCGCGGTTGCGGCAAAAGTAAAGGAGCAGCTGGGCCAGGAAGCGCAGATCCCGGAAGAATTCAAAAAACACAGGGATGAAAAAGAAACATCAATGGAGCAGAAGGCACTAAAAGAATTTTAATTTTGAAAAATTTTGCAAAAGCCTTAATCTATGCTCTGGCAAATCCGTTGAAATGAATCTTGGGCTCTTTAGGGTCAAAGGCCTCAACAATTTTATATTTTCCCTTTGTCCAAGGTTCGCCATTTAACATAAAATGTGTCGCTTCAAGAATTATGACGCTCGCTAATGGTTTTGAAAGTAGTTGATTCCCTTTTGTTTCTAAAAGAGGAATTTCACCTTCAATCCAATAATTCCTCTGGCCCTTTTTAAGAAACTCACAGATTTGCCCGGCTTTGAGGTTTTCGGGGATGCATTCCTCTCTTTTTCTATTCCCGTTCTTAAATTCTGAAATGTTTATTAATGCCAAATCAGGATTATATTCTGTTTTTATTCCCATTTAATCAGCTTCCCTGCATCAGTTCCTTTTCCAATACCTGCTTAATTTTTTCCGCGTCGAATCCAAGCTTTATTAGGGTTGTATTGCCCCTTATTCCCGCGCCCGATGCTGTTGTTAAAATCAATCCGTACATTTCCAGCTCGTTTATGTATTCCCTATACCAGCGCGCCGTTACGGCTTCAGCCTTGAAGTGTTTCGCAAGCGTTGCATATTCCTCATACACATCCCCCGAATACAATGCGCCCTCATCCGCGCTTCCGGTAATTTTCCTTATCCCCTTTTTCCTAAGCGTAAGCGCGGAAATCGCATAAAGCACCAGCTGCTCCTGCTCGGGAAGCGCTGAAACCATATTGAGGATTACTTCCTCCTCCACTTTTGATTTTGCCTTTTTCACTTCCTCATCTGTTATTTTCTGCAGCCCGTTTTTTTCCGCAAGCTCCCCCGCCCTCTGAAGAAGCATTACCGCAGTCCGCGCATCCCCGGATTCCTTTGCCGCAAATGCCGCAGCAATATTTATTGCGGAATTCTCCACAGAATTCGGCTTGAATGCAATTGCAATCCTCTGCTCAAGGATTGCCTTCAGCTCAGAGGCATTGTATGGAGCAAAAACAAGCTCCTGCTCGCAAAGGGAGCTTTTTGTTCTTGGATCCAAACGCTCCTTGAACATCAAATTGTTTGAAATCCCTATTATTGAGATTGCGCCCTTCTGCAATTCATCATTCGCGCGCGTAAGCGCATAAACCAAATCATCAAGGTCCTTAACCTTATCAATTTCATCCAGCACTACAACCAATGTGCCTTCATTTCCCCTCACAAAATCCAGAACTTTATCATGAACAAATGATGCGGAATAGCCCACAAAATAATTATTGGGATAAAAATCATTCACGCACTTTATCATCGCGCGGTACTTGGAATTATGGTTCCTGCAGTTTATGTAAGTGGAAATAATTTTTGAATTTTTCTCCTTTGCAAAATCCTGCAGCTGCTGCATAACGTGCTTTACGGTTGCGGTTTTCCCAACCCCTGTGGGCCCGTAAACAAACAGATTATCCGGCCTTTTCCCGTGCAATGCCACACCCAGAAGCTTGCTTATCTCCTCAATCTGCTTTTCCCTGAAGGGAAGTTTTTCCGGCAGATAGTGCGGGGAAATCGCATCCCTGTCAATGAATATGCTCTCCCTTGCAAATTCCTTTTCAAAAACATTCTCGCCCAAGAAAATCAGAACTCCCATATAATTCCATAGCACAAACTATAAAAGGGTTTAGAGTTAGGATTCCGAACTACCCTGGCTGCAGAAATTTTGAAGATTTTCTCCTTATTGCCTTTAATGTTGTCGTGCCCATTGATGAAAAATCAAGCCCTTTTGCATAAGGGATGTAACTAATTATTGTCCTGTCTTTACCTATTCTGTTGTATCCTTTTCCAATAACGCGCCCTGCAACTGGCTCAACAGTTATCCATTTATCATTTATAAAAACATCAGCAAAAACATGCCCCCTAAAATCGCCTCTACCATCATAACCTTTCATTACAGCATCAACAAGCCTTACAGGAATGCCTTTTGCCCTTGCCAATTGAGCAAAAATAACAGCAGCATCACCACAGCCACCTATTTCATTTTTCCTCAATATATGCTCTACATTAGCCCGTCTCCTTGCATCAACAGACATTTCGTTTCTTGCTCCGGGCTGCCCTTCCCCCATCTTCTTAACAAAACCAAGAATCTGCCCGACGGTTTCAATATTGCTGCCGCTGAATTGCGAGGCGCGCTGCTTTATAAATTCAATATTTCCGCTCTGCCTGCCGGGCCTAAGAAATTTCCTTGCCCAAATTCTATTAAAAAAGCCCTTCATCATACTAAACTAACCCAAACAATAGCATTAAAATATATGCTTGCGTAATATATTAGCAGAAATTATCTTTTCACTAAGGGGTGATATGATGGGTTTTTTGGATAAGATAGGCAGAAAGTCAGAGGCTGTTGACATAGAGGAATTCCTCAACAACCTTGATGTTGAAGAAGAGAGCATGTATGAGGACGCGGACGCATATGTGAAGCCTTATTCGCTTCAGCGCGATACAGATGCGCAGACTGTTGTTGAAGAAGTGAAGAAGGGCAACATAGTGCTGCTGAATATCGCTGATTTGAGCAAGAGAAACGCGATGAAATTGCGCGAACTGATAAGCACAATCCGCAATGAGGTTCAGGGCATAGACGGCGACATGGCAAGGGTCTCAAGCGATCGCGTGTTAGTAACGCCCTCAAGGGTAAAGATTGTAAAAAGAAAGGAAGCCTAACCCTTTTCTTTTTATAAAAAAGAAAAGTGTTAAGTTATCCCAAAAGAAAAAGGGAAAATGCCTAAAGAAGCGCTTCAAGCCTCCCCTAATTCTGCCGATAAAGAAGTTGAGGAAATAGAAGAGCCATCGGAAGAGCCGGAGGAAATTTCTGAGGAAGAAACCGGGGAATCCGAAGGCGCTGAAATTCAGGAAACGGAGCAGGGAATTCAGCCTTCCGCCGGAAAAGCGCAAAAGCCGACATGGAAGGGCGCATCCTCTGAGCTTTTCAACGAGCTGAAAAATCCCATAAATTGGATAAAATATTTTTTCGGGATAATTCTCTCAATTCTGCTTCTGATTTCAGGAATAATAAAATGGTTTTTCAGACTGCTCCTGAAAAGGCCCAAAGTGCTGATTTTATTTCTGGTTCTTGTTCTGGTTGCAATGCTCTGGATTATTTTCGGAAAATAATTAGGATTAAACAAACTCTGCCAAGCTTTTCTGCTTTGCCACTGCGCCCTCGCTCTGGAACACAGAATTCATCTCCCTCTCTATGAGGTCAACCCTCTGCTTTATGTAGGGGGAAAGCGCATACTTCACAATGAATGCCTTTGCTATCTCCAGATATTTGCGCGCCGATCCTTCTGCAATTGTAAGTATTATATTCCCCCCGCACTTTGTGCAGTGCCCCACTAAGGGAATCCTGCGGTAGCGCGTATTGCATTTTGTGCATCTGAAATTCTGCCTCGAGAACGCGCGCGTGTTTCCAATTAAATCCGGAAGGAAGTGCGACGCCATTACCCTTTCCAGCGCGTCCTTGTGCTCTATTGCGCAAATTTTCTGCTGCAGTTCAGCCTGCGAATTCAGCTTTTCAGCCATTGTTTCAAGCTGCACATACCTTGAAATTTTCGGCCCCTCATCAAAGCAGCCTGTTTCATGCGTGTATTTCAATCCCGAATATTGGTTGGGAGTATTTAAACGGTGCATAACCCTTTCAATGCCCTCAAGATTTGCGGGCTCGAGCCTCTGCGCCCTCTCATAAAGCTCCAATGGATATTCCCCACAGACTTCCATGTCAAATGCCTCATTGTCTATCTCACTGGGCTTCAGCGCGATTGTAAAAACAAGCGGCGCATCCATCCTCGCTCCCCGCGTGGAAGGAAGATACTTCTGCGAGAAATTCAGGAGCGCGTCCATCAGCAATAAAATTGAATCCTGGTCCCCATCGATGTTCCTGCGCTTTGTAAGATGGAAAAATGGATGCGCAAAGCACACCCTTGCCTTTGTATACCCTATTATCCTGCCTACAATTGCGGCAGATGTGTGCGGCGCAAGCCCGAGAACCAGCTCCCCAATCAGATCCTGCTTTGAATTTGCCCTGTAATACCTCTCAAGGCCGTAAAAATCCTCCAGCAAATCATCAATGAACTTTGAAGCCCTTATGAAAAATTCCGCAGCGCTCTCATTTATTATTATGTCCTGCGGGAACAGCTCAAGCATCTGTTCAGGGCTGACAAGCTCATTCCCATCAACATCCTTTGCGTATCCAAGCCTTTTCGCTTCCTCAACCCCCAATTCAATTTCGCCCGGCTTGAAGTGCGTCAATGGCGCGTTCAGCAAATCAAACCTTATTGTAGCGTCGCGAAACACATGCAGCTCATGGCGCGCCCTCAGAATCCCCTTCTCAAGCGGCTCCACAAATTTGTCGTCATTTATGACCCCCTTCACGCCTTTTACAGTTTCAGGAATTCCCGTTCCTAAGTTAAGCGCCGCAGAGCGCATCAGCTCATCAATGTTTATTTTTTTCATGCCCCTGGAGTTCGCAGCCCCCCTGCAGTTCCTGCACAATGCGTCAAAGCATTCTGTCCCGCACTTCTCGCAAAGCGTTATTTTTTTTGTTCCGCACCTGCACTGCGAGCATATTGAGGAGGGGAGAATCTTCCCGCAGTTCGGGCACTTATGGTATGCAATTTCAACCTCGATCTCGCCCAGCATCTTTGCCTCCCTGCTCCTGTACTTGTGCTCCGCGGAATCCTCTTCTGAATCCATCGCCTTGTTCAGGCTTCTTGTTGCGCCCCCATACAATCCGACAGGGAAAAGCACATGCGGATTTCCCACCATCACCCTTGGCTTTGCGGATTCCGGCCTGCCCATCCTCGCCCCTATGAAAGTTCCGCCCTTGTCCCTTATTGCAAAATCTGAAATGCTGTTGAGAACTTCAAGCGCATTCTCCCCCTCAGGAACCTTTTTGCTGTAAAAGCCGAATGTTCCAAGCAGCGCGGGCGCGAATTCCCTTTCAATAATAATTTTTCCTTCGCCCAATCTGTGCGGCAGCCCGATCCTCTCAAGATATTCTTTTGTTTTCGGGCTGTTTTCAATTTTTATCCCTGAAATTCTTCCATCCGGTTCGGAAATTTCAGCAGCCCTTATTGCGTCAATCAATTCAAGCATTTCGGGTTTCTGCAGCGCGGAGTAGTAATGTATGTAATGCGGATGCAGCGGAACATTCAATTTTTCTGAAACTTTAGTTGCGGTTTCATAATCCGCATCAAATGGGCTCTTCATTATTTTTGCGAATTCAGCCGCATCCGCATTTTTATTTTCCCCAAGCGCCTTCTTCACTTCCTGAAGCCACCATTCCCCGCAATATCCTGCAGGAACAAGAGGATGCGCGGATTTTTTGAAGTCCCCGTAAGTTACGAGCATATCCCCCAAAAAAAGTATTTTCTCAACATCATTTGCAATTTCTTTTGCTTTCCCATATGTGTGCAGCTGCACCACGCTTCCATCCTTGAGCTTCACTATCGGCCCCTCAATTGAATCGCAGGGGAATATTCCCGCTGACTTTCCCGGCCTCTCAATTTTCATCTGCGTTCCAACGGCAATAAACTCGTCCAGCACCGCCATTGTTGCGGGATGTATGCACTTTCCCATTATGCCATTGTTCCTGCTTTTCCCATAGCGCAGCCTGAAGCCCCCGGAACGCAGGGGATACGCAAGTATGGGCCTTCCCGCAGCAATTCCCTCAAGGTATTTTTTGCTCGGCTGGAGCCCTGACTCCTTCTCCCCGGATTTTTTAACTTTTATTATTTTCTCAAGCCAGCTCCAGTCAAGCTGCAGCATTTTCGCATAATTCAGGATTGCCATTGCCTTTAGCGCAATCCCGTCGCTTATTACAAGGCATGCCCCGCCCCTTATGCGGTTGCTCGGAATTCTTTGAAGATCCCGAAACACTGAAACTTCCAGCTTTTCCGTCGGCTCCCCGTTAATGCACACAGGGCAGCCCCTTACTATTGTGCGGATTTCCTCCTCGCTTATCGGATACTGCCTTGTGTAGAGCGTTGAATATAATTTGACTTCCTCAACATATCTCTCAACTTCCGCTTCCGTCGGCTTGTATCTGTCCAAAGAGAGAAGTGCGCGGGCATAATCCCCGAGAATCAATGGCAGCACTTGCGCAGTTCCCCCGGCTGCGCGGATTGGGCCCGCATAATAAACATCCACGTATTCGCTCCCATCGGGATTTTTGCTTATCCTCACATATGGCAATCCATCAATCGGCGCAACAACTACCCCCTCGGTAATTAAGCAAAGGGAAGTCTTGATTGCCTGCTCAACCCTTTTCTCATTCCCCTGAATGTTCCCCAATTTTCCGGAGATTATGTCCCTGAAAATATCAAATATTGCAAGCTCCCTGTTGTTGTGCTTTGCATACAGTTCCCTGTAGCGCGCCGCAACTCCTTTTGGGCCGATAATAGTTTCCGCGCGGTCCGCAAGGTCAACGGCAGGAAGTGACTCAACAGAAGCGCACACATCATAGTTTTTTGCCCTTGCGCTTTTTGCAAGAGAGAACTGCGCATCCACGCGCTCGGCAATTTTTTGGTAATAATTCCTTATCCCCTCGCCCGCAAGAATATTCATGCTCTGCATTTTATGCGCCCCGCAATTCCTGCTCAAGGAAATGCACTTCCCTTATGCTGTTTTTCTTCAGGTCTATTGTCGGGACAATTCCCGGGGTTGGAATGTGCCCTAAGTTCAGCTGATAGGGGGTTTGCGACTGCCACGTTCCCGCATTCACAACCGTCGTTCCCCTGTATCTCTCATAACCCACATGGTGCATGTCCCCCCCGAAATAAAGGTCAGGCACTTCCTTCATTACCATGAAATCCTTTTTCTCAGGAACATAGGGCTGCCTTAATCCATAGGTTGGCATCAGATCCCTGCGCCTGAGGATTTCAACCATTACCTTCTCTGGCTTTGCTGAGCTCAGCGTTGTAACGCTTGAAATCAGGTCATGGAGCGACGCCCCGTGGTATACGAGGCATTTAAGACCCTCCACTTCAAACCAGCCGGGGGAGCCGACAAAATGCACATTGCTCATTTTGCTGAGATTCGGGGCAAATTCCTTGGGAATTGCCGGCTGTGGGTCTGCCCTTCTAACAGCATCATGCTGCCCCGGGCATATTATTATTTCCACATATTCCGGAATCTGCATTACCAATTTCTCAAATTCAGCATACTGCTCATAAATGTCCTTTATTCCCAGCTCATCAAACTGTTCAGGGTAGATTCCAACGCCGTCAACATTGTCCCCGGCAAACACAAGGTATTTTATTTTTCCCGCCCTTTCAGCCTCCTTCTCATTCCCTATTGAGCCGTTTATCCATGCCAAGAATCTCCTGAAGCTCTCCTCAAGGAACAATTTGCTTCCGATGTGCACATCAGCAGTAATTGCAATGCTCGCATCATTCTCGATTTTCGGGAGTTCCCTCTGCGGAACTTCAGGAAACACAATGCCCTTTGCGATTACCATCCCCTGGCTCCCCTTCACAGCCCTTACGCATATCACATTGTCAGGCAATACATTCAATCCAATCCTTGTAAGCTCCAAATCATCCTTGGGAATTACCGCAACGCATTCGGCCTCAAGGTCTTCAAGCTGGAGGATCAAATGCCCCTTCTTGCTTATCCACTTGTCCTTTACCATGCCGATTACATCAAATTCCTTCCTTCCCTCCGGGCCTATCCTGATGTTGTGCAATGAGCTTATTGATTTTGGGCTCATTCCCGGATGCTGCATCAGTATTTCCGAAAGCGCATCGAATTTCGCCCTGAAGTAATTCAGGAAGTCCTTCACGCTTCCTGAGGAAAAGCTCTGCCCCGTAACATCATACTCCTCAAGGATTTTCACCTTTCCAGAGGATTCCCTTGCCTCCGGCCTGAACCTCTCATGCCTTATCTCAATTATCGGGGTTTCAAGAACATTTATTTTTGCCCTTGATTTCGCAATTTTTTCAGAAACCCTGTCCTTCCCTATTTCAAAAATGCCTTCCGCAAGCAGCTCATCGATTATTTTTTTATAATCCCCAAATTCCGCAAGCGGCCCCAGCGCATCGGCATTTACAAAAGCAGCCTTTTCGCTGGCATAACTGACAATCTCTTCAGCACTTGGCTTTTTCTGCATTTCCTGCATCAAGGCACTACTTCTTTTTTGTTTCCCCTAATTGCCTCGAGCTTGGATATGAGCGTCCAGAGTTCAGTGCGCGTGTGGCTTGGCATGTTTATGTCATTGCTTATGTCATCAAGGAGATAGATTGCAGAGGTTATCTTCGTGTCAAATTCCTCCTGCGAGAGGATTTTGTTTTTCGCCTCCTCCACAATTTTCCTTATGTTCCTTGGAACCGAATTGTCCGCAACTATGTTTTCCATCAGTTCCGCTATATGGGAAGCCTGTTCCTGCGTTTCAGCCAGCATTTTTCCACTCCCTAAAACAAGTCGCCAAGCAGTTCAGCAAGGCAATCAAGAATAATATAATCCAGCAATAAAATGTTTAAATGCCTTTCCTAAGCGGATTTCCGCTGAATCATCCTCATTATTTTCTCCTTAAGCGCCTCATCCCCTATGCCTTCCCCGCACAGGACGGTTTCATTTATGCCGATTTCCTTCACGGACTTTTTCGCATTTTCAATTTCTTCCCCGCTAGCAAGGTCCGCCTTGTTTATTGCAACAATCAATGGGATTTTCCCAAATGCGCCCATTATTTCCTTCAGCAGGTGCATCTGCTCCCCGAGCCTGTATCCCGAATATGTTGTTGCGTCAAGCGCAAAAACAACCGCATTCGCAAGGTGCCTTATTGCGATTACAGCCTTCCTTTCAATCGCGTTGCGCTTTTCCATGGGCCTGTCAAGCAGCCCGGGCGTATCAATAACCTGGATTTTCTCATACTTCAATTTGAAATAGCCCAGTTTTATTGATTTTGTTGTGAAGGGGTATGGCGCAATCTCCGGCTCGCTCCCCGTAAGGCGCTTCAGTATTGTTGTTTTCCCGACATTCGGAAAGCCGGCAATTATAACAGTCGGCAGGTCAAATTTTATTTCCGGCTTCTCCTTCAATTTGCTCCGCGCATTCTCGATTACCCCGAAGCTCCCCTGCAGGTCATTCACAACCGATGCCGCGCGCCCGTAAAATTCATTCCTTATTGCCGACATGCGCTCGGTTTCTGTTTTCCTGTAAATGCTGCCAATTTCGTAAATCTTCCTGTGCTTAAGCCTCTTTATTATTTCCGCGGCATCGCTTATGTGCGCAAGCGCCTTTTTCAGTTCTGCAACGCTCACAATCGCATCAAACAGCTCCGCGTAAAACGGATGCAATTTTGAAAAGTCCGGGAATTCCTCAACAACCTTATCAAGCCCCGCTGCAAGCGCATCCGCCACGGCCTTTATTTTTGTGGTTTCCTCAATCCTCACGCGCTTGAACTTGTTCTTCATTTTAGGCAGTTTTTCCGCGCGTTTCCTCGCCTGCCCGAATGCGTGGTCAAGCAGCTCCTGGATTTTATTCTGCATTATAAAAAATAGCAAAGAAAAGGATATAATATAATGCAGTCTAATTTGTCGCAATCTTCCAGATCAGATTGAAGTAATTCCTGAATGCCTGCGAGCTGCCTGACCGTTAGGGCTGACAGGTGAACGGCACATTCATTCTCTTCTAATTATGCTTCCCTTCTCAAGCTCGATTATCTGGTTGCACAATCTTTTGATTCTTGCGCTGTCGTGCTCAATCAGGATAATTGTCTTGCCCTCTTCCTGAAGTTTTTTTATTACGCTTTCAATCTTCCTGCTGTTTTCCGCGCTTACCCCTGCAAACGGCTCATCAAGCAGGATCAATTCATCATTCCTGACCATTACCCTTCCGAATTCAAGCAGCCTCTGCTGGCCCCCGCTCAGGGTTGCGGCCTTTTTACCCTTCTTTTCCAGCAATGCCACTTCCTTCAGAATTCTCTCTGCCTCATTCTCCCTCTTCCCGTCGGATGCAACAAGCAAATTCTCAAGCACAGTCATGTTCTTGAAAACTCCCCCGGTTTGGAATATTCTCCCGATGCCAAGCCTTGCAATCCTGTATGCCGGAAGTTTGTCAATGCGCTTTCCCTTGAAATAAACCTCCCCCCTGTCCGGAGCAACCATTTTTGTAATTGAATTCAGCAGGGTTGTTTTTCCGGAGCCATTGCCCCCAACAAGCCCAAGGGTTTTTCCCTTCTCCAACTTGAAGGAAACATTATCAAGTGCAGTAACCCCGCCAAATTTTTTTGAAATTCCCTTCAATTCAATTGCTATCACTTACAATCCCCCCAAACCATTGCGTTCCAAGCAGCCCCCTGGGCTTTTTTATTACTAATACTATGAGTATTGCTGCATAAATAATTTGCCTTAGCGGCCCAACAACCGCGGAAGGCAGCCCTATAAAGCGCAGGGGCTCAGGCAGCAGAATCAGGATTATTGCGCCAAGTATGCTTCCCTCAAGGCTTCCCATCCCCCCGAGCGCAACCATAAGCAGCATCAGTATTGTTTCCCCGAGGACAAAAGTTCCCGGGTCAATAAAAGTAATGTAGTGGGCGAAGAGGCTCCCCGCAAGGCCCGCAAAAAATGCGCCAACAACAAATGCCTGCATTTTGAGCAGATTCACATTTTTTCCCAGGCTCGCAGCAACAGATTCATTTTCCCTTATTGCCTTCAGGGCAATTCCAAAATTTGAATTCAGCAAATGCCTCAAAACAAAGTATGCAACTGCGGCAATTATAAAAGCCAGAATAAAATACATCCAGAGCGAATCAAAAGCAATTCCAAAAATTTCAGGCTTTGGTATGCCGGGGATTCCAAGCGGCCCCCTTGTAAATTCGGTCCAGTTCACCAAGATGCTCCGGATTATTTCCCCAAAAGCAAGAGTTGCAATTGCAAGGAAGTCCCCCCTCAACCTCAGTGCCGGAACGCTCAGGAGCAGCCCGAAAAATGCGGCAATTGCGCCTGCAGCAATAAAGCCAAGCCAGAATGGAAATCCTGCCATGACAATCAAAACAGAGGCATATGCCCCGATTCCAAAGAATGCAGCATGGCCCAAGTTAAGCATGCCCGCATATCCCGTAATGAGATTCAGGCTCATTGAAAGAATTGCATAAATGCAGATGAAGATCAGCAGATGCAGTATATATGCCTCAATCATTGCTCAATTCCCTCCTTCTTCTTACCGAAAATTCCGGTTGGCATGAACAAAAGGAAAATTACGAGAATAAAGAATGCAATCGCATCCTTGTAGCCTGAAGGCAAAAACCATATCCCAATATTCTCGGCCAGGCCAATGAAGTATGAGCCAAAAATCGCCCCCGGAATGCTTCCAATGCCTCCAACAATAATTGCAGCAAATGCCTTGATGTTCGGCATCAGGCCCATCATTGGCGCTAAATTTGTTTCGGCCGCAATTAATACTCCCCCTGCTGCAGCCAGGGCAGAGCCAAATGCAAAGGTGCATGCGATTACTTTCTCAGAATCAATTCCGATGCTTTCAGCCAGTTCCCTGTTGTCCGCAACCGCCCTCACCTGCTGCCCTATTTTTGTTTTCTTAATGAATGCCCAGGTCAGCAGCATTAAGGCAACTGCTGTAAAAACAATCACTATCTGCGTTTTTGTTATGATGAATCCAAATACTTCAATCCCTTTCTCAACAGCCCCCAGATTGTATGTTTTTATGTCATTCCCGAAAAACAATGCAATGGCATTCTGCAGCAGAATTGAAACCGCAATTGCTGTAATGAGCCCGATAAGTATGTGCTGTTTTCTTACCGGCCTGAACGCAATCCTGTTGACTGCGATTCCAAGCAATGCCCCTGCGGCAATTGCGACAAAAAACCCTGCAATCAGTGGCAGGCCAAAAACCACGCTAACAACAAAAGCGCTGTAAGCCCCCACCATTGCCACTTCCCCATGGGCAAAATGAATGAGCCTCAGAATTCCATAAATCAGGGTCAGCCCGATCGCGAGCAGCGCGTACTCAGAACCCGCAATTATGCCATTTACCGCCAATTGCTCCAGAACCATAAAACCAAATATAAAGGAAAAAAGAGTTAATTAAATTAACTAATTGATGGAGGCTGATTTCCGGAATGTTACTTGCGCCAATTGCCTTTTCAGCCCGCCTCATAAGGCACAAACATCCCATCCTTCACAGTCATTATTCCGAAAGGCTTGTCCACTTCCCCGTATGAGTCGAATTTCGTTAGGCCCGTAACCCCGCGATATTCAACCCCGTATAATTTCTCCTTCAGCACTTCCGGATCAAAGCTTTTTGCATATTCAATGCCTGCTTTCAGCACATAAAGGCTGTCATACCCATAATCCCCGTATGGGCCGTACTCTTTTCCATATTTTTTCCTGTAGGCTTCCTTGAACCGCCTGAATTCCTCCGAATTGCTTTCAGCATACGCTGAAAAAATAGCGCCTTCTACCTTATCCCCCAGCGCTTCCACAATGGATGCCTCCTTGAATGTGTCGCCTGCAAATATCTGCGCATTCAATCCCAACTCATACATCTGCTTGATTATGAGCTGGTATGCCTGCGGATAGCCAACAACGAACAGGGAATCAGGCCCTGTTTCCTTAGTTTTCAAAAGCTGGGTCCTGAAATCAGAATCATCCTGGTTGAAGCGCTGCTTGATTGCAACTTTTCCGCCAAGCCTTCCAATTTCTTCCATAAAAACCCCCGCAATCCCTTCTCCGTATGCATTGTCCATAAATAAAACCGCAGTATTTCTGAATCCCCCATCGTAAACAATTTGCGCAATATCCTTTCCCTGCTGCGCATCGCTCGGGGCGATTCTGAAAACATAGTCTCCGGCGTACTTTATGTCAGGGTTGCTTGCAACAGCAACCAGATAAAGGGCCTTTGCATCTTCCGCAACCGGCGCAGCAGTAAGGCTTGGGCCGCTGCACTCCGCAGCAATGATGAGCTTCAATCCCTTCAAATTCACTAAGCTGTTTATTGCCTTTACCCCTTCATTCGCATTGCACGCGGAATCCTCCAAGACCAATTCAACTTCCCTGCCCAGAATGCCCCCCTCCGCATTTATTTCTTCCTTTGCAAGTTCCAATGAAGTTCCAATGCTCTCGCCATACAATGCAGCATCGCCTGTTAAAGGGAGCATTATGCCAATTTTAACAGTGCCTCCCGCGCCCTCCGGGGCGCTTAAGCCAGCAAGGCCCATTTGATTCAAGCCAAAAAACACAACCAGACCAACAGCAATGACCGCAGCCGAAATCAGAATTATGCGCCTGTTCACTTTTTCATCACCCCTAGTTAAACGATAAAAATACTTGTTTTTTAGTATTAATAACACTTTTTTCATAATTTTGCTATAAAAAATAGATTTTTAATGATTTTTATCGTTTTTATGCATATGGCTGCGGAGTTTTTTGCCCTCGACAAAACAGACAAGAAGATATTGGCCGCTTTGGAAGAGAATTCGAGGCAATCAAACAAGGCGATTGCAAAAAAGGCAAGGGCAAATGAGCATGTTGTTGCTTACAGGATCCAGCGCCTGATCAATGAAGGCATCATCAAAAAAATTTACTGCGTTATCAACAGGGGGGCGCTTTTCCCGATAGGCTACAGGATTTTTCTGCGCTTCCAGAGCCTTTCGGCAGAAAGGGAAAACGCCCTAATCAGGCGCCTTGTTGAAAGCAAATATACAAACTGGGTTGTTTCGTGCAGGGGCCGCTGGGACATGATTGTCTCGATGTTTGTAAAGGACCCGAACCATTTCATGAATCTCTTCAAAGAAACGATAGCCGGATTTGAGGATTTTATCCAGGAAAAGGAAGTAGTGAGCTGCCTCACATTCTCGGATTTCAACAGGGCGTACTTGTATGGGGGCCAGCCGGTTGAAATGATAGAATACGACGGAAAATTCAGCCAAATTAAGGTTGATTCCCTGGAGCAAAAAATTCTAGAGCAGCTTTCAACAAACAGCAGATTAACATTAATAGAGATGGCGGGGAAATTCAATGTTTCGCCAGACACTGTCAGAAACAGGATAAAAAAACTTGAAAAGGAAAAAGTTATTCTTGGGCACGGGGTCTTGTTAAATCTCAAAAAGCTCGGCTTGGGCTATTACACAATTCTCCTTAATTTGAAAAACCTCTCAAAGGAAAGGGAAAAGGCATTTCATAATTTTGCATTGCAGCACCCGAATATTCTCTTCTGGATCAGGACAATCGGCGTATACGATCTGAATATGGAGCTCGAAATAGAGGAATCCAAGCTTGATGGATTGATTGTTGAATTGAGAAACAAATTCGGCGATGTGATAAAGAACCTGGAAGTATTGAGCATTGTTGAAGAATTCAAGTACACCTATTTGACGCAGAAATAAGTGTTTATTCTACAAGCCCTCAGTCTGGGGCAGATAGTTTTTTATCAGCTTTGGGAAAAGCCTGTTTTCCGCCTTTCTCAGGCGCTCCTGGAAGGTTCGCCTTTTCAAGCCGATGGAAGAAGCCATCTCCTCCAGCGTCGCCTTTCTGGGCCATTCATAATAGCCGGACCTCAGTGCAACCTTCAATACCTTCATTTGATTCGGGGTCAGATCAAAAATCCTCTCATTTTCATCAATATCTGAAATCCCCAGTATTTTTACCTCCCCCCTGGTATCCTTTAATTCATTTATCAGTTTAATTGTCTCCTTCGGCTTTGTTGAAATGAAGGAATGCAGCTCATATCCCTTGTATAAATCAACCGGATGCGAGTAAATAATGCCCTTCTTTAATATCTCATTGTATGTCAAGCCATTTGAAACAGCATCCGCGAGCATATACGCATTTGAATTTGTTTTATGGAATATTTTAACGCTTTTCACAGTTGGGAATTTTTTAACATAATCCAGATAGCTTTCCAAATACTGCCGGTCAGGAGACTCAAGTTTATAGGCCATTTTGTAGAAAATCTTTTCACCCGCCCTCTTGTAGATATTCACCTGGGAAGTCTGCCTTGCAAAAATCTCCGGGAATTTTGCGGTTGTTTCGGAGCAGTAGCAATCGTTGTGAAAAACGCCCAGTTTTACCTCTTTAAATTTTTCCAGGACCATAAATAACTTATTCACTAGAAAACTTTAAAAATATGACATATGTCAGCCCCGGCCTATTATTCCACATCCCAAGCAGTTTATTTGGGGTGGAAAATGAAGAAATTAGCTCTTGGGATAATTGCCTTGATTATGGCTGCTGCCCTAATCGGCATTAGTTTGACAGGATTTGCGCTGTTTTCCGCAGACAGGGAAAAGGCAAAAATCGGCGTGATTGGCCCCCTTAGCGGCGATGTGGCATCCTTGTTTGAAGGGGTGAAAAATGGCGCCCTTCTGGCTTTGAAGGACTCCGGCGCCGATATTGAATTTGTTTTTGAGGACGGAAAATGCAGCGGAAGGGATGCCGTAACCGCCGCAAAAAAACTGATTGAGATTGACGGGGTTGAAGCAATTTTAGGGGGCCTTTGCTCCGGCGAAACCCTTGCAATTGCGCCAGTTGTTGATAGTGAGGGGGTTGTACTGGTTTCAGCAGGCTCAACAAACCCAACAATCTCCGGAATAAGCGAATATGTTTTCAGGACAATTCCGCATGATGCGGTGCAGGGAAAAACCCTTGCTGAAGCAGTCTATAATCTCAAATACAGAAAGCCCGCAATCATCTTCATAAACAATGATTACGGCTCCGCACTAAAGGACGTAATTGCGAATAGGCTTAGAGAATTAAACATTGGGGCATTGGCGGTTGAGGCCTTTGAGCAGGATGCAAAGGATTTCAGGACCCAGCTTTTGAAGATACAGTCAAAAAATCCAGACAGCCTGATTATAGTTTCGCTTGCAAAAGAGCCCCCGATAATTCTGAAGCAGGCAAAGGAACTGGGCATGGAGCTGCAATTCTTCGGCCCGGAGACATTTGCTGACAATGATGTAATACAGAATTCAGGACATGCAATAAATGGAACAATCTTCACATATCCGCATGTCTCAACCACTTCAATAGCCCAAGATTTCAGAGAAAAATACAAGAAAGAATATGGAAGAGACACAGATGCCTATGCGGCAGAAGCATATGATGCCGCAACAATTCTCATAAATGCAATAAAAGCGGGCAACACAACAGGCCCGCAGATAAAGAATTACCTGAATTCAATAAACCTTGAAGGCGCATCAGGAACAATACAATTTGATCCGAACGGGGATGTGCAAAAAGAATATGATTTGTATATAATAGAGGACGGAGCTTACAAGCTCTATTCCCAATAAAATATGAATTTTCCATCTTTAACAGTTTTCAATGCAAACTCCATTAGTTCATTTCCTGCCTTCATCTTTAATTGTGCTTATACAATAACCTATTTAATACTAATCTCATTCAATTAATAAAACAATAAAATAAATCGGCATCGCTATTTCGGGGCAGAAACATGTTTGGGAATGCAGGCAAATTCTACGAGGGAAACTACAAGCGCTACATGATAATCCCCATAGTGCTCTATTTCATACTTATAATTATTGTTGCGGCATTCCCCGGAGTGACCTTCGGAATGGACCTCCAGGGCGGAACCCGCATAATACTGCGCGCGGACCGCACAGCGCAGGCAAAGGAAATTGACACAAAGTCGCTTGAAGCGCTTTTAAATCAGGAATTCAGCCTTAAGAACCTGCAAGTTACGGGAATTTCCTCTTCAGGCACCATAGGCGCGAGCATACAGTTCTCGGAAAACCTTGAGCTGAGCGCCGCGGAAAAGGAAATAACAGCAGCCAACTCGCTTTTGTTGAAGTCCCCGGAGCAGGCAATTTCGCACGCGCGGAACGCGGTGAAAATCCTTTCAAAATACGCCGCCCCGCTGTATTCTGAAAATGCCGAGGAAATGGTCTCAATTGCGAATGACGCGCTCACAAAATCAAAGCAGTATTTCCAGGACAAGATAAAGGAAATAATCGCGGAGGAGTTCGGCCTGAGCTCAAATGTGAGGGTTGAGCAGCGCGAAATTTCCGCAGTTCTCGGAAAAACATTCTGGGAAAATGCGGTGTTTGTAATGTTCATTGCCTTCATTGCGATTGTCATTGTGGTTTTCGCGCTGTTCAGGAAAATTATCCCCTCGCTTGCTGTAATAGCAGCGGGCATTTTTGACATTCTTTCAGGGCTTGCGGGAATGGCGATATTCGGAATTCCGCTCTCCCTTACAACAATTCCTGCGCTCATGATGCTCATAGGATATTCTATTGCAACGGACATACTGCTCACAACGCGCGTCCTTACAAGAAGGGAGGACACTCCCGCACAGCGCTCCTGGAGCTCCTTCATAACAGGGATGACAATGACGCTTACAGCAATTGCTGCCCTTGCGGTAATGCTTGCAGGCTCCTACATTATGCAGATTTCCGTAATATTTGAGATTTCCTCTGTAATTCTTTTCGGGCAGATTGGGGACATTGTTGCAACATGGCTTTTTAACGCCCCGCTGCTGCTCTGGTATGCTGAAAGGCGGGAGAAAAAGAGGCAGGCATAATTATGAACCAATTGCTGAAAAACTGGCGCGTTGCTCTTCCCATTGTTTTGGTAATACTTTTCACATTTGTAATACTTCTCAATGGGATAAAATTCGGCATGGATTTTAGAGGAGGCACACTCTTCCAGATACATCTTGCTGAAAAGGTGCAGAGCGCGGATGAAATGGCAAGGGTGCGCGCGACAATAGAAGGCAGGCTTGACTGGACCGGATTGAAGGATACGAGAGTAAGCTCATGGGGCGATGAGTTTGTTGTTGCGGAAATTGCCGAAACCGACCCCGCAACTGTTGAGAAGCTGGAAGGGCTTCTCAGAAGGCAGGGGAAATTCGAGGTTACAATAGATACCAATGTGATATTCACCGGCGCGGACATAATAATGATTTCAAGGGATCCCGCGAAGGGCTACGGATTCAGGGAGGAATCAGCAAACAGCTATGCGTGGGTGCTGCCGTTTACGCTGACAGAAAAGGCCGCAAGGAGCTTCTCAAATGCCGCGTTCCACAGGTGCAGGATAACCTCCTACAATGCAACATCAGGCAACCAGTATGACTGCGACAGGACATATTTCTTCATTGACAGGCCTGTTGAATCCGTAATTTTGATGCCCATTGCGCTTTACAATTCGGACAAGGCAGCATTGAGCGCAGGAAACATGCTGCAGAGCATTCCCCAAAACACGAAAATTGATGAGCTGCTCCTCAATATAAATGCGCCGAATTTCACTGTTGATGAGAACTTAAGCTCAGAGCAGGAATCCGGACTCAAATCGCTTGTTTTAACGCACAGGTATGCGATAATTCCGCCTGAAATCAATCCGAAAATCAAATCAGCCCTTGAAGAGATTGGCTACACCCTGAAGGAAATTTCCTCTCCGGAAGGGATTCCCTGGACCTGGCACGCCTCAGGCGCAAGGCAGGTCATTTCACTGAGCGAGGACATAACAAACATGGACCCATATGTTGCAAATATAAATGACGCGAGAATATTCCCCGATCTCATAATAAGGGGCTTTGCCTCAAGCAAAACCGATGCCGAGAGCAGGCTTTCAGATTTAGCAATCCTTCTTGAATCCGGCTCGCTCCCTGTCGCAGTTGATAGTGTAAGCAAGGAAACGATTTCCCCATTGCTTGGAAATGAGTTCTTGGTAGGAACCCTGATTATAGGGATATTCGCGCTTATTGCCGTTACCTTTGTAATGTATCTGCGCTACAAAATTGCAAAGCTTACAGCGGTTAATATGGCAATCGTCCTGTGCGAAGTGTATTTAATTCTCGGGTTTTCCTCGCTTCTGGGATGGAACATCGACCTTGCCGCTGTTGCGGGATTGTTGGCTGTTCTTGGAACCGGAGTGGGGGACCAGATAGTAATGATGGACGAAGCCACAAAAGGCTCCGGAGAACAGGCAGCCTCGCTTGCAACGCGGGTTAAGCGCGCCTTCTTCATTGTTGTAGCTTCCGCTTCCACAGTAATTGCAACAATGTTCCCATTGATTCTCTTCGGCTTCGGAATGAGCAAATTGGTCGGGTTTGCAATCACAACAATAATGGGCGTTTTGGTAGGGGTATTAATCACAAGGCCCGCATTTGCTGAAATCCTGCGCGCCCTGCTTGCTGAAAAATAAGGGCATAATGCCCTTATAAAACATCAAGCACGCTTGGCTTGCAAACGTTATGTGCTTGATGTTTTAATTAACCCCAAGTTTACCAAGGGACTTTTTTGACTCCAATCAGATAAGCCGCGCCGTTCAGCGCAACATGTATTATCAGCGTAATGCCCAGAATTGCCGCAATTTCAATTGCGCCCGGCACATAAAGAGCAAGCGTAAAAACAATTCCCCCGATAGCAAAATCCAGCTGGTCAAGGATTGGGAGCGCAGCCCCGCTCTCCCTTCCAATTCTCCTTTTCAAAAAGCTTTCCGCAATATCCCCGAAGATTGCGCCAAGCGAGAGCAAAAACCCGAACACGATGTAATTCGCGCTGATTGCGGAATTCACCTCAGGAAAAATAATGTAAATTGTGAATGCTGTAAGGGTGCCGAAGAAAATTCCCGCGCACGTTCCAGAAATAGTTTTCCCCTTCCCCAGAAGCGCCCGCCCGTCAGTGAAGTTTTTTCCCGCATCCAGGCGCCTCCCAAACCCGAAAAGCATTGCGCTGCTGTTTGCTATGTACATCGGCAAAAGATAAAGCAGAATTCTGATAATCAATAATTCCAAATGGCATCACCTTAACCGCGCAAAGCCGCTTATTGCCGTTTTAGTTCCACTAATTTTCCAGGTGGCCCGGAATTAAACAAGGCTTTGTATAGTTTCTTCAGCCTCTTTCTCTCTCGCTTCGGTGGTCTGCCGGGAACAACAGGCCTGTTTGGCATAGTATTAGATTGGCATTTAAATAATTTAATTGTATCGGTTGGCAAATAATAAAAAAATCAGGCAAATGCAAACAACAAATATGCAATTACCGCGCCCGTTGCGCTTCCGATAAAATTGACTGTTGCATTGTTTATAAGCCCTTTTCTCTCAAGAACTGCGCCTGCAAAGCTGTCTGCAACCCCGCCCAAAAATCCAGCCGCAGCAATGAACACTATTGCCTTCGCGTTTCCAAAGGCGAGGAAATAAACAAGCGCAATAACCAATGCGCCCATTGCACTAACAACCAGCCCATATAAGCTAACAGCCCCGTTGGTTCCGATAGCGACCTTCCTAAGGTTTGTTACAAGCCTCGGCTTCTGCCCAAGGGCAATCCCTAGTTCGCTTGATATTGTATCCGCGAGCGCTGCGGCAACAGCCCCGAAATACGCGATATTGCTTCCAACAGCAAGCGCAATTACTGCCGCAAGCGAATTCCCAAGGATATTGCTTGCAGTCCTCACAGAGTGCCTTTTCGCCTTGTAGAGGTTCGCGCAGCGCGTGCAGAACTCAGCGACAACAAAAAACAGCAGCATTGCAGCGAACTGCACAATCCCCGAAAGCAGGAACACGAGCAATCCGACGGCAAAGCCCACAACCACCCCGAAAAAATCAAGCGCCCTGAGCCTGTATGAGAGTATGGAGAAAAAAACCAGTATTGCAATTACAGCAGGAAGAAGTTCATACATTTTTTTCACTTGCCGCAGAAGATTTTTCAATAAGCCTTGACTGCACAATCTCAACTTTCTTTATGTTGGCAATCTTCTTCTCTTTTGAATAAATTCCCTGCGCAATGTTTGCAAACACAAAATCATGTATTAATTTGTCGGCATCATACGCCTTGCATATCTCCGCAATTTCGGATTCCATTATCTTCCTTATCGCGGTCTCCTGGCCCCTGTTCAGCTTCCTAGCGCTTATTGTAAGCGTTTTGACCTTCAGCTTCTTCCCGTCCTTCGCTGTTAAGTACTGGGTGCTTTCAATCTTGCTTATGTGCCTGCGCATAAGTCTTCTTACATATCCGCCATTTACCTCATGCCCCATCGCCTTCGCATATGCCTTGTTCCCCTTCACATCCGCAATGCTGAACTTGAGCGAAATATGCGCCTTTTTCCCCTGCCCCGAGAGGTCTGCTGCGTTAACAAGGACTGTTCTCCCGAAAAGCAGCTCTGGCTTTTCAGCAGGCGTGCTTGCTATCTGCCTGTTGTCAAACTGCTCGGAGGCAAGAACCTCAAACCATTTCTTCCTCTTCCACTTGTCTGCCGCCTTCCTCTGCTCCAGCACCAGCTGCTGCGAGCTCTGCTTTTCCTTTGTTTCAACAGCCATTTTTTTCCCTCATCACTTCATCAGCAGCTCAGCTTCCTCTGTGCTGTAGCGCCAGTCCTTCGCAAGCCTTCCCATCCTCTGGTAGTAATTTGAAAGCTTTCTTATCTTTGAAACCGTAAGCACATACCCGTGCTTTGCTGACATGTCCTTCCTGTTAAGCTGCATGTGCTTGTGCAGCTTGAGTGATTTCTTTATAAGATTCATCAGATCCTCAGGCATCTTCGGGGCAATATTGTTTTCCTGCAGCATCTTAAGCATGCTTTTCTTTGTTACAGTTTCAACATTCGGGATTCCGTACTGATCCCTAAGAAGCATCCCTATTTCAGAGCCCGTGTGCCCGGAATTAGCCATCTGCACAATAAGCTGCTCAATCTGCCTTGGCTTGTATTCGACCCATTCCGGCGCCTTTCTCTCAGAGGTTTTCCTTTCGCTGGAAAATTTCCCTTTCTCCAGAGCCTCGGCCGCAATTTCCTTCACCCTTATGCCGCGCTCCTCAAGCTCCCTCTTAAGCGCATCCCTCTTCTCCTGCGCCTCTGTTTTCGGCACAGCCCTGACTTTCGCCTTTGGCTCCGGCTTTTCCGCTTTTTTCGGCTTTTCATGGGCCCTTTCCTCTTTCTTCGCGCCCTTTGCTCCGCTCTTCTTTTCAGCCTTCTCCTCAATGAGTTCCTTCTTTTTAGCCAAAGATTTCACCACAATTGTGCAATGCGCAACAACGCCTTTTTGCTCATGCCGAAACAAAAAAGCAAAATATAAAATTTGCTTATAATAACCCTTGCGCAAAAAGGTTTATATAGGTTAGGCTTGCCTGCTAATCTTTATTATTTGGAGCGAGGGGGCGGATATGGGGTTCTCAAATGCCAGCGCGGCTGCAGCATTAATCGTCCTGCTTTCAACAAGCTCAAGTTTGTGCGAATCATCAACCAGATATCTCTCAAAAGCAAGGCTTCCTGCCCAGGGGATGCCGGTTATTGCCAGCAAATAGCCGTCATAGGCCCTGATTTGCGATGAATAATTCTCATATTCGTCGCGTTTCTTCGGCTGATGCTTGTTGATATAATCCTCTATGTCAAAATTTGATATTATTATGATTAACTCATCATCTGACTTCCCTGCAATAACGCCCAGATTGAAGCTGTCCCCGCCGGTGCTGTCCAAAAGATAATGGCCATAGAGCATGCCGAACCCCTTAAACGCATAAAATGAGGGCTTTCCTTTGTAATTTTTATCTGTTAAAGGGAAATCATGCCCCCCGCTGTTTGAGGCGCCGCCATACCTCACTGAAAGCGAAACTCCCGCATTTGCCATGCTTATCAGGCTGTTTATGTTGCTTGCGGCAACCTCCGCAGTGTCAAAAACAGAATTGTATTTTCCAGACCATGTGTCCCCGACCATCAGGTTCCACTCATCATTGCCGAGCCTCGGGGCCCCATAAACATCGGAAACAGGATAGCTTTTCAGGAGTTCAGAAATTTTTGACGGCTGGAGATAGAACCTTGAATAGGGGACATAGGAATAGGCATGAAAAGTGAAATAATCAAGCTTCACATTGTTCTCTTTCAGGTAATCAAGGAAATTCCGCGAAAAATCCAGAATGCCGGGGCAATCCGCCTCGCAGGCATGCATAACCGAAGGCGCGATAAGGATGTTTGAATTGTCAACAGACTTTACTGCCTCCGCAAATGCGGCATATGTTTCGAAATAATCCTGCTCAGTTCCCTTCCAATACATCCCGCCATCAGGCTCGTTTCCGAACCTGAAAAGCTTCACATCCCGGCTCAGCCCTTTTGCATGCGAAACAACTGTTTCCACATAGGCCTTGTAATTCTCCAGATCAGGCTTTGATTCCTGAATGAACCAAATAATTGGTGTAGCGCCTATTGAAATTGTTGAATTTACCTGGCTGTCCAGCTGGGAGAAATCATAACCTGAAATGTCTCCGGGGTTTTCAGGCATTGCAATATTCACCCTTATCTCAACAAGCCTGAAGCCGGCCTCCTGAAGAAGTGGAAACGCCCTTTCATCAAATATCGGGCCCGCAATAGTGCCGAAAAGGTAATCGCTGATTCTTCCATTGTCCGAAGAAAAATCTACCGATATTGACGCCCTTTCCTTTTCCCTTGGCGAAATATTCTGGTCGGGCTGGCCGTTATTGCAATCTTCCGGGCATGTTCCCTTCTGCTCTTCCATTGCCCCGCAAATCCCGTCCCCGCATTTGCCCACGCTACCGCCGTTATTGCCGTCCTGTTCGCAGTCCTGCGGGCATGTTCCCTTCTGCTTCTCAACAGGCCCGCATACTCCGTCCCCGCACTTTCTGCTGGTGTTTCCGTCCCCCCGGGCGCAGTCCTGCTTTTCAATCTCGCTTACCTTCCCGTCCTTGTTCAAATCGCATTTGTCATATGTAACGCAGCCGCTCAGCAGAACCAGCGCGGCAATGAGCATTATTAAAACAATTAAAAGCGCCGGCTTGTCCATATTTTTCACACATATATGCAAATTACTTCTATAAATACCTACCCCTCTCCTCAATTTTTGGAATCCTCCCCACAACTTCTTTTCCTGCGTTTCCTCTCCGTTCAATATAGCCCCTCACGATTAAATTCCATCCCTTCCCCAGTTTGTAGTGCGTCGCATTGTATGTTTTCCTGAAATTCAGCAAATCCACTGCAAAGTCCTCAGTCTTGCGCGAATGGAATCCCAAGCCGAAATCAATGAAAACCGGCGCATTGTTATGTATAATAATATTGCTTGTAGTTAAATCCCCGTGCACAATCCCGTTTGAATGCAGAATCCCGATTTTATTTCCCAGCAATTTGCATAAATTCAGGTTCTTCCCGTTAAGCGCATCCTTCATTCTTTTTCCCTCAATAAATTCCATTATTATAGTCGCTCCGCTCAAATCAATCTTATATATTAAAGGGGTTCTTACCCCGAGCGCCTTCGCATTGTACAGGAGCTGCGCCTCCTCCTTAGTGCGCCTTTTCCTTATTTCAGAATCAAGCTCCGCGTTCCTGTAATCCTTCGGAATCCTTTCCTTTATGAGCGCTTCCTTTCCCAAGTATTCAGATTTGTAAAGGTTTGCCTCAGCGCCCTGCCGCAAAAGAATTTTCTCATGCATTCTGTATGCTACAGTATGCCTCAATATTTTTAACAAGTTCCCCCGCGCTTTCCGCAATAGCCTTAAGCGCAAGCCCGCTTATATCGGTTGAACCTATCCCTGCGGTTTCAGCAAAATCAGGATAATTCTCAATGAAAGTTCCGCGCAGGCTCAGCGCCCTTTCAGCATTTTCAGCAGCCTTACCGAAATCTATTTTCGCAACACCTGCGGTTTCCCCCTCCCCGCACTCGTATTTCACTTTGCTTATGCGCCTGTATGCCTCCACCCCGTCAATCATGCTTTTCTGCGCATCTGCAGCATAAATCCTGCTTCCAATAAGCAGAAGCAAAGCGCTCTTCTCCCTGCTTTCAGGGGCATTTTCAAACTGCGCTTTTAAGGAATCCAGTTCAGAAATGTAATTTGCGGTTTCATTTGCATTTGCGGGCATCAGCATGTTTTCTTCAATCCCGAATTTCCCATCAACCCCCCCAATTTGCGCAAGCCCGCCCTCAAATGAATTCCCGAAAATATTCCCGAAAATATCCTTTCCGAAGGCAAAATACGCAATAACAGCAATTATGGCAATAAGCAGAAGCGCGCCAAGTTTCTTTCCCATGTTTTCAGTAGAATGTTCAGCAAACAGATATTTAACACTTACGAACGCATAAGCCGATATGCAATTCCATTTCAAAGGAAGTTTTATATAGATGAAAGCAGCTACAGTTAGATTATGGCAGCATTCTCGGGTGCGGATGCCTCGGGGCTTTTTTTCACAGGCATCATTCTGGCTGTTGTAGTCATATTGGTAATCGTAGCGGGAATCGCCTTTTTTATTTGGTATGCCCTAAGGGCGCACAAAAAGGCCGCAGACCTGCAAGATAACCCGGAAAATGAAGAGCTTGCGCCTGCCGAAACGCAAGGCCCGGAACAATTAATGACCCATAAGTTTCATCATAGGAAGTTCGGCTTCCACCGCATAGGCGGGCTCTCGAGGCACAGGGCGCATTCCCACAGGATGCATTCAGGAAGAAATTGACATTTGCAGGCAGCACCGGCATTTTAGCCGCCTGCCTAACAAAATCCAAACCCTTAAATAAAGCGAGATGCATGATAAATACGCTGGAAACACCAAAACAGCAATGCTTATAAATAAATGAATATATATAGCAAATTATACAGCAAATAAGAAGCAGGCGAAAAGGAAATGCATGAAAAAAGAATTGCCCGGATTTGCGCGGGATTTGTGCTGATATTTGCATTTACGCTCCTTTTAAGCAACCTCGCAAGCGCTGCGGATTCCAATGCGAGCATTGTTACGTGTAATGACTCCGACGGCGGCGAATACCTTTACACTGCGGGAAGCTGCAAGTATGTTGATTCCCTCGGGGTAGTTTACGGGCCGACTTATGACACATGCACTGAAAACAACACATATGTTGAGGAGCAGCTCTGCAATTCCTCAAACAGCTGCTACGGGCGCAATCTTCAATGCCCGAACGGCTGCAACGCCGGCGCATGCCTTTCCATTCCCGAAATAGAAACAGGGGAAATTTCCCTAACGCTTTATGATGAGCACGGCAGCCAGCTGATGGCAAAAATAAACCTGACGCTTTATTCCGATTCGGGCTCTTTAACTTCCGCCATTACTTTAGTCAAAACGCAAAGCACGGAAAGCGGCTATTCTGTGTTTTCTTCAGTTCCAGCCGGCACATATTACATTTATGCTGAAGACCCAGGCAGCAAATACAGCGCAGCAAAAACAGAATTGTTCAAGGTTTATGCAAATTCAGGGAGCGCAGTAATAATAACGATGAAATTAACAAGTCTGTTGAGATGTGAGGACTACCGCTATAGCAATTGCCCTTCAACGTGTACAAGGAAATGCCTTCCTTCATCCTGCTCAGGGAATATATGCACCACCGATTGCGAGGGTTCGGGGAGCTGCTTTACACCATCGGCAACATGCATAGACACAGATGGCGGGAAAGATACTGCAATCAAGGGAAGCGTTACTGGGACATTTGATGTTGAATATAGGAGCCAGACAGACTATTGCACAGACACTGCGAATGTTATGGAGTTTTACTGCACCTCTGAGGGAAAAACCGGCGGAGATGTAATTGCGTGCGCAAGCGGCTGCAGCAACGGCGCATGCGTTCCAACAGGCGGCTTGCCCGACATTTCAATCTACAAGCTTGCTGCGCCCTCAAGTGTAAAGGTAAATGAAAAATTCTCCATAGACCTGGGAATAATCAACAAGGGCAGCGCAGCGGTTTCGCAGGCTTTCCTGATTTCAGCAAAATCAGACTCAGGCGCTGTCCAGATATATGACAATAAATTTTCACTCTATCTCAGCCACAACCAATCCGCAGGAACGGCTCTGACGGGCTATGCCACAAAGGCAGGCACCTATAAGATAACAATCTATGCGGATTACCTGAACCAGATTCCTGAAACTGACGAATCGAATAATTCCTACACATTTACTCTGCAGGTAAGCGAAGAGCAAAAGAAAGTTGTAAAATTAGGAGAGGAATTCAGCCTCAATGCCGGGGAAAAAGCATACCTTGAATCTGACAATATTGAAATCCAGCTCACAAGCGTGAATTATCCGATTGTGAAATGCAGTTATGGGGAGAAATGCCCCGGCACAAATCCTGAAGCGCAGATTTCAATAACCCAGGGGAGCATAGGGACAAGCACTATGCTCAGTGTAGGTGGCACTGCAAATGTTTTCGGGGTTGAAATAAAAAATACGGCAATTTCTGCTGACAATTGGGCGAGCTTTGTAATAACAAAGGAAACAACCCCGGAAGAAGTAAAGGCAAGGCTTGGGGAGCATATCACACTTGAGGAAAAGCAGACAGCAAGGGTTTTCAGCGAATCCGGGGAGGAATTAATGAAAGTTACGGTTGATGACATTGTAGTTTATGGGGATGTTGTCTGCGTGAAAGCACCTTGTGAAGCGGCAGAATACGCCCAGCTCACAGTGAGCATTGCCTCAGGAAGTGTGCATGTAATAAGGATTAAGCTCAGCGGCTATGAATATGTTGAAAATTACAAAATCACGCTTTCCGGCCTTTGGACAACGGTTGAGGGAAGGCATTTCTCAGGCATTATGGTTGAAAAAGCGGAAAAGCCCGATTTGATTACAGTAAGCCTTAATTCCGGATTTAATTTGCAGCTGCACCAGACCGCGCTTGTAAAGGAAACTGAATTAAAAATAACTCTTGAAGGCCTTGATGCCGAGAGTGGAACTGCAGCATTCTCAGTTTCTCAAGCCAATGGACAAACAGATTATATAAAATTAAATACCCAGAGGAAGGGGCTGAATGTCCAGGAAATTTTCGGCCATGAAATAACGCTTACAAATGTTGGCAGGGACTCCGCAAGCCTGATTGTAAGGAGGGGGAAAGAGCGCAAGGAAGTAACAGCATATCTGAACGACAAATTCTCCCTGTTTGTGAACCAGACAGCAAATGTTTATGATGGGCAGATGCAGGAAGCGAGAGCGCTGAACATAGCAATGAATATTACACTGCAGGGGCTTGAAGAAATTTTATGCGCAACAGAAAAAGCAGAAAAAGGCAAATCCAAGGAAATGGTCAGATGCGACTCAAGGCCTGTTGCAAGGATTATGGTTCAGCTGGTTCCCTCGTGCCCTAAAAATGCGATGTGCGTTCAGGCGCTGCCGCAGTATATTTCCTTGAGGGAGGGAGAGGAGCGCGCCCTTGGGAATTATTCCATAAGGCTTCTTGACATAGGAAGCGGGAATGCTGTTTTTATTGTAAAGAAAAGTGGCGGGGAAGAAATTATAACTGCTCATCTGAATGAGCAGTTTGATTTGAAAGTGGAGCAAACAGCATATGTTGTTGAGGAAGGGCTGAACATAAAGCTGCACGCTGTCAAGACAGGCAGTGCGAAAATAAGCGTCTGGAAATATGAAACAATTGCGCAGCCCGCATCGGATGCCGAAAGCGCAACAGCATCCCGGCCGCCTGTTGCAATTTACACAATAACAGAGGGCGAAACCCTCAGCCTTTACGGCCTTGAAATAAAGCTGACAAAGGCATCAGGGAATGCGGCGGCATTCCTGGTTACAAAAGGCTCCGAAGCGGTAATCAATGTCCATACAAACGAGCCCTTCAAGCTTTCCGGGCAGCAGGCTGCAAATGTCCTGGAAGCGAATTTGCGCATTGATATCCTGCAGATAAATTCCTCAAACTCGCAGGTTGAATTCAGCGTCAGCAATTACCTCCTAAGCGCAAAAGAAACAGGAAAGCGCCTTGAGCAGGAAACTTACGAAACAACTGTAAAGAAAACCCAAGTTGCGGCAACATCAGTAGCCATTACAGGCCACGCGGCAATGCAGGTAATTTCAATGCCGCCAATGCCATTTGAAACCTACAGATTGGGTGCAGGCGAAAGCGTTGATGTGGGGGATTTCACGATAAAGGTTATTGCAGTGGGCGGCAGCAGCGCGGAATTCATTGTTACGGAGAAAAACACGGACCTGAGGATAAAGCTTGAAATATACAAGGGCTGGAACCTCATTTCTTTGCCAGGGGAAATAGACGGAGAGAGCGCATTTGACTGCGAGGTAAGCGACTGGCGCATATTTGAATACAACACTGCCGAAAACAAGTTTGAGCCGGTAACACAGCCTTCATTTACAAGGGCAATCTGGCTTTACAATCCCGGAAAGGGCTGCTCTCCGGAAGGCACTGTCAGGAAATCATTCCCATTGGAGTTTATAGCCCCCCTTGAAAAGGGCTGGAATTTCATCCCTGTGTTTGCAGATATGCTGAAAAAGAAAATAACGGACTTTGAGAACTGCGAATTCAAGGCGGCATATTTCTACAATGCGAACAGCAGGAAATGGGAAAAGGCGCTTACAAGGGAAATAAGCGAAAGCGATCTGGGCAAGGGAATGGCAGTTTATGCTGAGGAATCCTGCATTCTCGGGGAAGGAGAGATTGAGCCCCCAATGCCTGATGAGCCCGAAGAGCCTGAAAACCCTGAGCCCGAGCCCAATGTTTATGCCTGCGAAGAGAATGACGACTGCATTTCAGTTCAGGGTGGCTGCTGCGGCTGCAGCTCAGGGGGAAGCAATATTGCAATAAATAAAAAATACTCTGAGTATTGGGATGAATTATTATCAGAAAAATGCAGGAACACTCTTTGCCCAACAGTAATATCAGACGACTGGACCTGTTTTGCTCCTGAGCCAAAATGCCAGGCAAGCATATGCGTACTTGAACGTACCAACAAAGAGGGATAATGAAAATGAAAAAAACGATTTTAATTTTCGGGGTTGCGCTGGTTTTGCTATTGTTGCTCAGCGGCTGCGTTGAGCAGGCATGCAACAACAACAGCACATGCGACAAGGGCGAGAATGTTGAAAATTGCGCAAATGACTGCAAGATTTCAAATCCGCCAACTCCGGGAAGCGAAACGGCAGCAAGCTCTGATGCGCCCCCCGAACTCCCAATATAGCGTCTGCATTTTAAATTTGAATGCCCAATTTAAATTATGGCTTCAAGGCAATTATTCTGGCATTACGTATTTTTTCCGGGAATGATATTCCACGAGCTCTCGCACTACATCGCCTGCATTTTCTGCGGAGTTAAAGTCCGGAAAGTAAAATTCTTCGGAACCGAGGAAGCATATGTAGCGCACGAGCAGCCGAATGTCTGGCAATCAATAGTAATTACGCTTGCGCCGTTCGTATTGGGGAATTTCTTCGCCATATTGCTCCTCAATGCCGCAAATGCAATGCTTTCGGAATTCAATATTATTGTAATTATTTACTACTGGTTCGCCTTCGCGCTTATCCTCTATTCCTTCCCAAGCGTGCAGGATGCGAAAAACTCCTTCAGCACGCTCATAAATTTCTATTCAAAGGCAATATTGCGCGGAAAAAAGGCATCAATGCGCATCTTCTGGCTGATTACATTCCCCTTTGTATTTATTCCGCTTGTGCTCCTGCTTGGCCTGATGCTCCTTTTCAATTACGCCTTTGCCTTCCGCATAATATGGCTTGCATTTGTCCTGCTCTCAGCCTACAATCCAGGCATAATTACCGCGCTTTTCTCGCTGATTGATGCAATACTGATGGGAATTGCAAAGGCGCTCTCCACGCAATAGGCATTTGCCGAACATCCAAATCAACTAACAAAACAGAAAGATATATATATGGAATAAGCATTAATTCATTAGATAGAATGAATTCCACAAAAATTATTTTTGCATTTGCGCTTCTTATCCTGTTTTTATCCACTGCTAACGCAAAGGCACTTGATACCGGCAATGGCTGGATGTATGGCGATGAAAACGGATATATGTATATAACATCAAATCCAAGCGGGGCAGATGTGTATTTTACAAATCTCGGCATAAATAAGGAATTCTACTATATGGAAAAACGCCAATAGGCATTTCATCAGCCCCAACTGAATTTAAATTAGTATTAAAGATGTCTGGCTATAAGGATTATGAAAGCGAATATGCGGCGGATTATTTCATACCGTATAACACTAGCTTGCTGAAAGCAGAACTGCAAAAATCAGATGCAAATGCAGATTCAAACACTTCAGACTCAAACAGGTCAACTGCCTATGAATGCTCGGAAAGCGATGGTGGGCAGGATTACTATGCAAAAGGCACGACTACAACTAGTAAATATGATGTAAATGCAGGCAGCGACAGCAACAGGGCATTAGTAGACACAACACAGGTTAATGATGCTTGTGTTGATGCAATAATTGATGGCAAATTTGTAGAAGATGCTTTGCGCGAATATTTCTGCCCCTCCAACACAAGTTTTACTTCTTCTGTGCATTATGTGTGCTCCAGCGGATGTGATGATGGCGCTTGCAAAAAGCAGGAATACGGCAAAATAAAAGTGACCTCCAGCCCCAGCAAGGCGGATGTTTATGTTGATGAGAGATACGCCGGCATGACCCCCTTGACGGTTAAGGACCAAACAACAGGAACTCACAAGGTTCTGGTCAAAAAGAAAGGCTACAAGGATTACAGCAAGAGCGTTGTGGTTAAGGCAAACAGAACAACCCCCATGCATGCAAAGCTGACAAAGGCAACCACAACAAAGAAAACAAAGGGCAAATCAGCAAAAACAACAGGCGCAGCTACAGTGCCTACAGCATTTGGCAAATTGCAAATAACTTCTGATCCAAGTGGTGCAACTGTCTGGCTAACTAATGTTGGGCTCAATGTAACAAACAGCCCCGGGAAAACTCCGCTGGAAATGGAAGTTGATGTAGGCACTTACAAGATTGCAGTTGAGCTGGGAGGTTATATTTCCTATATTAAAACAATAAAAATATCCGCAAATAAGACTACAAAGGTGCATGCAAAACTCAAAAAAGAAACAGTTACCACTGGCAAATTGAAAATCACTTCAACACCGAGCAAGGCGGATGCTTATATAAGGAGCTCAGGTATTGGCGAATGGGAAAGCCTAGGCAAAACACCAGTTACTATCAAATCTTTAGCCACAGGCTCATATGAAGTTTCAGTAAAAAAGAAGGGTTATTTGGAAGCCAGGCAAAAAGTGTCAGTTTCTGCAAACAAAACAACCTCAGTTAAAATAAAAATGCTGAAAGTAACAGAAGCAACATGCACAGACTCCGACGGCGGAAAGGACTATTATGTACAAGGGGTTGCTAAGGGGATAGTCAATGGGCTGGAGACTTTCGCCGATGACACATGCTTGGACATTACAAAAAAGGATTATCTTGTAGATAGCTGCTCAGGAAGCAATTGTTACCTGAATGAGGGATATTGCGAAGACAGCACGCCGGTTTATGAATCATGGGTGCCCTGCGCAAACGGCTGCAATGATGGTGCATGCCTAAAAGAAGCATGCACAGACACAGATGGCGGAATAGAAACTACGATTAAAGGAACTGTTACGGGGACATTTGATGATGGCTATAGAAGCCAGGATGATTATTGTCCAGACAAGAGCAATGTTATGGAGTTTTACTGCACCTCTGAGGGAAAAACCGGCGGAGATCTAGTTGCGTGCGCAGGCAGCTGCGAAGACGGTGCATGCGTCAAGTAAATTTGCGGTTTCCGGCATTAAGGCATAAAACACTATTTATTTCTTCCTCGCCCTTGCGCTTTCCTTTGCGGCATTCGCGACTTCCATCTGGTCCCAGATTTCCGCAAAGCCGTCCACAAGCTCATCCAAAAAGCTCTTCCTGTAATTCAGGATGAGATTCCTTACTCTGTCAGGCTCAACCAAATAAAAGGAGCATTTTCTCCCCCTGCGCTTTTTTGCGACAATATTAGTCTTTATGAGCTTATCAATGTGCCATGAGGCTGTTGAAGGCGAAACGCCTATTGCAGCGGCAATCGCCGCATTGCTCGCGCGCTTGCGCGTTAATAAAAAAAGTGCAATCCTCCTTATGCTCTGCTGCCTGAGCAGGTTCATTAGCTGCGTGTCGGCGCCCAAATCCGGCGCGCGTATTGCATAGTATCTTACGAATTTCCCCTCGCGCTCTGCGCGCAATAAATGCTTTTTCTGCAGGTACTCCAGATGGTACTGCAGGCTTCCGATTGCAAGGTTTGTGCGCCTCTGGATTTCGCGGAAATGCAATCCAGGGGCACCCTCGACAACCTTGTATATTTTATTCCTTACGCCCAGCGCAAGCGCCTCCTTTGCCTCATCAAAATAAGGAATTTCCTGCGCCTCGGGCTGCATAGGTTGCATTCCGGATGCACCTACTTCCTGAATATTGCAGCAAACAGAAGTAGCATTATTGCAAGGTCAAAGACATTCCCTATGGGAACTGAAAAGAACTTTCCCGGGCTCACATACAAATCAAGCGCCATCAGGACGAACTTCACAGCAAAAAGGAAAAATGCAATGCACACGAAAAGGAGCTTTTTGGTTTTATTTTTGTTGTATGCCAAAAAGGATATTGCAAAAAGCGCAATTGAGAGTATTAGTACAATCCATATTATCGGCGCGGAAAGGGTTTCAGCGCTTCCAATCAGCATTTTCAGAGGGTCCCACGGAGCCATTGTTTCATCACCTTGCTAACTATCTGAACCGAAATGTTAAAAAAATAGGATGGAAGAAAGGCTTCGGGGCCTTTCTTCTCAAACATCATTCTTTTGTGAGGGTGCACAAAACCTGAGCATGCGCCCAGGCCTTGTGTTTGGGAAGTTATTATATTAAACAGCATTTGAGGCTTTATAAAGCGATTTTGGTACAAATTCTAAATAGTACAAAGCTCAAAAATAAGCCAAATCCCACCAAAATCCTTATTTATAAGTTAGTTGATTTATTTAGATCATGGGAAGGAAATTAAGGGCGCTTAAGGAATCCCTGGGCGGAAAGGGAACCGAATATGCGATTGAAGGCGCGAAATCAAAGCTGCGCCATGTGAAAGAGGACAAGAGCGTTGTGCTTCTTGCTGCTGTTGAACTCGCGCTTGTTTTTGTGCTTGTTGCGGCAATAATAGTCTATTTTGACCCTGAAATAAACCTTCTCCCGAAGGGAATTCCAAGCATCCTTGAATATGCAGGCTTTGCCGTGCTTGTTGTTGCAATAATCTACACATACAACCGCATAGCGCATTTCACTGAGCTCCTCAAGCAGAAGCGCTCCGGAATAAAAGGCGCGGTTAAAAAGAGCAGAAAAAAGAAAAAGCGCTGATTTGAATGAAGCTCAAAAAGGAAGTAAAGCTGAAGAAGGCATTGGGCCTGTTTGAGGCTACTGCTTATGGGGTAGGCATTATTCTGGGCGCAGGGATTTATGCGCTCATAGGGCACGCAGCAGGGATTGCGGGCAATGCAATCTGGCTTTCTTTTGTAGTTGCAGCAATAATTGCCAGCTTTACGGCCTTCAGCTATGCCGAGCTTTCAGGAATGTTTTCAAAGGAGGCGGCAGAATTTGTTTATGTGAAGGAGGCCACAAGGAAAAAGTCCCTCGCATTCATTATCGGTTGGGTCGGAATTGTTACGGGAATTGTTTCGGTTTCCACGGTTGCGCTGGGCTTCGGGGGCTACTTCCAGGCTATTTTTGGAACTCCCCAAATACTGAATGCGCTTGCACTTATTGCCGTTCTTTCCCTCCTGAATTTCTGGGGAATAAAGGAATCAGCAAGATTCAACATTGTTGCAACAGCAGTTGAGATGCTAGGCCTGCTGATAATAATTGCACTGGGGGTTTCATTCTTCGGAAATGTGAATTATCTTGAGGTTCCGGGAAACGCGCTTCCCTTCAGCCTTGAGTTCTTCTCCACAATCCTTGCCGCAACTGCAATAATATTTTTCGCATACCTCGGCTTCGAGGAAATGGCAAACATGTCCGAGGAAACCAAAAACGCAAAGAAAACAATTCCCAAAGCCCTGCTGATTGCGCTTGCAATAAGCACTGTAATTTACATCCTTGTTTCCATTGCCGCAGTAAGCGCTGTTCCCTGGAATGAGCTTTCCCAGAGTAATGCCCCCTTAGCAACGGTTGCTGAAAAATCATTCGGGGGTTCCGCCTACTTCCTGCTTGCGGTAATGGCATTGTTTGCAACAGCAAACACGGTGCTGATTCTGCTTATTGTAACTAGCCGCATGCTCTATGGGATGGCTTCCGAAAGTTCCCTTCCAAAATGGCTTGCAAAAGTCCATGACGGGAGAAAGACTCCGCATATTGCTATTGCGCTGAGCGCTGTTTTTGCAATGCTTTTCACGCTCCTTGGGAAAATCGGCGTTGTCGCCTCCATTACTGATTTCGGGGTTTTTGTGGTATTCCTTGCGGTGAATGCAGCAGTTGTCCTGCTCCGCTATTCCAAGCCCAATGCAAAGCGCACCTTTAAAGCGCCAATCAGCATTGGAAAATTCCCAGTGCTTTCCTTTTTGGGAGCGCTCTTCTGCTTCTTCATGCTCTTCCAGTTCATTGAGGTTGTGCACATATTGGGCTATGACATCCCGATAATAATTTTCGGGCTGGTTGTCGTTGCGCTTGGATATCCGATTTATAGGATAATTAACAGATAATTCAGCGGCGGTCTGCTATCCAAATCAATATAAACGGATTTTCCCCAATTCTTACATGTTTGAGCTCATAAAGCGCGATTTAATCCCCATAAGCTGGCTTCACACGCAGGATTTCTGCGAGTATCAGCTTTACCTTCAGCATGTCCTGCGCATAAAATTGCCGGCGACAAAAGAAATGCTTTCAGGCCTGCAGAAGCACGCGGAGCTTGAGCAGGCTTTCAGGGAAAAGGCAGCCCCGATAGAGGAGCCTATTGAAACTCACATAAATAAGTTGCTCCGCGGGGAAATTGAGCCCTTCAGCATGCGCGAGTTTTCACTAAAATCCGAAAAATACAGGCTAACCGGAAAAATTGATGAAATCCAGCTGTTCAGGGAGCGCGCCCTCATAATAGACAACAAGCCCTCCCTGAGCGCAAAGGCTGCAGACATAAACCAGCTGCGCGCATATTGCCTGTGCTTTTCCGATGCCTACAGATGGGAAGGGGAAATCTGCAATGCGGTCCAGAATTCAGAATCTCAGAAATTCGTTTTCGCGGAGCGGTTCAATGAGGACGCAAAGCTTGCAGCTGAGGGGCTTATTTCGCGCATGCATGCGCTCTTCTCGGGAAATGCTGATTTCTCCGCGGCGGATGAGAAATGGAAGTGCGCTGCGTGCAGGTTCAATGCCGTGTGCAAAAAGGCCGCTTACAAGCCTGGGCAATAATCAATCAGCCAATGATTTGGTCCAGTACGGTGAACCCTTTGCCTCTTTGAAATCAAACTTATCCCTCAATTTGCTGTAAAAGTTTATTAGTGCATCTTTCTGTTTTTTATCCAGCCAGCTCCAATGTATTTCGGGGTTGTGCAGGGGGTCAAGAAGTTCTGCCCTTTTAAGTCCCAATGCCTTCGCATGTTTTAATGCTTCTTCCATTAAGAGTTCCCCCCATGGCTTTCCCAGCGTTCCGACAGCAGCGCGCATTTCCTCTGCATTTTGCTCTCCTTTAACAGCATATATAGTGAAGGTTTCTTTTCCAAAGCCCATAAGCAATTTTGCGATAAATCTGCCGGAAGGATAAGAAATCCCTATTCCAACAGGCGATTCAGCGCCGCCCCTGACTATGCCCATTTTGAGATTCTTGATTTCTCTCTCAGGGAAGCTGTTTATGTAGGGCTTTCCGAACTTCATTATTTTTTTCAGCCTTTGCAGGCGGCCGCGATTATACATATCTCCTTTTGCCCAATCCGCTGCATGCGTTATTAAATGCCTTGCAATAGGCTTGTTTGCTGCTTTTATCTGCATATAAGTTCTTAAAACAATTGTTGAACCAAAACCTTAAATTACATTCTTTTCTATTATATGGAGTGCAATGGAGTTGGGAGGTGGGAGAATGGCGTTTAATAATATTACTGCCGCAAATCTGATGAAAAACGATTTCATAAACCTTTCGGAGGATGCGCCGATTTCAAAGCTCATAGGAAAAATGAAGGAGAGCAAAGCCGAAGGCGCTGTTGTATCTGATGGAACCTACTGCGGGATAGTCACAAAGCGCAGGCTTTTTAAGACAAAAATTGATGTTGCAAAAATGAAAATACAGAAAGTAATAGAAAAATGCCCTGCGCTTTCTGAAAGCGATGGCATTGAAAGGATTGTAAAGCTGATGCTCACTTCTGAAACGCGCATGCTTCCTGTTGCGAAGGATGGCAGAGTAATAGGGGTGGTGCATGCGCTTGATGTAATTAATGAATTGCGCGCAGTGAATGAAATTGCGAATATGCAGGCGCAGCAGATTGCAACGCTGAATCCGATTCTGCTTAATGAAAGGGACACAATTGCGAAGGCAATGAGCACAAAAGGCAGGCTTTCCGGAATTTTAAGCTTCCGCGATATTGTGGAAAAATATCTCCTTAAGCCCGTCAACAGGAAGGGCGCTTCAGTTTCAAGGGGAAGGTCGGCTTCCTCAAGCTTTTCCCCGGAGCACGCAAGCATGCTTGACCTGCCGATTGCTGGCGAAATGTCCGATGTTGTCGTTACAGCAGGAAAAAAGGACAGCCTCTCAAGGATAATGCAGCTCATGGAGCAGCATTCCCTGCCCGATATTGTGCTTGTTGAAAATGACAGGCCCGTCGGGATAATAACAATAAGGGATTTGCTCAAGCAGGCCGCTGCGCAGAAGCAGGAAAAGCGCAATATTCAATTCATAAGCATGCCAAAAATTGACGAGATAGATATGCACACGCTCAACAATTCAGTGAATGAAGCCTATGACAAGCTGCAGAGGGTTGTGCAGAGCATCCTTTCATTGAACATCCAGTTCAAGGAATATTCAGCGCAGTTCGGCAGGACAAAATACGAGGTGCATGCGCATTTCTCCGCCCCCGGGCTCACGCTTGTTGCGACAGATGCGGACTGGAATCTGCTTTCTGCTGTTCAAGGTGCAATGAGAAAGCTTGAAAAGGAAGCGCTCGGAAAGAGCAAGTGGAGCTATAAGAAAAAGACCTACGGGCGCTGAGCGCAAATGCTTGTCATCGGCCTGACCTCCGGAATCGCCTGCGGCAAGACAACTGTTGCAAGAATGCTGTCCAAATATGCGCATGCGGCAATTTTGGATGCTGATAAAATTGCAAAAGGGGAAATGCGCATCGGCAAGCCGGCATATAAGAAGATCGCAAGGATATTCGGCGCAGAAATCCTGAACAAAAACAAGGCCATTAACAGCCAAAAACTTTCAGCGATTGTTTTCAAAAATAAAACTGCGCTTAAAAAATTAAATTCCGCAGTGCATCCCTTTGTAATTGCGGAAATCAAAAAGCGGATAAAAAATTCAAAATCAGAAATTGCAATTATTGATGCCCCGCTTCTCTTGGAAGCAAAATTGCAGGATTTGTGCGATTTGGTTGTTGTAGTGAATGCAGGCAGGGAAACCCAAATAAAAAGGCTGATGCGCAAGGGCTTTAGCAGGAAAGAAGCGCTTGCGCGCATTTCCTCGCAAATGCCGCTTAATGAAAAGATTAAAATGGCTGATTGTGTAATAGATAATGATGGGGCCCTGGAAAGAACAAAAGAACAGGCAAAGGCACTGGCGGCAATCATAGGGGGAATGAAATGAAGGAAAGGATTGCGGTCTATCCCGGAACATTTGACCCAATAACGCTGGGCCATATGGACGTGATTAAGCGTTCGCTTGCGCTTTTTGACAAGGTAATAATTGCAGTCGTAGACAACCCCCAAAAAAAGCACTGCTTCTTCTCGAAGGATGAAAGGCTGAAAATGGCGAAGGATGCCACGGGAAAAATAAGCAATGCCGAAGTGGATTCATTTTCCGGGCTGCTTGTGGATTACTTAAAAAGGAAAAACGCGAAAATCATAATCAGGGGGCTGCGCGCCATTTCGGATTTTGAATATGAGTTCCAGCAGGCGATTGTGAACCGCAAATTAGCAAACAACGGGATTGAAACAGTTTTCATAATGACCTCCCCGGAATACTTCTATTTAAATTCCACGCTCATAAAGGAACTGGCGCACCTGCGCGGGAAATTCGGCAATTTAGTGCCGAAGAATGTGGCACTTGCGCTGAAGAAGAAATTCAGGGAATGATTCAGGCCCACTTCACTTCCACCTGGTCCGTGCGCTGCATAGGGAGGATTTTTGTATCCCCAATTTTTTGTTTGATGCCTGCCTTATGCTCAATCAAGCCAAGCCATGCAATCATTGCTGCATTGTCCGTTGCCACTGATGCAGGCGGAACAAACATTTTTGCATTCCTCGCATCGCACATCTTCTGCATCATTTGCTGAAGCGCGCGGCTTGCAGCAACTCCCCCTGTAAGAAGAATTTCATTTTTCTCAGTATGCGCAAGCGCCCTTTCAGCCACTTCTGTTACCATTGCAAAAGCAGTGTGCAGCAGGGAATAAGCAAGATCCGCATTTCCATACTGCTTTGATTTTGCCTTATTTTCAGCAGCCGTAAGCAGCCCTGAAAAAGTCAAATCCATCCCCTTTACCGTGTATGGAAACGCAATATAGTTCTGAGATTCAAAATACATCTTATCCAATTGCGGGCCTGCAGGAAATCCAATCCCAAGCGCCCTTCCAAAAACATCAAGAAGGTTCCCAACGCCAATGTCAAGGGTTTCCCCATAAATCCTGTAGCACCCTGATTCATAGCCAGTAATTTGTGTGTTTGCGCCCGAAACATAAACGATTATCGGGTTTTTTGCCTGCGTAAGCGCCTTTCCTATTTCAATATGCGCAATGCAGTGATTAACTCCCAGCAAGGGCTTTTTGTATCTGAGCGCAAGAGCGCGCGCGGCAATTGCGCCAACTCGCAGGCAGGGTCCAAGGCCCGGACCCTGGGAAAAGGAAATTAAATCAATTCCATTCCAATCAGTTTTTGCAGTGCGCAATGCATTTTCAATTACGCTTTTTGCATTTTTCAGATGGTGCTCCATCGCTTCCTTCGGATGTATTCCCCCGGATTGTGTAGTGTAGGCGGACTTCTCGTTTGCGAGGATATTGCATTTTCCGCCGGAATCAGAAACAATCCCGCAGCCGAACGTATGCGCAGTGCTTTCAATCCCAAGGGCAATCATGCAACCACAGAATAATTGGGAGTCAAATAGATTAAAAACAAGAATGAAAAATCACTGAAGAAGTCTTTGTCTGAGTTCAGCTATCCTTTTGTTGCGCTCAGGCGAATTCGGCTTTTGCATTTCTTTTCTCAAGGAATCTTCAATAGCCTTCTGCTGCGCTCTCCACGCAAGCATCTGCTTTTCCTGCCTGCGCTTCCGCAAAAAGCCCCTGAACTCCCTTATAAAATTAAGTTTCATAGCATAATCGGCGCAAAGGGCTATTTCTTGATTTGCTTCCTGAGGTTGTTTATTGCCGTACTGACATGCAGCTTCCCGGTAAGCCGCCCTTCAACAAACATGGGGGTTTTAATGGTTCTTTTATTCCCCTTAATTACCCTGCTGCTTTCCTCAAAAACCATATTCGGGCTTCTGACAACAAT
Organism: Candidatus Iainarchaeum sp.; assembly: GCA_016187745.1. Classification (GTDB taxonomy): domain Archaea; phylum Iainarchaeota; class Iainarchaeia; order Iainarchaeales; family JAXPJC01; genus JACPJC01. Next base: position 77,394 of record JACPJC010000006.1, on the reverse strand, counting down.
TTTGGCATTTTTGTTTTTTATTATCTGGCGGCTGATTTTTGCGCGCTCCGCAACAAGGTCATCCAGGGCGGCTTTCAATATGCTTCGCTGCACGGCCTTCGGCTGATTTTTCAATAATGGATTCAGGCCCACAACATTGCCCCGCTTGCTGATTTTCAATCCGCCCATGTTTCCACGCCAATAGAATTACTCCCAAAGCACTATTTATTAGTTGCTGTTTTAAGCGCCTTGTTTATGCGCCCGCCGCTGATTTCCCCCGCGCGAAGGATTTTATTGCTGAGCGTGTCATAGATTGTGCTGGGCTTTCTTTTTTTGAGCGCGCCCGCATCAATTATTATGTCAACGCACTGCGCGAATTTCTCAATTGCCTCCTTTCCCGAGTAAATTTCCCCCTTTCCCCCGGGGTTTGCGCTTGTTGCAACAAGCGGCTTTCCCAATTCCTTGGCAAGCGCATTCGCAATTTTGTTGCTTGAAATGCGGAAAGCGATTTTCCCTGAACTTGCGGTAAGCGCTTTTGGCAGATTTCCCCTTGCCTTTACAACAAGGGTTAAAGGGCCGGGCATAAACTTCTTTGCAAGGAGTTCAGCAGTTGGTGTTATGTAGCAGTATCGCTCCGCGGTTTGGATGTCATTTACAATTACAGGGAGCGCCTTTTTCTTATTGCGCTTTTTTATTTCAAAAATGCGCCTTACTGCAGTTTCATCAGTCGCATCGCACCCAATCCCATAGCAGGTTTCTGTTGGGAATATTGCTATTGCCCCCTCATCAAGCGCCGAGGCAGCCAGCCTTATGAGCATGGGCTGTTTCCTGCCGGAAATATGCAGTATAAGGCACATAATTACACCAATACCAGTATAATGATTATAAAATTATATAATATATGGGCTATAATATTAGGCACTATTGTCCTGTTCGCCCTGAAATTATGGGCAAGTATGGCCCCCAGGATAAAAGCGCCAATCACTTCCCCTGTTGAATAGTAAGAAACATGCGCAAGGGCGAATATTGCCGAAGAAAGCCATATTCCAAGCCTTTTTGTCAAAAATGAGCGGAAAAACAGCTCTTCTGCCGGAATTCTCACCAAAAAGATATAAATAAGCAGCAAAGGGGCTGTTTTCTTTACCGTTTCAATTGCATTTGTTACATTTCCAAGGTCATTAAGCCCGAATGCCGAAAGCGCAAGCGAAATTGCAATTGAGGCGGCAAACAGCTCAATGAAAATCAGCGCCGAGGAAATAGCATCCTTCCTCCCTGAGCGGAAAAACAGCCCGAATTCCTTAAGGATTTTTTTAAGGGTTTTTGCCTTCCCGAACTTATAGAAGTAAAATGCGGGAATTCCAATTAATATGGCATCAATCAGGAGGTTCAAGAGCAATGTCCTCAATATGGCTGCTCATCCCCTTTCATTTGAATTCAGTGTATGCGCACTTTCCGCATGCGAACCTGTTCTTGTGCTCGGCCATGAAGGTTCCGGGGCCGCATTTCGGGCAGAAGCGCTTTTTCCTCTCAAGCTTCTCAGAAGAAACCGAATAATAAGAGCCTTTTTTCATTTTCTTATGCGCCTTTTTTGTGCGCTTCCCTTCCTTCTTTGGCTTTTTGGATTTCTCTTCTGCTTCAAGCGCTTCAGGCATTTTCAGTCACTCCCTTTTCACTTTTTTTCTTCCGCAGGAGCTTCGGCCTTTGCAGAGCTCGCGGCCTGCTTTGCTCCCTTTGAGCGGCTTATTCCAAAACTCTTGTCGGCCCTGTGCTGCAGCTCTGTTTTCTGCAATTTCTCCCTGCTCTCATAAACATGCGCTGAGCATTCCGCCCCCTTAAACCCGAATTGCTGGCTTATGCTCCCAAGCGCAATGCAGTCCTCGGGCGCATTAAGCTTGTGCGCGATTTCCTTCTTGAGCTCAAGCCTTGAGGGGGTTTTTTCCAAATCCTTCACGGAAACCTCAACCTCATCCATCTGCTGATATGCAGCGCATATTTCCCCGCCGCGGAAATTCCCATTTTTTTTGCAAGCTCAGAGTTTTCCGGATTGATTACAACAACATACCCTCTCCAGAAGGTTGTAAACGCATTGTTCCCGCAGTTCGGGCATTTGTCTGTGTTGCTTTCCTCAATTATTTTCCTGCAGCTCCTGCATGCCTTCCCTTTTTGCATAAGACACCTTTCATCAGAAACTACGTTTCCGATACCTTCCTCATTTTCATTATTAGCTTCCCTTACTTTTTCTCAGGCCTTCTGTCCGGCGCCTGCTTCACCTGCTTCTTTTCCTGCGGCTTCGGCTTTTCCCTGAGCTTGAGCTTCTCATCAATCTTCTGCCATTCCTCTTTTCCAAGGAAGGGCTGCCTCATTGTCAGTCCTATCTTTGATTCCGCAATGCTTCCCTTCAGGCTCACTGAAATTACCCTTGCAATTACCTCATCATTTACAACCAGCTTCTTCTTTGAGGATTTTCCCACAAACCCCGGCAGTTTCCCGTCATAATTTATGTAATCATCCATTATCTGCGAAACGTGTATAAGGCCTTCCACAGGGCCCGTGCGCAGGAAAGCCCCGAATTCCGCAACCTCGGAAACAAATCCCTCCACAACTTCCTGAACCTCTGGCTTGTAAACAAGCAATTCAAAGTCGGCGGAGTAATACGCCGCGCCCTCCCCCGGAATTACTTTTCCCTCGCCGATGTTCTTCACATCATTGACCGCAACAATAACCCCAAGGTCCTCATCCACCAGCCCCTCATACTCCTCCTGGATTATTTTCAGCATCGCCTTCTCCAGGTTGCTTTCAAACTTGTCAGGGGGCACGCGTATTGTATCCCGGATTTCACAAAGTGCATACATTTTTCTCTAACTCCATTTAAATCCATTAAAACAGAAGATTCATAGAAGAAAATGCCAAAAATCGCCCTTTTCTTGTAAATATTATCCCAGCGTTAAGTTTTTTAACCTCTTTCTTGAGCGCGGAATCATTTGTTGCAACAGCAGTTCCTTCCCTTGCAAGCGCAATCAGCGCCTCATCGGCATTTTTTGCATTTACTTCCCGAATGCGCGCATCATTCTTTTCAATTTCCTGCATTGCAATTTTCACCGCATTTTCATTTTTTTTGTTCCGCTTCGAAAGGATTTTCAGCTCATCAATTACCTGCCTCGGAATTATGATTTCAGCAGTTTTTCCGAACTCATCCCTTATCTGCCCGAAAACGTCAATCTTCTCATTTGCGATTGCAAGCAGCATATTCGCGTCAATTGCTATCCTCATGAAACAACACCATACGCCGCAAGGCGCCATGCCGATTTTACCAGCTTGCTTATTGCAACCTTCTGTTTGGGCTCTACAACAACAGGCGATTTGAGCAGGAATTCGAATTTGTTGCTCCCTGCCATTTTTGCAACGCTCGCAGCAATGCTTGCAGTTCCAACAGTAAGCACGACAGTTTCATTCACCTTTATTTTCCCTATCTCCTCAAGCAGCCTTTTCATCTCATGCACCTCGAGCTTCACCCTTGAAACCGGCTCCGGAAGCGTGTTGAGCGCCCCCACAACCTGCCCGCGCATCTGGTCGTTTTTTGTGATTGAAGGGTCAAGAGTTGTCCCTATTGCTATAAGCCCCCCGGGCTTTGCCTCCTTCAATTCGTAATTTGCTGTGCTCAGGCTTGAGATTTTTGTTTTCAATTTCTTCCCGTCAATTCCCGGGGCTATTTCAATTTCATCCCCGACCTTTGCAAAGCCAAGCGTTATTGAGCCCCCGAGCGCCCCGCCCTTTAGCTCCTCTGCCTTGCTTCCGGGCCTGTTTATGTCAAAGCTTCTTGCAATAAACATCCTCAGCGGCTTCCCGGATTCGAATTTTGGGGAGGGAATTGCCTTTTCCAGCGCCTCAACAAGCGCGTCAATGTTCGCATTGAAGTGCGCCGCAACAGGGATTATCTGCGCATCCTCCGCATCATATTCCTTCAGGAATTCCCTTATTTCCCTGAAGGATTCCAGCGCCTTTTCCCTTGATACAAGGTCTATCTTGTTCTGCGCAACAACAATGCTGTTTATCCCCGACATCTTCAGTGCAGTCAAGTGCTCCGCAGTCCTCGGCTGCGGGCAGGGCTCATTTGCAGCAATTACAAGAATCGCGCCGTTCATTAGCGCGGCTCCTGAAAGCATTGTGGTCATAAGTGTTTCATGCCCGGGCGCATCAACAAAGCTCACTTTCCTAAGGAGCTTCGCATTTCCCGAGCACTTTCCGCATTTCGGCTTTGTTGCGTATGCCCCTGCGCCAGAGCATTTTTCGCACTTGTAGAAGACCGCATCCGCATACCCAAGCCTTATGGAAATTCCGCGCTTCAGCTCCTCGGAATGCGTGTCAGTCCACTTTCCGGTTATTGCCTTAGTAAGGCTTGTTTTCCCATGGTCAACGTGCCCCACCATGCCTATATTGACCTCAGCCTGCAACGGCTCATTTGACTGGTTTTCAGCTGTACGCATTCACTAACCCTTCGCCTTCCCCTTTATTTTGCTTGAGTCGCCGGCAATTTCTACCTTTCCAACCTGCTCAAGGCTCTGCTCAACCAGCGCTTCCTTTGCTGACTTCTTCTCTTCCTTCGGCTTTGCAATTTCCCCCGCAAACAGCTCGCTCAAGGGAACACTTCCATATTCGGAAACCCTTAAGTTCAGCTGATTTATGTCAGCGCCGATTACATTTCCCCTTACGTTCTTGCGCTTCCTTTCCCCGCGCTTCTCCGCATTGAAGCCTGTTCCCTCCGCAATGAAAAGCCTTTTTCTCGCAAGCCCTGAAACCCCGGGGTGCATGGGAAATCCGCACTTGTCCGAGCCTCCCGCAATTTTCGCCCTGTATCCCTGCATCCCTATTGCAGAAAGCTCGACAGTGTCCCCGAGCTTTTTGTTGAGGAATATTCCCGCTTCCTCTATTTTTTTTGAATATGCTTTTCCGCTTTTCGGATCTGAAATTGATAATTGCATTTTTTCTCCTCCGTTTGATTTGTTGAAATTATTCTTATTTTTCTTATTTTATTTCTCAATTGCCCTCTTCTTCAGTGCTTTTTAGTTTTTCAAACAATTTTTTCGCAAGCTCAATTTCCTCAGAACTGAACATGTCCGCGTTCTGCAGGATTTTTGCAAGCCCCTTCTGGGTTATTGCAGAATACAGGGTCTCATTCTCGCTTATCTGCCTCCCTATTGTCGCTCCGGAAATCGCGATTGCGACTTCATCCCCCTTCCCGGCCTCATGAAGCGTTTTTCCCTCCGACTGCAGCGATTCCACCTTCCCAACAATTTCTCCATTCTCGTTCATAATTTCCACTCCGGGCTTTATTTTTCCGCTTGTCACATGGATTCCCGCAACAGCCGGCTTGCTGTTCCTGAAGACCATGCCTGGAAGTATTTTGAAGGCAAAGGGGTAAATGAGCTCCGCTTCCTTCTGCTTCCTTGCCTGCTCCTTGAAAAGCTCAATCCATTGAGTGTAATCCTCAATAAGCCTGTATATAACGTTCCCAGAGAATATTTTTATTCCCTTCTTTTCGGCCTCCTGCAGCGCTTCCGGAAGGGCAGGCACATTGAATGCGAATATTACCGCCTTTTCCGCATCATTCTCCCTTACCGCAAGGGCGCACATCACATCATTCCTGCTTATTGCGCCAAGATCCGCAAACCTTATTTTAAGCCCCGCATTCTGCAGCAGCTTGACCATGGCTTCCAAGCTTCCAAGCGTATCCGCCTTTATTACAACCCCTGCAACATCGCTTTCGATTTTTATTTCCCTTGATTCTTTTTTAAGTTCCTCAATGTCCTTTTCCGAGCTTACCGCAATGAACGGGGAGCCCGCAATTGCATTCTCAAGAAGGGGCGCGGAAATTTTTATTCCCGAAGCCGCATGCGCTTCCAGCACATTGAAGAATTTTTCCCCTGTTCCCATCTGCTCAAGCGCCCTGGGCTTCAATATTGCGCGCACTTTCGTTGTTATGACCCCCGCCCTTCCGAGAACCGCAATTTCCTCCTTTGCGTGCAGAGTTCCATCGTATAAAATAATGTCAATCGTTGTCCCCAATCCCCGCTCCTCATTTACCTCAAGCACGCTCCCGCGCGCCGCGCCCTTCACATGCAGCGCCAGCTCGCTTTCCAGGAATTTCTGGCTCAATCCCGACAAAAACACAAGCACTTCGGCAATCCCTTCCCCCGATTTCGAGCACACCGGGATTATCGGAATCTGCTGCGTAAAATTCTCGCAGCGGTCAAACCTCTCGGAATTGAATCCCCTTGCGTGCAGCTGCCCCACAACTTCATATAACTTCTTGTCAAGCGCCTCAAGCGCATATGCGTTCTGCTGCGCAAGATTTGCAGTGAAGCTCGCATCCGCGGTCTTCCATCCCGCAATATTGTCTATTTTGTTCATTGCAACAATGAACGGGGTCTTGAATGTCCTTAAAATATTCAGCGCCTCAAAGCTCTGCTCCTGCAATCCCTTTATTGCATCCACTACAAGCACGCACAAATCCGCAATGCTCCCCCCCCTCTCGCGCAAATGCGTAAATGCCTCATGCCCAGGCGTGTCAATGAACAGCAGCCCTGGAATGTTCAATTTGAAGCCGTATTTCCCGAGCAGCGCGCCGGAAATTCTGCTTATTATTTCTACAGGGACTTCCGTAGCGCCAATATGCTGGGTTATTGCGCCCGCCTCGCGCGCCGCAACAGTTGTGCCCCTAATGCGGTCAAGCAGGCTTGTCTTTCCAGCGTCCACATGCCCCATAACAACAATTATGGGCTGCCTTATTGCATTCATTTCAGCTCACCAGTTTAAAACTTTCAATTTCGAACAAGCAACTCAGAACAATATGCAAAGCCAAAAAGAAGAGCGCTATTCTGTAATAACTATTGTAGGGAATGCTTTTTAAGGGTTATTCGGATTATTCTTATTGGGAGCTGGCTATGCCTTCTGATGAACAGATTCTAAATGCTATGCGCGGGCTTGTTGGCAGCTCGGGCGCAAAGGGCTGGCCCGTTAGCGTTAGGGACAGGATAGCATTTCCCGAAAGGAACGAAACGCGCATTACAAATGCGGATTTTGCAGTTACCTTCCTCTGGACAATGCGCGATGCGATTCTGCCAAAACTGGAAAAGGAAAGGCTTGCGATTGCGAGCAATTTTTACACTCCCGCGGGGCTTGAAGGAATGGCGCGCAACATCCTTGCAAACCCCTTCATACGCTACATGATAGTTCTTGGAAGCGAGTATTCCGCCGCGGAGCAGCAGAAAACCCTTTCACCAAATTCGCCAGTCCAGCAGACAAGCGCAAACTCAATAAGGGCATTTTTCGAGAAGGGCATAAATTCCGGGCGCAAGCTTCAGGGATTTGAAAGCGCGGTTTATTTCGACAGGAATATTCCCTCGGAAGCAATAAACGGAATAATGGCTTCTGTGGAATTAATTGATCTGAATTCAAGAATGCCAAGGGCATCCCTTGAGGAGAAGATTGCCGAAGCCAACAGGATAATGAAGGAAGCTGAAAGGAAGCAGCCGTTTTCAGACACGCCACAAATTTTTCCCTATGAACCGAGCGCCGAGGAATTCCCCCATGAGGGAAGCGCGCTTCTTGTTTCAGGAAATTCAATCCCCGAAACCTGGATTGAAATAATGCACGCGATCTCCCGCTATGGAAAAAGGAATCTGATGAACGCAAACACTGACCGCCGGGTAAAGGAAATAAACAATTTGGTTGCGGTAATCCACAGCCCGCAGAATGGCGGTTTGTCCCTGAATCCATTCCTTGTCCCTCTTACAAATGAAAAAATCCTTGCATACCAAAAAGAGGTCTTGTCCCCGCTTCTTCCCGAGGGAAAGGCCTACACTTACGGCAACAAGCTGCGCGCATATTTGGTTGAAGACGCAGGCGTTGTCAAGGAGCTTGCAAACAGCCCTGCCTACAAGGATTTTGAGTTCGGAAAGGGCGCGCACCTTGATGCAAATGTGAAATACCTGGAAAAGGGCTGTGAAATTGACCAGATTGCAGATATTATAGATGCGCTGAAGCGCGACCCCTACTCAAAGGCAGGCGTTGCAATCACATGGCATGTTTCCGATGAGCTTATGCGCAAGCACAAGAGCAGCCCCTGCCTTGTTCTGCTGCACCCGATAGTGCAGGATGAAAGGCTGAATCTGATGGTTTATTTCAGGTCTCATGACATGGTGCAGGGCTGGCCTGAAAACGCTTACGGATGCGCGGCAATACAGAAAACAATCGCAGACGCAATCGGATTGCCAACAGGGATAATTACAATAATCTCTGGCAGCGCCCAGATTTATGCGCATTACTACAAGCAAGTTGAGGAGATGCTCTCAAAGTTCCGCAAACCCAAAATAGATTATTCCGACCCAAGGGGCAATTATGTCATTGCAATTGAGGATGGGAAAATCTCAATTGCGCTCCTGCATCCCGAAACAAACCGCGAGATTGAGAAAATCTGCGGCGCAAGCGCGCGCGAGATTTATGAGCAGCTTGCATTTAAGGCGCAGATAAACACTTCCCACGCGCTCTATTTGGGCGCGGAGCTCCAGAAAGCCGAATTCGCGCTGAAGCGCAATCTTGAATATGCGCAGGACTCAGAATTAAGGGAAAAGAAATAGCCCTACACAATTTCGCCTTTGGAATCCCTTGCATAAATCCAGTCAAAGTTTGTCTTGTTGTATTCAAAAATTTCCTTTTCTGCAAAGAAGTTCTTTATTTCCTTCTCGGCTATTTCAGGGGTTTCGGACGCATGCACAAGGTTCATCTGGTTGCTGACGCTGTAGTCTCCCCTTAAAGTTCCAGGCTCAGCCTCCCTTCCGTAAGTCCCCCCGATAAGCTTTCTTGCAACCTTGCACGCTTCCTTTCCCTCCAAAACCATCAGGATTGAGGGTATGCTTGACATGTATTTTATTAACTCTTCGAAAAATGCCTTTTCCGCAAGGTGCGCATAATGCTCCTTCAGTTTATAAACAGGAAGATGCTCCATCTTCATTGCAACAATTTTGAGGCCCTTTCTCTCGAACCTTGAAATAGCCTCCCCCGCCAAATCCCTATTCAATGCATCGGGCTTTACTATTATCAGGGTGCGCTCATTCACCATTTTAGCCGCCTTCCTTTGAGCCCGCGCCTTTCCACTTCTTATGCGTTGCGGTCCATTCCGCCTTTCTCGGGTTTCTGCGCAAATTCAGGAGATTCTTCTCGCACTTGCGGCTGCAGAAATAATAAACTGTAGTGTCCTTCTTGACATACATGAGCCCCGAGCCGCGGAGCAGATTGTCCCCGCAAAAACTGCACTTTGGCATATTCAACCCCTCGCCTTGATTTCTTTTGCCTCGCGCTCTGTGCTCAACAGCACAACAATGTCCCCTTTCTTGAGATTTCCCTTCACATTCCTGCGCTTTACCCTTCCAACTTCCGGCCCTTCCAGTATTTTGCACAGCACCTGCTTGATTTCCCCATACACGCCCGTGCGCTTCACAACTTCAACAACCTCTGCCGGAGTGCCCCTTTCCCTGTATTCAGCCATTTTAATTTCCCCTTAAATTCATTTCTTGTGCAGCGCGTCAATATCCTTCTTCGCATCGCCCTCTTCAAGAACGGCAACTGCCGCAGTTCCGACAACAATCCCTGCCTTCTCACCAAGCTCTTTTTTGCTCGGAGCATTCAGCAACGGGATGTTCTTTTCCTTGCAAAGCGCAGGCAGATGCATCACTATTTCCTTGGGGTTAACGTCCTCCGCAACAACAACCGCCTTTGCGACTCCCCTCTCAACAGCCTTTGTAACCTCATTTATGCCTATTTTCAGCTTGCCTGTCTTCTTCACTTTCTCGACAAGCGCAAGCGGATTCTGCACACTGACTTCCTTTGCCTCGGCCTTTTCAGCTTTCTTCTCAGCCATATCAGAAACCTCCTTTTCTCGCCCCTGCCCAAACAATTTTCCTGCTTGGGGTTCATAAGGGCATTATGCCCTTATTGCGGGGTTCATCGTTTTATCACAGGTTTTATCAAAAAAAGATGCAACCCAGAATCAAAACGTATAATATACCCTGCGCCTTAAGGTTTTTAAATCAAACTAATCCGCTCATTTATGCGCAAACCAGAGCCTGGCGGAATTCCCTTCCCTTGCATCAAGCCTTGCATATCCCAATCTTTCCAGCTGCAGGATGCTTCCAACATCATATTTGAGCAGTTCCGCTTCCGCGCTCCCGTAAACAATTTTTGCATCAGGCATCAGCACCTCAATCCCAATGCTCTCCTCTTCCAAAAGCCAGGGAATCAGCGGCGCATCAATTTTTGAAGCGCTCACGAATTCAGCAAAAATCTGCATGGAATCCTTTTTTACAATCCTCACATTGTATGCATGCTTAAGCCTTATTGTTTCCCCTGTTTTCAATTTCTCGGCATCGCCCTTCTCAATTATGAAGCGCTGCATGCCCTCATTCAAATGATAAACCTTCTCCCCGCGCTCCGAAGCATCAGGGTGCCTTGGCAGTTTCGCGTCAATCCCCTGCGCGAACTGCACATCAATCAGCACCGGCTCCGAAATGAAAATTATCCTGTCCGCATTAGCATCAATTACATTGCGGTTCGCATCATAAAGCGCATCCTCGCTCACTGTAATGTCATTCGGCTTAACCCCGATATCAATCAGGATTTCCCTTATTGCTTCTGCAGTTATGCCCCTCCTGCGGAGGTTCTCAAGCGTTCCGACTCTGGGGTCATCAAACCCTGAGAATTCCCCCTCCTCAATCTTCGCCTTTATCTTGCTCTTGCTCAGTACTGTTTCACTCAGTTTCAGCAGCCCATATGTAATTGCATGGGGGTATTTCCACTTGAAATACTCATAGAGGAATTTCTGCTTCGTCTCATTCTGCGCGTGCTGCTGCCCCCTTATTATTAATGTAATTCCAAGCTCATGGTCATCTATTGCGCTCGCGAAATTATAGCTTGGCCACAGGTACTTTCCCGAAACTCTCGGATGCTCCGGCTTGTCAACGATTTTTGCAATCCACCAGTCCCTTGTGCTCGGGTCCTTGTGCGCCAAATCGGTCTTGATGCGGATTACGGCTTCCCCTTCCCTGGACTCATGCGCCAGCATCTTCTTGAATTTCTTCATCTGTTCTTTTTTGTTTTCAGCCCTGCACTTGCAGCCCTTTCCCTTTCTTATGAGCCCGCGCCATTTCTCTGAAGCGCAGTTGCATATGTACGCGCCGTCCTTTTCAATCAGCCTGCGCATATAATCATAATACAAATCCAGCCTGTCCGAAGCGTAAATGATTTCATTTGGCGCACTTCCATTGAGCCATTCCACATCCCTCTCAAATGCCTTATAAGCTTCCGCAACAGGCTTCTTGATTTTCGGGTCGGTATCATCAAACCTCAAAATAAACTTGCCAGCATATTTCTCCGCAAACGCATAGCTCATATAGCAGGCGCGCGCATGCCCGAAATGCATTGGGCCATTCGGATTCGGCGCAAACCTTGCAACAACACTTTCCTTTCCGGATTGCATCCACTCCAAATCCGGCAATCCAATCTTTTTCTCCTTCGGCTTCAGCTCATATCCCGCTTCCTCAAATTTCTTATACTCCTCTTCAATCTCAGCAAAAGGCATTGAATTTATTCCCTTCACAATCCCCTGGATTTTGGGAACTATTTTCTTCAAGTCAACTTCCGCTTCCTTCTGCAGCGCAATAACCTTCCCCACAACCGCGCCAACATCGGCCTTCCCGCTGTGAAGGAATGCATTTTTGATGGCATACTTGTAAATAAGCCCTTCAAGATCCGCGCTTTCCTCAGCCATTTCAACCAGTAATATTATGCCGCAAGGGTATATAAAATTAGGTTTCACGGGTAAGCTTTTTCATCAATGTGTCGTATAGGTTTAGGCGTTTTTTATCCATTTTATTTCCCCTTTTTATATCGTCTACAATTGGTTTAAGCATCTCTAATTCTTCATAATTTAATTTGTTCAGGTCAATATTTATCTTAAAGTCAGTGAATCGCATCAAGTCAGATTTAAGATTTATTTCTTCGCCTTTACGAAGTGGGCGCGGGTATCTCTCTGGTTTTCCACGGAATACTGGCACTTTTTTCACTTACCCTGCATTTTTCAAAAACCTGCGCACCCTTGGCGCATTCAGGCGCTTTACTTTCGGAGTTTTTCCCTTTATTCCTATATACCTATTAAGCAAACTTTTTTCCTTTCCAGACAATTCATTTCCGCCCTTTCCTTTTATAATGAAATTCTTAACTCTCGCAATGTTAGCTTTTCTAATTGCACCGCCTGGCTTCATGATTTATCCCCCTTTATCTGCTTGCCACAAATTATTTCTTTACCTTGCGCTCTTCTTCAACAGCCCTTTGTGCAGCCAATATCTGCTCCTCTGAAAAATGTTGTTTCATGCTATTCAGGGCATCATTCACCTCTTTCAGAGGTGCATCCACTCTAATCTGGCCTCTTATAAAATTCTTGAGGTCTTCAAAAGTAGGTTTATCCCCTCCCCCGCCTCCATGTTTCCAAACATGTTCGTCTTCTTTTCCCCATCTCCAGCCTTCATTTCTGGAATATACCCCTCTTTTAAGCCTTCTAAGGGGATTGAATCTCATTTTGTTTTCCTCTTATATAGTTTAAAATTTTCAGAGTATGCTTCCATTCCGGCTTATTTCCCCTTCTTCCAGACTTCCTCAAAATAGCCTGAAAGCGCTGAGGCCATTCCCTTGTTGTTCGGCCAGATTGTGAAATGGTATTCCGGCCTTTCCTCAGTGAAATCGCTTATTGCAAGTATTACTTTCCTTCCATCAACAACATACGCGTGCATCCCGTGCTCCGCATCCCTGTGTGAAACCCCCGATTTTGCGAATTCCTTGGAAAGATGCGCAACTTCATTCGGCAATTTTGCAAGCACCCTGACCTTGACCCTTTTAGAGCTTGCCTTCTTTATCGCGTCCGCAAACTCCGGATAATGGTGCTTTGAGAAATTCGTAAATGCAATCACATCGCTTTTTGCGCTTCCCAATTCCTGGGAAAGTATTTTTATGAAGTCATTGCGGTCCTTCACCTTCATTACCCTCTCGCCCTCGGATTTTGCAATTGCGCCCGAGTCGGAAATCACGCTTCTTATTGCGCCCGCTTCCCTTTCCAAATCTGAAATCTCATTTTTCTTTCCGTTCAGAAGTTCCTTAAAAACAGCCTCGCTTTCCAATACCCTGTATTTTTTTGGCCTGCCGTATGTTTCAATAACAAGCTTGCGCTTCATAAGCCTTTCCAGAACATCATAAACGCGCGTTTTCGGAACCTGGGCGCTCCTGCTTATTTCCGGAGCTTCGGCCTCGCGCAGCCTGAACAATGAGGAAAGAGTCCTTGCCTCATATTCAGTAAGCCCAAGCCTCTGCAAAAACCCATTTACAGCTTCCAAGTCCATGTTCTAACCCAAAATGCCTTGCTTATACTATAGTACCTTTAGTATATATAATATTTACTGCTTTCAGTGAATAAAAGGCTTTTGGTAGGCTTTCTGCCCATAGGCAAACAGCAAAAAAACAAGAAAAAGAAGGAAAAGCGGATTGAAAGCCCGCCTATTTTTTCCTTCCGATGAATCCGCCTATTGCCCCCAGAATGAAGCCGATTATTGCAGCGACTATTACGCCGATTACAAGGCTAACTGCACCAGCGCCCGCTAATGCGCCGGACATCATGGGAACCGCAGCATACAGCTTTGCCATTAACGGCATTATTGTTGCAAGGCTTATTATTCCGCCGATTACGCCTGAAATGACTCCGATCAATGCCCCTGCAAGCCCGCCATCAACAGCTCCGCCCCTGACTGCCTTTGCCGCGACATAGCCTGCCCATATTATTACCATAAGGCCGACCAGCCCCAAAACGCTTGAAACCAGCATTACTGGGCTTGCCGCAAGCGCGAGCATATCTTCCACAGTGCTAATCCCCGAATATGCCATGTAGGTTATTGCCGCTGAGATTATTCCCAGCACAATCACTATTGCAAGCTGCAATTTTGTTGCGCTCAACAACTTCCCGATATCAGCCATTTGTGCACCTCCTTTGCGTTGAATTTAACTATAACAAGACTCTGAAGTATTTAAACAGCGCTGTTTTGCTTTTTTCGTTTTTAGCCAAAAAGAGATAACGGGCGGCTTGACAGAAAATTACAGCTTATCCGGCTGCCGCCCCTCGTGCTCTATAGCGTGCATTATGACATCAACGGCTGTTTTAAGAAGGAGGAATATAACAAGCAATATGGCGCCGGCTGCTAAAAACCCGCCTGCAATCATTGTGAAGTGCATGGGAACTATCCTCTTGTAGGGGGAAAGCATTATTGCCCCAAGGTTCTGCTTTTTCTTTTGCCGGCCCCTGTAATACAAAAAGGAAAAAAGATGATTTATTAAAAAGGCTGCTGCAGCAAGCGCCACATATCCGAAATTAGCGGAAGTTCCGAATGGCAGAGTCATCAAAAAAACAGCATACCCCAAATGAAAAAAGCCGTAGTGGAATGCGAAAAAGAGGGCAGCACCCTCCTTGCCAACTTTTACCGGCTTTGGCTGCCCTTTGGTTGTGCCAGCAATTATGCCACTAACGTGTATGGTAAAGTTCTTTGTAGAAAAATCCTTAAGCGACAATATTTTAAAAAAGGTGAAAAACCCGATTATTATACTCTGCCACCAGTAAACCCAGAGCAAATCAAGCAGGTTCCAGCTGAACCAGACCGCTATGACAATTGTAATCAGGTTTGCCAGAACAAGGGAAATGACTGTTGGATCCTTAAAGTTCAGTTTCATAGATAATCTAACGTTCATGTTCAATTTAAATCTAACTAGTAAAATGCCAATGCGGCATAGCCCACAACACTGCTCCTGTCGCGCGTTGCATCGGCGCTTGTTGAGTAACGCAGGAACTCAGCGCGCTCCATCCCCTTTTCCTTCGCATACTTAACTGCCGCAATTATCGCCCCGTATCCGCAGATGCTTAGGCGCCTGGAATGCACCAATTTGTAGAAAGCGGAGACATCCAGTTTTTTGATTTCTTCTATCGCCTCAGAATCCTTCTCCTTCGCGCTTTCCAAAGGGATGAAATGCGAGAAATCAGAGCTTGCAATGACGCAGATTTTTGTTTTTGTTTTAGCCTGAATTTCACTTATCGCCTGCCCAACTTTTATTAAGGAATTAAAATCATCAATTGCTAAACAAATCGGAACGATTTTCACTTTGTTCCCGAATTTGCGGATTATGAAGGGGAGCTGCACTTCAATTGCATGCTCTTGCAAATGCGCTAAATCATCACGTTCAATTCTGAGAGCATCAGCAAGCGCATCAGCAAATTGCGCATCAACCTGCAGATTTCCCAGAGGGGTTTCCCATTGCGCACTTGAGGAGATTGAAACCGCGCTTCCCAGCCCTGTGTGATTAGGGCAAAGGATTACAAATGTTTCAGCGGAATTCAAAACAGAGTAGGCGTATGCCGCCGTTTGCCCCGAATATCCGTATCCCGCGTGCGGAGCGACAATTACGGAAGTTTTGTTCTTATGCATCAGCTTAACATTTGCGAAAAATCCAGAAACAGCGTATTTCAATTCTTCAGCGTTTGAAGGGTAAAAAGAGCCCGAGACCGCGCACTTCCTTGAATCCATGTTTTTTCATTCTGGAGAATCAGTATTCGCGCCTTCTGAATCCCCTTCTTTCAGTGCGCTCCCTGTCCCTTCCATAGCTTTTTTTCCTGCCGCCCTCTTCCCCCTCATCGGATTCAGAGGCCCCTTCCTTCAGCACATATTCAAAATCCTCAACCTTTTTTGTGAATTCCGCAGGGCTCTTTATCTTGTTGAGCAGGAGCAGGACTTCCCTTGTGAGTATCCAGTACGCAAGCGCAAGGCTTTTCCTTCCCTTGTTGTTCATCGGGATTGCCAAGTCAATATTTTTCAGCGAACTGTCGGTATTGCAGAATGCGATTACAGGTCTTTTCATTACTGTTGCTTCCGATATTGCCTGCGCATCCGCCCCGGGGTCATTTGCAATTACAAGCTGCGGCTCGACAAACTCCTTCCCCTCGGGGTTTGTGAAGGTTCCCGGCACAAACCTAGCAACAAATGCGCGCGCGCCTATGGATTCAGCGAATTCCTGCACTGGCTTCTGGCCGTAAAGCTTGCGCGAGACAATCGCAACCCTTTCAGGGGCAAACTGCGCGATGAAATTAGCAGCAATTCTCAGGTGCTCATCAAATGTCGCAATGTCCATAACCTTCAGGCCGTCCCTTCTCTGCTTGTAAATGTAGCGCGACATGTCCCCGGACTTGAATTTTGTGCCAATGTGCACGCCCGCCTTGAGGTAAACGTCGGCAGGAACAAGCGTTTTCCCTGAAATCTGGAACTCCTCATTCCCGTAAACGTTCTGCGGGGATGGAATCGGCTTATCCCCATTCTGCGGAGTTTTCACTGCTTCCGCCTTTTCAGTGTGCTTTTTTTCTTCGCTCATTATTGCAACTCCATCTACTGCCTTGGGAATTTAAGCATCTCATCCATCAAATCAACATGCGCGAAAATAGTGCGCCTGCAGCAGTATCTTTCTATTCCCAAAGCATCCATGACCTTCTGCGCGCTTTCCCCCTTTCTTATGCGCTGCAGATACTCGTCATACATGCCAGCGAGAACCTTCCCGCATGAAAAGCATCTTACCGGAACAATCATTTTTTCACCTCTGAATTTTACCTCTTTGATTTCTGCTATAATGGCATAATGCCCTTATTAACCCCATGTTTGTCATCTCTTTGATTTCTGCTTCTTTGCCCTTGCGCCTTTTCCCAAAGGCTTCTTGGGCTCGGTCTGCCTTATGTCATCAACAATAAGCATCCTGTTGTAATCCAGGAATTCCTTTTTAAGCTTAGGGCTATTGGTGTATGCGACCAGCGCCTTTGCTATTGCTCCGCGCGCGGCAACCGCCTGCGCCATCTGCCCCGAGCCCTTTACGCTTACATCAACATCAATGTCATTTGCAAGCTCCCCCGCAAGTGTTATAGGCTCCTTTATGAGCAATTGCACATACCTTGGCTGCACAATTCCAAGGAGCATCCTGTTCACCCTTATTTTCCCGGTGCCCTTTCTGAGAATGGCGTGCGCTATTGCGGTCTTGCGCCTTGCCTTTGTTACAACGCCCTTGCGCCTTGCCTTTTTTGATGCCTTCTGCTCCGCGCTCATGCTTTCGCCTCATATCCCAGATGCTTGCAAACCTCTTCCAGATAAACAAACCTGTCGCTTTTACACTTTGCATCAGGAACTGTTTTTAAATTCCTGTCCTTAAGCTCCATTGGCAGGCCTGAATAAACCTTCAGCCTTCTGAATGCATCCCTCCCCGAGGCCCTTTCCATTGGCAGCATGCCCCTTATTGCATATCTCATTATGGTTTCAGGCCTGTTCGAGTATTTCGGCCCGCGCTCAGGCATCCCCTTGTACGCGATTCCCAGCCTCACCTTGAACTTGTATGCCTTTGCCTCTTTTGTCCCGAGCATTACGGATTTTTCCGCGTTTGCAATGGCTATGGTTTCCCCTGAAATAAGGCGCTTTGCAACATTTGTCGCAAGCTTTCCCAGAATCAGGTTTTCTGCATTTATTGTTGTCATAAAAATCACTTTATTATTGCAATGTCCTTCGCATCTGCGGGCTTTCCTACGAATTCATCCAGCGTCAGCGCCTTTCCCTTGTGCCCGGAGATTTTTTTCATTGCGCCAGCGGAAAATTCAAGCGCGCATATTGAAAGCGCGGAATCCAGCGAGCCCGAGCCAAGCACCTTCCCCGGAACAAGCAATGTTTTTCCCGGGAATTTCTTTGCCATTTTCCCGAGCTTCCACAAATTAACCGAAGGCCTTATCCTGCGCGGCTTTCCCAGCCTTTCCGCAAGGTCAAGCCACATGGCCTGCCCGCTGCTTTTTCCGAGCTTCTCAAGCCTTCTTATAAGAACCTGAGTTCCGAGTTCCGTAGGCCCTGTAACTTTCATTTTCTCATTCCCGATTTTTTATTTTTTTTCCGAAAATTATTTTCTCTTTCCCTGAATTTTATTTTTTATTTTCTTTTGGGGTAAAACCCAGATCTTTTCTTTTCCTAAAAGAAAAGGGATTGGTGTGCAGGGGAAGGGATTTGAACCCTTGAAGGCACTAAGCCACAGGATTTCCCATCCTTTTTTCAAGAGACCTTAAGTTTGGCAGAATTTTGTTTTTTTCAAATCAAAACTCACCTGCCCCTTTGGCCGCTTGGGTACCCCTGCATCCAAACCGCGGAAAACCTACGGTTTTCCCCAGTTTTAGGCTAATCCTGACCCTTTCCCTTAAGGTTCAGGATTCCACCGGGCTTTCCCATAATAATTGTAATGTTATAATTTATTAATCT
Source organism: Candidatus Iainarchaeum sp. (assembly GCA_016187745.1). Taxonomy (GTDB): domain Archaea; phylum Iainarchaeota; class Iainarchaeia; order Iainarchaeales; family JAXPJC01; genus JACPJC01. Next base: position 59,008 of record JACPJC010000006.1, on the reverse strand, counting down.
CCTCGTCCGAGTTTCCCTTGAAACAAAGGAAGGTATCGGAAACGCAGTTTCTGATTGTAATGTTATAATTTTTTAATCTCCTTCCTGAAGTCCGAATTCCTGTCTTTCAGGATTTCCGCAGCCTTTTCCACTATTTCAGAGGCCTCAAGGGCCCCGTGGCTTTCCACAGTGAACAAAAAATCATCCTTGCTGTATTCTATCGCAAGCTGCTGCAGGTTGCACACATCCCTGCATTTTCCGCACAAATCGCATTCAATCGGCGTTTCCAGGACAATCTTCTTTGCCTTTGCCTCCAGAAGCTTCTTTGCGCAGTTCTCAATGCATTTCCCGCACAGGTCGCAGTCCTTCCCAATGCTTATTGTTGCAAGCTGCCTGTAGGAAACAACCGCAGGCTGCCATTTCGCATGCTCCTTCCCGAAGCCCATTACTGCCTTCATCTCAAGCTTTAATTTCTGGTCCTTCAGCAATTTGACAATCGGAATGCGCTTGTCCGCTACCTCAATTTTCGGATCGCTGCATTTTATGTCCTTTGAATAGACCGTGCAGGGCCCTTCCTTATCGATGCTCATTTTAGCGGATTCACCCTTCTTGTATGTTTTCAAATCTGTTGTCAATGGAATCAATGCAAGCCTCTGGGTAAGGAACTCATCATATAATATTGAGGAATTTTCATATACTGAAACATCCTCTATCGCAAGTATGGGCACATCAGCCATTATTGCCCTGCGCAGGGAATTCGCAAATTCGGAATTTACCCCCCTTACAAGGAATTTAAGGGTATTTTCCTTCTGTGCAATTTTTTTTACATCCATATAAGAAACCTCCGGTTTCTTATTAATTTCCCTTCTTTCAGGAAAAATTAATATTTACTTTTTTTTGCTCCTGTATTTCCTTTTCCTTCTTGTCCCGTCATGCGGCATCGGAGTTACATTCTCAATGTTCCTTATTATAAGCCCCTGCCTTGTCAGCGAGCGGATTGCGGCTTCAGCCCCCGGACCCGGGGATTTTAGCTTTGTGCCTCCGGATGCCCTCACCTTGACATCAATGAACCTGATTCCGCGCTCCCTTGCCTTCTCCGCAACAACCTCCGCAACCTTCATTGCCGCATACGGAGAAGCCTCCTTGTGCTGCGCCTTTACAACTATTCCCCCGGAGCATTTTGCAATTGTTTCCGCGCCGCTCACATCAGTAAGCAGGAGAATCGTGTTGTTATGGCTCGCATATATGTGCAGAATCCCGCGCTTTTCCTCATCGCTCATTTTAAGACGCCTCTTCCATATTTATTGCCTCTTCGGCAGTTTCCCCCGATGCGGCTTCCGCTTCCTCAGTTCCCTGCGCCTCCGCATCCTGCCCTTTTTTAATTTCCTCAACCTTTTCCTTTGCCGCAAGCTGCATTTGCTTCCCATAATATGCGACCTTTTCTTCCTCGCCTTTTGAAACTATGTAGCCCGGCCGGTCAATTTTTCTGCCGTTAACCGCAATATGCCCGTGCACTATGAACTGCCTTGCCTGCCCTATCGTATTTGCAAGCCCTTTCCTCCACACTACAGTTTGGAGGCGCCTTTCGAGCAATTCCTCAATTGAAAGAACCAAAACATCATCAAGCGTAGCATGCTCCGGCAGCAATCCTATTCTCTCAAGGCTTTTAAGAAGTTCGGACTGCCTTTTCACGCGCTGTTCCGCGGAAAGCGCAAGCAAACTTCTCGCATTGTGCCTTTTGGTCTTTACAATCGCCTGCAGGTGGTGCAGCTCGCGCTTGTTTTTCAGGCCATAGGTCTCCATGGTCTTGCGCTCATTCTCTATTATGGCAAGATCCCAGTGCTTCCTGGGAATTTCATACTGCCTTTCGGCCCTTTTAGGATCGCCCATTGTTCATCACTTCTTTTTTTCCTCTTTTGCCTCTGCCTTTTCCCCGGCCTTCGGGGCCATTGCGGCCTTTGCAGCCTTCTTCTCCACTCCGACGGAAACGCCGCGCTTCCTTGCCCTTGTCCTTGTTTTTCCGCCCCTTACCGGAAGCCCCCAGGTGTGCCTCATCCCCCTGTAGGTCTTTATTTCCCTCAGCCTCTGCAAGTCATTGCGCAATGAAAAATCAAGCTCCGACATTACGAGATGCATGTCTTTCCCGCTCTCAATATCCTTCCCCCTGTTGAATGCCCAGGAGGGAATGCCATAATTCCCCGGGTGCATCACAATATCCTCAAGCACCTTGTGCTTGTCCTCTGGAATCTCCCCGAGCTTAGCATCATATCCGATTCCTGTCCTGCTTTCAAATGCCCTTGCCATCATTATTGCCATTCTCTGCCCTATCCCCTTTATTCCAAGAAGCGCATGCCATATTGGGGAAAGGCCGTTAAGGTCCTTTCCGACAATCCTGACAATATAGCGGATTTCATCCGGATTTTCTGCAATTTTTCCTTCAACCATATTAATTTTCCCCATATTCTATTTAAAAACACAAACTATTTTCCACTATTTTTTCATAATTTTTGCAATTTCCTCATGGCTTGTGCCCTTGTTCACATCAATCTTCTCCTCAAGCGGAATCAGGTGCAGGATGTTGCAGCGCTTCCTCTTCATGTTCGGCGCGTCAATTACCGCAAAATTCTTCTGCATTTCCACTATTGCTACCCTCTTTCCGGCATTCCTTCCGCGCGTTTTCACGCAGATTCTTCCAACTTCAAGCGCAGGCATTTTTTTCCCTCCCTAAAATTTATGCAACGGCCCTCTTTATGTAATTCTTTATTAGCTCCGCCGCATCATTGCTGCCGATTTTGTCAGAGTTAAGCACAAGGTCATAGGGATTAAGGCTGTCCATTCCAATCCCAAGTTCGTCTGATGCGATTTTCCCCAGGATTTCCTCTTCGCCCTCGATTTTTCCGAGCGCGGCATCGAATTCTATTTTTTCGCGCTTGGAAAGCATCCTCGCCCTGTTGAGCCTGAATGAAAGCAGGAAGACCTTCGCATCCGCATTGCTGAGCATTATTCCCGCGAGCGCATGCTCCACTATGCAGTTTTTCCTGCGCACTGCCGCCTTGAGCATTTCTGAAATCCTTGCGGCATTGCCCGGAAGCGCAATCCCCTTTCCTATCTGCTCAAGGGAAACATACTGCAGGTTGAATTCAAGCGCTATCTGCTTGCAGATCTCCCTTGCATCCGTTCCCGGCAGGCCCGATATTGTTACTATCATATTCACTCAATCCTCTTCATTATCATTTCAGCGTATTTCCTGAAGCCCAGATCAACCTCATCAATCGGCTTTATTCCGTGCTTTACTTTTATCGCCTCTTCTGTTGCCACTGCCCTGCATTTGTTGCATAATGCGCCTGCGAGCAGTGCGCTTGGCCTTTTTTCCGTCTTTGCCGCATCATGCGCCTCGCTTATTCCCGAGCCGTGGAGCATCCCGTGCATTGTCCTTCCGCAAAGCGCGCATTCGTGCTTTGAGGACTTGCGCTTTCCGAAATGCAGCCTTACCACTCCGCCCGAGGTCCTCACATAGCGCCTTTTCATATTCCTTTTCTTAGGTTCAACCATTTTTTGCAACTCCCTGCGCTTTTGATTCCATCCTGTTCTCAACAGCATTCGTTAATGCGCTTATTACAATGCTTGCTATAAATACGCATATCACATACCACCATATCCAGCCCATTGCGGGCTTGACTATGCTTATTGGGAAAAGCGTTGGCACCGCGCTGCTCCCATAGGCGCTGCCAAGCAGCCAGTAAACAAACAGGAAAATTACTGTAAGCGGCATAAGCTTTATCATGCTGCCCATGCTGTGCTTCATGCTCTCATTGAGCGCATGCATCATCTCCTGCTCGAGTTTCTTGATTTCCGCAAGCGCGTTAGCATCGGTTTTTCCCGCAAGCTCGCGCATTCTCTTCTGCTTGTCCTTCATTTCCTTCTGCATTGCTCGCATTTTTTTCCTGTCTGTAAATTTCATCTGGAACAGCTGCGATACCGCAGCTATGCCTATTGAAATCAGCAGAATATCAATTGTAGGATTTATCAGTTGCCACATCAGAAACCCTCCGTTTCCTCAAACTTCCACTTAGTCATTTGAAAAGTCTCCCAAGCAACGGGTGCATTTCCATGAGCTGCTCCCTTGCAAGTTCCTCATAAAGCCTGTAAACAATTCCAACAGTCAGAAGTATTCCCGTCCCGCTCCCAAGTGCTCCGGTCAAATCCGCAAGCCCCGCAAGCAGCGCAACAAATGCGCTCCCAAGGATTGTAATTGGCGGAATGTACCTATCCAAAATCTGCCTTATGATGCGCGGGTCCTTCCTGAATCCAGGAATAGACATTCCGGCTTTCTGCAATTGCTCTGAAATTGCCGCAGGCCCCTGCCCTGCCATCTCCACCCAGAATTTTCCGAAAACAACGCAAATGACAACAAAGACCGCAATATAAAGCACCGCATGCAGGATTTCAGCAATCACAATTCCCGAAAGCCCCTGCAGGAAAATCGCCTCAAAGAGCGCTGTTCCCCCGACCCTCGGGATTGCAGTTGCATAGCTTACTGCGCCGAGCATTGTTCCGAGTATTGGGATATTTGCGCCCGCTATCGCCCACATCTGCAGGTTCGCATACAGCGCCATTGCAAGTATAACTGGAAGGTTGCTCACATAGAGGAATTTCACGGGGAAGCGCGATGTCGCCCCGCTCCTCCCTACGGTAATCGGGATATTTACGTGCATTCCCTCCGCAAAAACAACCACGAGAAAAATCACAATCACAAATATTATCGGAACCGACAGGACAAACGCATTGAGCAGGCTTCCCTTCACCGCCTCCCCAACAATCTGCAGCAGCAGGCCCTCAACTATTCCAACGTTTGTGACAAGGTAAGGGGCGAAAATGCGCCATCCTATTGAGCCTGCGACTCCGCCTGCAATAAACAATCCGATTCCAGAGCCTATTCCATACTTTGAAACAACTTCATCCAGATATATCAGGATTATTGCGCCGAATGCTATCTGCAGGATTACAGGCAGAAGCATTCCCGAATCTGGAACCAAAAACCCGAATGCGGAATATACAAATGCCTCGAAGAAGCAAAGCACGATCCCAAACAGCTTCTGCATGCTCGTGAAGCGCGCCCTGTCCTTTGGGTTTGAAAGGTCTATGTTTATTATTTTGCCCCCCACAAGCATCTGCAGTATGATTGATGCGAGCACTATCGGGCCTATTCCCACAGTTATAAGGCTTCCAATCTTGCTTGCAAGTATGAGCTCAAATGCCGCGAGATTGCCCCCCAGGCTTCTTGAAAGGTCAATCCCATAGACAGTAATATTGCCCATTATGAAAAACAGCAGGAGCGCCAGCGCACTCCACATGAGCCTGCGCTTAAGCGCCGGCTTTACTTCCGGGCTCTTCACCTCAGGAAGCAGCTTGTAAATTGGCTCAAAAACATCAAGGATGCTCATTTTTCACCCTTCTCCTTTTTCTCCCCTGCTTCCTCAATGATTCCCTTTGATGCGATTATTTTTTCCCTTGCCTTTTCGCTTAGCTGCGCATTCCTCAGGATAACTTTCCTTGCAAGATTCCCCTTTGAAAGTATTTTCCTTATTCCGAGCTTTTTGCAGTCAATTACGTAAGCGTCGCCGCTCTTCTCAATCATTTTTCCGGAAAGCCAGCCTTCGATGTTTTCATCAACCTGCCAGAGGTTCATTTCATTCCCCTTGAGTTTCCTTGGCTTCAGCCTCAGCGTTACTCCAAACGTATCGTAATATTTGGAATACTTGTGCTTGTGGCTTCCGGCCCTTCCCTTTCCGCCCCTGCATCCTGAGCCGCGCTTATGCTTGGTATTTCCGGTTCCGAAAGTGCGCGAACCGCGCAGCTTGTTTTTCCTTTTCCTTTTTCGCACAGTCATTCTAAATCATCCTCATCCAAACCGCAGGGAAACCAAGGTTTCCCTTCAGTTTTAGGTTAATCCTGATTCCCTTCCTTCATTCTAAATCATCCTCATAATCAATTTGTTTATTTCATTCTCCCTCGGGCCAAGCGCGCCCCCTAGTGAAAAAGGCTTTTTTGTGCCCTTTCTCTCATACCCCTTGCTCGGCGCATGCAGCCTGAACACCGGCTTTATCTGCAGCTCCGCAAGCGAAGTTTTCCCATCGATAAGAGCATTTGCAAGCTCATTGAAATTCCCGAACTTGTTTTTCTTCAGGAACTCCGCATCAATTTTCTTATTTCCAATGAGCCTTGCCCATTTTTCAACAAGCCCTGCAAGCACATCATTCGCAATCTTTCCATAGGTAACATAGCTCTGGACCTTCTCGAGCGTTCCCTTGTTGCTATCATTTTCAGGCAGCAGCACAAGGTGGTTCTGCTTGTTCAGGCGCATAAGCCTCATCGCCATTTTTGCGTCCTTTTTCGCGCCTATCAATCCCCTTACCATTATTGCGGCGTACATTTTCATTTCACTTCCAGCTTTCTTGACATGTTTTCAGAAATATGCACCTTGGATATGTTTGCAAGCGCATTTATTGTCGCCTTCACAAAATTAAGCTTTGTTGCCGTGCTTCCCTTTGTCCTGCTCCACACGTCTGTTATTCCCGCGGTTTCCAGGACTTCCTTTGTTTCTTCCCCCACAACAAGCCCGGTTCCTTTTGGCGCGGGCATCAGAACAATCCTTACGGAAGCGCATCGCCCCTCTATTTTATAAGGCACAGAATGCTGCATGCTGCACCTGCACTCCCAGCTTCCGCAGCCCCTGTTAATCCTCATCAGATGCATTTTCGCATTCTCCGTTGCCTTCTGCACCGCAGGAAGCCTCTCCCTGTCAGTTCCGATTCCAAGGCCGATATGGCCGTTCCTGTCCCCCACAAGGACGGCCGTCCTGAACGAGAACTGCCTTCCGGCCCTTCTAACCCTTGTTGTTTTTGTCGATTCAACAATCTTTTCCTCAAGGTTAGGCAGCATGAAGTCAATTATTTCCGGCTCAAGTATCTTGTAATTGTTTTCGAAAATCTGGTCCATTTCGGTAATTTCGGAGCGCTGCACCATCCTTCCCAACTCGGTCTTCGGCGCCCATGCCGCAAGCTTCTTCTGAAGCTCCTCTTCATTCTGCCTCAGCAGCCTTTCGGATGCAGAAAGCTCCGGCTCTTCAACTGATAACTTTTTCGCACTCATTTTTGTTCCCCGCCATTCCCAGTAATTCTCTTTTTGGCATTCTCAAATGCAGCAGGAATATTCTCTGCAGAAATCTTCTTTTTCGCATACTCCGAAAACTGCTGCTTGCTGTTTGGATGTGCTTTCGCATAATCCCCTACGTGCTTCCCGCCTATCCTTTCGGCCTTCGGAATCACTTCAGCATCATGCGGAATTTTCATTCCCGCGTCAAGCGCCCCCTTGAGGACTGCAAAAATCCTCGCCCCATGGGCATTGGCCTGCAGGCCGAGGTCGAATATTGCCTCGGAAATGCCCTTTTCCTTCGCCCTCTGCGCAACAAGCATTCCTGTAAGATAGGCCGCGCTCAAATTCTTCTTCCCGAACGGCCAGCCGAATTTCTCAAGCTCCCTTGAATTTGCGCCTGCCGCAACAACATCCCCCTTTGGAGCGTAATTTACAACCTGCGCCATTATGTAGCGGTCGGTCTTCCTCGCAATGAGCCTGGGTTTCCCCGATTTGACCATCGCAAGCCTTTTCCTGTAATCAGTCTTGCATTCCCTGCGCCTTCTGAACTTGCCCTCAAACATAGATTGCTTTGTCATTTTTTCCCGCCTTATTTTATGAATGCCTCAATGTATTTCTTCCCCTTGAAGTAATTTCCCTTCACCATCTTGTAGAGCTTTGAGTATTTCTTCTGGTCTATTGCGCCCTTTTCCCTAAGCTCCCTTATTTTTTTCCTCTGCGCCCTGACGTTGCTTATCCAGGACTTCCTCTGCCCCGAGCGCGCATTCCTTCCGCCCTTCCTCTTTCCGAAGCCGCGCTTTCTCCCCAATTTTTTCTTCTTGTGCCTTGCCCTTGCCCTGCCCCTGCTCGCATATGCGGACTCCCTTTTCCTTATTGCGCCCTCCTTTATTTTCGCCCTTATGTCATCCTTGGTAATGCATTTTGAAATTTCAGCTGTTTTCTCGGGGTCAATCCACACGCGGGTTTCCCCGCTTCCGAGAAGCTCGGAAGCAATTTTCCTTATTTTCCTTATGTCCATTTTGAATTCCCCTTATGCATCCTTATGCGTTCAGCAGCTTTATGCCGAGCTTTTTCGCCTCATTAATTATTGCAATGCGCTTTTTCTTCCCGATTTTCGAGGAGATTCTCGCAGCAGTATTTTCGGCATTTATTCCCTTCAGGTCCGCAAGGTTCAGAATCATTTTCTCATAAAATCCCGAAGGGTGCATGAACCTTATTTCCTTCCGCGTCCTGTAGCCTGTTCCCGGAATTCTCCCGTCTTCCTGCTCCTTCATCATGTCAGTTCCCTGCAGCTTTCTCCAGCGCTGCCATTTCTTGTTTTTCTTCCTTCTCACATCGCGCTTTCCGAACCTTCCCTTGAACAGGAGCCTGCACTTGCCCTTCATCAGCCTCTTAAGCGCCTTCCTTTTCTTTTTTCCTTCATTTTCTTTCATGTTTTCATTCCGGCTTTTTGATTATGTATACCCCATCCTGGAAAACTCTCCTGTCCCGCGCTGAAACCCTTGTTGCCTGCTCGAGGTTTGCTGCTGTCTGCCCGGCATCTTCCTTGGAGTTTCCCCTTACCGTTATTTCCGCGCCCTTCATTTCAACCCTTGTTTTCCCCAATATCCTTGCCCTGCGCGGCTTCTTCTCCCCGAGGAAGTTATTCACTTCCACAATGCCCTGCTTCACCGCAACGCTTATCGGGAAATGCGAATAAACAACAGAAAGCCTGTATTCATAATCTTCCTTTAATCCCTGAATCATGTTTTTTATATGCTTCTCAAGCGTGTTTGCAACCGCATCTGTTTTCTTTCCGGCCTTGTCCGAGGAAATTATGATCCTGTTCCCATCGAGCGAAAGCCCTATTCCTGCCGCCTTGAATTTTTTGCTGTTCTCCGCATTATTGCATTTGAGCGAAAGGCTCTTCCCCTGCAGCTGCGCGGAGACATCCCCCGGCAGTTCAATTATTTTCTCGAATTTTTTCATGTTTTCACTTCAATGACTTCAATAAACATATGCCAGCAGCCTTCCCCCGGTTTCGCGCTTTTTCGCCTCTGTGTGCGTTATTACCCCTGAAGGCGCTGAAACAAATATCAATCCAACGTCCCTTGCGGGGAGATAGCGCTTCTCATATTTCTCAAACCCGTCCCTTTTTACCGCATATCTCGGCTTTATAGCCTTGCACTCGTTTATTTTTCCGAGCAGCGAAATCCTGTAAACCCCGCTCCTTCCATCATCAACAAACTCATAGCCCTCTATGTACGAGTTTTTCTGCAGAAGGCGCAGGACTTCCCCGAGCAGCCTGCTCGCGGGCCTTACAATGCATTCCCTCTTCGCCTTTGCGTCATGGTTCTTTATGCTTATCAGAGCATTCATCAGTTGGTCCGAAGTCATTTTTTCCCCTCTTAAGTGTATTTCCTGAAACCCATCTTATCAGCGCGCTCCTTGAAGCAGCGCCTGCATATCCCAATATCATATTTCTGCATCAGGCCCTTGTCATTCCCGCAGATTTTGCAGGTCCTCTTGTTTTTCTTCCCGATGCTGATTCTTTCAGTCATTTAATCTCAACCCCGAAATTATTTTTTATGAATTCAATCGCCTCGTTTTTTGCTATGATGTGGTTTTTTGTTACCCTGTGCTTTCCGCGCTTTCTCCTCTTTATCCTGTAACCCGCCCTCTCCAGCGCGACAAGGACATCAAATCCCCTGATTCCGAGTTTCGGGTCATACTTTGCATTCGGCATGTCAATGTGCTCCGCAATCCCGAAGCCGAAATTGCCCCTTTCATCGAAATTCCCTGCTTCAAGCGCCTTCTCCTTCGCAAGAAATGCGGTTTTCAAAAACTCAATCGCCTTTTCCCCGCGCAGCGTAACCTTTGTCCCAATAGGCAGCCCTTCCCTTATGTTCCATGTTGGCTGCTTTATCTTGCAGAGCGTCTGAACCGGCTTCGAATTTGTTATTTTCTCAAGTATTGTCATTGCCTTTTTCAGTTCCTCCCCTGTCTGCCCGACGCCCATGTTGACGACTATTTTCGCAACCCTTATACTGCGCATATTGTTCTCTGCCATTTCAATCACATTTCAATTGCGGGCTTTTCCGCCCCTATTACAAATATGTTCTCAGCCAGCGTGCTGAATTTGTCCCCGCTCTCATTCTCAAGCATTACAAGCTTCGGCCTCTTCATTGTTGATTCCCCAACATCGAGGATTCTCGCATGCTCATTAACGTGCTTTCCAGAAATTATGTAAACAAGGGAATTCTTTTCCATCCTGAATTTCGCGGCAATCTTCTGGCTTGGGAGCTCTATAAGCAGCGAATCATGCACTGAAATCCCATCAGCCCCTGAGGCAGCAATGCTCCTCCCGTCATTTGTTGCAATCTGCATCTTGTTTCCCTTTGTCGCATGCTTTCCCACAACAGTGCAGAGCTTCTGCAGCTTTCCCTTTGCAGGAATTTCCTTGAGCATTGTCCTTCCCTTCGAATCAAACAAGACCCTGTAGCGCTTTTCAATTTCCGGAAGCTCCACAACATCAAATATCCCCAGCGGCATGTTGCGCCCCTTCCTTACTTTCCCGTCAACAAGCACCTTCCCTGAATTCAGCAGCATCTTAATTTCTTTCGCGTTTCCGGCATAATTCAGGAGCTCCCTCAGTGCAAACCCGAGCGGGACGGAATTCCCTTTCGGATGCGCCCCGGGCTTTGTGGACATTATCCACTTGCTGGTCTTTCTCATCGCAAACAACGCCCTGCTTGCGGAAAGCCTTTTCTGCTTCCTATTTGCGCCCTTTCTCGCCATTTTACTTCTTCTCCTTTTTTTTCGCGTGCAGCCTTCTCTCATCGCCCTTTTCAAGCTCAATCAGCATAGCATTTCCCGCCCTTATTGGAATTGAAATCTCCTTTCCCGAAACTTTTTTTCTTTTAAGCGAATCAATGAAAATCCGCCCCTTCTTCCTGTCAACCGCAATTATTTTTCCCTCTGTTTTTTTGTGCGCCCCGCTTGTAATTTTCACCTTGTCGCCCTTTCTCAGCCCGAGGCTCCTTCTCCCCAATTCCTTCCTCAGCTGCCTGCTGAGCGCGGCATGCATGAAGCCCTGCAGCTCATGCAGTGGCGCGCCATATGCCCTTTTTCTCTGCTTTCCGGGCTTTGTTGTTTTTTCCATTTTATCACACTTAAATCATTTAAACTACTGCCGCGGCAATTCCTGCAATCTTGGGCCAGCGCTCCCCGACTTCCTTTGCTATTGCGCCCTTTATTTCGCTTGCCTTCGGCAATCCCTTCTCATCAACGAGCACAACCGCATTGTCCTCGAATTTTACCCTCATCCCGTCAGGCCTGCGGAATTCCTTCTTTGTCCTTACAATTATCGCGCGCTCAACTTTCTTGCGCATTTCCGGCTTGCCCTTTGTTATTACAACAGTAATCATGTCAGCTATTCCCGCCTTCGGGGACATCTTCTTGCGCGTGTGCAGCCCTATTACGCTGACAAACCTGACTTCCTTTGCCCCCGAATTGTCGGTGCAAAAGCAGTTTGAGCGGTGCTGGAGGCTCTTCGCCCTTCTTGCTGTTATTGCGCGCATTACTTAAGCACCTCCATAACCACAAAGCTCTTTGTCTTGCTGAGCTTGCGCGTTTCGCCAATCCTCACTTTATCCCCGATAGCAACCTGAATGCAGTCCGGCTTGTGCGCCGTAATCCTCGACCTAACTTTCTTGTATCTCTCGTATTTCCTCACATGCTGCATTAGATAGCGCTCAACAATCACTGTTTTCGGCGCCTTTGCCCTTATTGCAATTCCTTCAAACATATTGCCCCTCACTTTTACGCTTCCGTGAACCGGGCATTTCAAATCCTTGCAATCAGAAACTGCGTTTCCGATAACTTCCTTTTTTTGCTCTTCAGCCATTTTTATGCGCCCCTGCCCTTTTTGAAATAATTCTTTATCCTGTCCTCGGGCCTGCAGATTATCCTGCTGCATTCAATTTTCCCAAGGCTTTTTCCCGAAAGCCTGAATTCAATAACAACCTCGCGCTTCGGAATCCTCATTGTTTTTCCCCTTTTCTCAATCTCAAACATGTTCCTTGTCTCATCCACAATCCTTCCTGAAAGCCCCACCTTGTTCACATCCGCGCTTTTTACCACTTTCGCATCCAGCCCTATGAGCTCGTGCGCCGGAAGGTTCGACCCATTTATCAAATATTTAATTGTCATCTATTGATTCCCCCTTGTATCCCTGTTCCACCAGTATTTCCTTTATTTTCCTTTTATGATTCCCCTGAAGCTCTATTGTCTTTCCCTTCGTTGTTCCGCCGCACGCAAGCTTCCTTTTCATTATTTTTTCAAGCTCCTTTGCGGTCTGCACATCATCAATTCCGGATATTGTCGTTATTATCTTTCCGAATGCGCGCTTTACCGCACTTACCTTGATTTTCTGCGCTTCCTTTGTTATTTGCGTGCATACGCAGATGTTTTTAGGCAATCCGCATATCTGGCAGACTTCTTCCATTATTCGCTTTTCCCCCTGTTTTTTATTTTTTTATCGCCTGAATTCTTCTTCTCATTGACAATTGTCAGTATTTTTGCAACGGCCCTGCGCAGCGCCCTTATCTTCCCCGGGTTTTCCTGCTTCGTGTGGCTTGCCACAAGCGCCTTCTCCTTCGCAAGGTCAGCGCGCATCTCAAGCAGCTTCTCCTCTGCCTCCTGAACCGCCATTTCCCTTATCTGCCTTATCTTAAGCGCCATTTCACTTGCCTTCCTCTATTTTAACTGCAGCCTCTCCCTTCACAGCAGCCTCTTCAGCAACAGGGGCTTCCTTTGCCTGCGCCTTTTCAGCGTCTTCCGCGCTTTTTGCGATTCTCTCATTCTCCTTTTCCTCATCCGCCCTTTTCTTCGCTATTACGTCCCTTATCCTTATTTTATCCGGGAACATCACATCAGGCCTTATTATTTTTACCTTTATTCCTATTGCGCCCTGCTTCGGGTAAGAAGTCTTCATTCCCGCATCAACAAGCCTTGTCTGCTCCCCCGCCTTCTTCATGTATCCGAGCGCAATCCTCTGCTTTTTCTTCCTTGCGCCCTTCCCCCCGAGCTTTCCGGAAATTATTATTTCCACTCCCAATGCGCCCGCGTTCATTATATCCCTTACAATCTTGAATGCAACGCTCCTCCATGAGAATCCCCTTTCAATAAGGCTTGAAAGCAAATCCGACATCGCCTGCGCGTCAAGCTGCGGCTTTTCAATCTCCTTTATTTCCAATTGCGGATTATCAATCCCGAATTTTTCCCCAAGCTCCTTTGTAAGCGTCCTTATGTTCTGCCCGCCCTTCCCTATCGCAAGCCCGGGATTTGTCACATTCACAACAATCCTCGTTACTAAAGGCGTTTTGACAATCTCAAGGCGCGTGAATCCCGCGCTTTTAAGCTGCTTCCTCATGTAATCCTCAAGCTGCACATTCTTTATCCCCTGCCTGATGAATGCCTTTTCTATCATTATCCCGCCTCTTGCACGACTATTTCAAGGTGCGTTGATTTTCTCTTGCGCTGTTTTCCGGAGATTCTTCCCTGCGCCTGCATGCCTCTCCTGTGAAAGCCCTGGGAAGCGAACAGGTGCACTATTCGCAGCTTTCCCGCATCCAATCCTTTAACATCCGCATTTGCCTTCACAAGCTTCAGCAGATCCAGGAATTTCGCCGCAGCCTTTATGGGATAGCGCCCGGCCTTTGCCTTGCTTTTAGGCTCCCCGGCGCGATGCGGAACCTTCTTGCGGTATTTCCTCAATGGCAAAAACGCGCGCATTTCCTTCAGGTCATTGAGGAAGGCCTCCGCGTTCTTCGTGCTTTTTCCCTTCAGTTCCCTGCAAAGCTCAACGGAATATTTCAGCGAAACCGGCTGGTTTGCCAGTATTGCCCTCGCGCTCCTTTTCGGATTTACGGCGGAAAAATCAAAATTATAATCCCTTTTTACCATTTTCCTTCCCCTTTATCCTCTTGCGGTTATCGCGGTTGATGATTTTGTCGCGCCGATTCCCGCTCTCCCGTGCATCATCTTCTTCCTTGTAAGCGCAAATTCCCCGAGGAAATGCCCGAGCATCTCCGGCATGATCCCTATAATCTCAAATGTGTTTCCCCTGTGCACTGCAAACCTCAATCCGACCATCCTCGGCACAACAATTATGTTGCGCAGATGCGTGCGGATGGGCTTTGCCTCCCTTCCCTGCTGCAAGAGCGCATGCGCCTTCTCGATTTTCTTCTCAATCTTCTTGTCCATTCCGCTGCGCAACAGAGTCCTGCGGGACCTTGAGCATATGAGCTTGGAAAAGTCCTTGTCAGAAAGCTTTAGCAGTTCCTCAATAGGATGCCCGCGGAATGCAAAATCCTTTTTTACCATTTGCCTCTACCTCTTTGTTCTCCCTGTGCGCTTGCTTGCTATTGCCCCAACCTTCTGCCCTGGAGCGGCATGCCTTGAAACGCTCTTGGATTTTCCCGCATGGTGCTGCGCGCCCCCAAACGGATGGTCAACAGGATTCATTGCAACGCCCCTTACCCCGGGGTAATGGTAGCCCTTTGCGTGCATCGCATGATAATGCGTTCCTGCCTTGAGCATGGGCTTTTCAGTCCTTCCCCCCGCGGAAATATTCCCTATTGTGGCGCGCGATTCCGGGGAAATCTCAACCGTTTTTCCGCTCGGCAGCTTTACATAAACCCTTCCAGGCTCCTTTGTTACAATATATCCATAAATACCGGAAGTTTTAATATAACACCCCCCATCTCCAGGGCGCTTTTCTATATTGAATATCGGGCAGCCCTCCGCAATCTCATTCAATGGCAGTACGTTCCCTATTTCCAATGGCGCTTTCCTGCCGTAATGAAGTTCCTGCCCCACAAACATCCCTTCCGGCGCAATCATATATGAGCGCAGCCCGTTCTCAAACAAAATATCCGCAAGCACAGCGCTCCTGACTTTATCAGGAACCAAATCAACAACCTTACCCCTGAGCGTTCCCTCATTCTGTTCCGGAGTTATTGGCAGATATTCGACATCAGCAATGCCGTGCCTTGCTATGAACATCGGGCTGCCCTTTCCCCTGCGCTGCTGTTTAAGTCTCTTTCCCATGCTATATCACACCCAGCCTTGTTGCAACATCGCTTGCCTTGAAGCCCTTTCCTATTTTTACAATCGCCTTCTTTCTGCCTTTCCTGTCCCTTATTACCTTCACGGAATCTACCTTCACCTTGTGCATCTCCTCAATCGCCCTTTTTATTGAGGGCTTGTCCGCACTCTGGTTCACTATGAATGTCAGCTTGTTTTCCCTTTCAATCATGTTCACTGCCTTCTCGCTTATGAGCGCGAACTTAATTATTTCAAAATTCTTAAGCTCCTTCTCAATATCAGAAAAACTGCGTTTTTCCGGCGCCTTTTCCTTCTGCGCAGCTTCATTTTCAATTTTTTTTTCCGCCTTTTCCCCCGCTGTCTTTTTCCCGGCCTTGGCAATCGCAGGCTTCTGCTTTTCAGCATCCTTCCCTTTCTTTGCGATTTTCTTTTCAGCCATTTTAAGCACTTACCTTTTCTTTTTCTGAAAGTTCGTTTACTGCATTCTCGGACCATATCACAAGCCTTCCGGCCTTTGCGCCCGGAGCAAGAACTTCCGCATTCAAATTGCGCAGCTCAATCACATCAATTCCAGGGATGTTCCTTGCGGCCCTGTAAATTCCTTCCCTGCTGCCAGAAACAACAATGAGCGCGCTTTTCCTTCTTGCGTATTTCCTTCCGCGCCTTTTTGCCTTGCCTGAGCGCAGCTTCTTCTTTTTCGCGCGCTCCACATCCTGCCATAATTTAAGCGCCTTGAGCATTTTGCACACTTCATTTGTTTTCTTCAGCTTCTCAATCCCCTTCTCAATAATTATCGGGAGCTCAATCCCTTCGGAAATCTTATGGCCGTGCGCAATTACAAGCTTCCTGTCGCATGATGCGGCAATGGCGCTTTTTATTGCAAGCCTTCTCTCCTTCTCATTTATCCTCTCATGGAGTGTTTTAATCGCCTTAGGGGGGTGTGATTTTGGGCCTCCAACAACTCCCGGGATTGCTGCAACATCTCCCGCAAGCAGCCCGCGCCTGTGTTTTGTCCTGGGCTTGCGCGCCTTGTCAACATTCATAGTGCGCTCCATTGCAGGGAGAGAGCGCAGACTCCTGTATTCAGTAACAACTTCCCTTCCCGCATCGGGGTATGTCCCCTTGGGCTGGAATCTTGCTGAAATAGCGGAAAGCGCCGCGCGCTTTATAAGCTCAGGGTGGTAGGGCTCATTGAATACCTCGGGCAGCTTTATGGAATGCGCCATTTCCCCAGAAACTGAAAATACGTTAGCCTCTTTCATAAAAATCATTTCCCGCTTTTACTTCTCCTTTTCCTTCTTTTCCTTCTCCCCCTTTACTGCCATTGCAATCTCATCCTTCACGCTTTTCTCTTCCTTCTCAACTTTCTTTTCAGCCCTTACCTTATGCACTGCGGCTTCCTCTTCAGAAGTTTTTGCAATTTCAGGCCTTGTTGATATGAATGTAATTTCGCTCAATTTCCTTTCAATGTGCGGCTTCCTTATCGCCTTGCGCAGCGCGACAATCCTTTTTATGTGCCCCGGCAGCGAGCCGGCGACAAGAATTGCAGTGCCCCTCAATGTCCCATAGCCCTCAAGCCCCGAGCTCGGATTCAGCTCCGCGGGATTCTCAAAAATCTTAAGTATGCGCTTGTTGTATTCCGCCCTTGCGTGATAGCCCATTTGTCCAGCGCGGGCAACGGTCCACATCACAAGGCTCGGGTTCCATGGCCCTATGCTTCCAACCATCCTTTCCTTCTTTGATTTTCTGCGCAATGTTCTTACACCAAAGCGCTTCACAACGCCCTGGAATCCCTTTCCCAATGTTACGGCCCTCGCATCCACAATCTCATTGTCAGAAAAAACATCCTTCGCTGAAATTTCTTTCCCCAGAATATTTTTAGCATAGTCCGTCTGCGCATTCACATCCCCCGAAAGCGCAATTTCCATTACCTCGGGCATTTTTTTCCCTATTCCCGTCAGGTGCGGCTGCGCATGCGCAATAAGCCTTATTTCAACAACCCTGTCCCTTAATTTTTCAATCTTCCCGAAATCGCCGTTTCCCTTTAAGTTTTTTATCCTCTTACCCAGATGCTTGTCAAATTTCTCGGCAATTATTTCAGTAAGCGCATATTTTCCCTTTGAGGAATCCCCGTATGCGCGGATTCCGAAAACCTTCATGGGGGGCGCCTCAACTATTGTTGCGGGAATTCTCAGCTCATGCCCGTAAGTTGCGGACTTGTCATACAAATCCTTCGCCATCACATGCAGCATTCCGGCCTTGTATCCGAAAAAGCTCATGGGCTTTGATGCGCCATCCGTTATTTTCGGGAATGTTGTGAAATTTGCGACAGGCTTTGCAGAGCGCACTCTGGGGTAGAATTGCAAGCTTCCGCTTCTTGGCTTATGCTTCTTTGTCACTCAGATTCACCAGGCTAATATAAACTGCATTGCAGCACAGCACAATCAGAAACTGCGTTTCCGATACCTTCCCTGCTGCATTTTCAAAAACAAAAAACGTGTGTTTTTTGTAGTTATATCCCGTGCGGTTCGCGAGGGATACAGTTTACAATAATATTATATAATATAAGCGATGAAAAGGGTTTAAAAAGGTTTTTCTCCGGCTTCTTTCCCCCAATTATAGGGCCATTCCACGCTTTCCCTCCTTGTTCCTGAAATCCTGCCCCTGTGAACGAAGATGATTGCAACTACAATGATTGCAATGAAGCCGAAAAACACAGCATTTGTTGCAAATGCCGCAAATGCTACGGATGCCGCAACCCCTTTTGGGGTGAAGCTCACAAATTCCTCAAGTTTCCTCCCATCCCTCGCAACAAAACTGACGCTTCCTATTTCCCCTGCCTTCTGCGCCTTGTCAGGAATTACAGTCAGTGTTGTCTGCGCGGCCCCTCCTGCGGGAACAGCAATCTCCTTTGCGCCTTCCACTTCCCAGTTTCCCGGAACTTCAATTTCTATTGCGCCTGAAATTCCGCTTGCTGAACCATTTTCAACTACAACACTTACCTCGTAGCTGCCCTTTTCATCGTCCTTCTGCACAACGCTTGTCTGTATGCTTGCATTCTCAATCTGCCCTGAGCGCATCGCGCTGAATTCAATATCCCTCTCAACCTGCGCTGAATCATAGCTCAGGACAAGCTTTGCGGCATAGGAATTCCCGAAAACGGCATTCTTCTGCCTAACCCCCAAAACAACTGCGCGCGTTTCCTCCCCTTCCAGCGAGCCCTGCAGATACTGCACTTCCCAATCCGCGGGCAATCCTGTTATTGCAAGCGCAAACTGCTTTGCGTCCGGGGAATTGTTTTTCAGTTCCACTTTCACATTAGCCTCATCCTCAATCTCAACTGCGGAATTGTAATGTGCAACTTCAACGTAATCCGCGCCCTTCACTATGTGCGTGATTCCTGAAGGGATATTGCAGTTCTCCAATATAACATCATAAGCAAGCCATGCCTCATCCCCCTCAAGATTGCTGAGCGTGAGCGTTTTGCTTATTGTTTCCCCCGCAGGCACGCTTACGGTGCTCTGATTCACCCCGATATTGCCTCCTGAAATTGTTATTGTGGCTGAGCTCTGAGTAGGATTTTCAGCGGCAATCCCAATTTCCGCAGAATTCAGCATCCTTTTTTCTGAAGGGACTGACAGCAGGAAATCATTGCAGTTTGTGCTTGCGCTTCCCGCAACATAAATGCTGAAGCCGGTTTCCCCGATCGCATTTGAATTGCACTGCGTTCCGGAGGTGAAATGCCCCGCGACTTTCGCATACGCTGTTGCGGTCTTGTTTTCGCTTGTGGAATAGGACTCAACCTTCAGGCTCAGGTCTGCTGTCCCGTTCGCATTTGCAACATCCCCATATCCCTGCTCGATTGCAAAAACATCATTTGAATTCTCATCAACCATGAATGAATCAATATAGAAATTCTGCGAGGAATTGTTCTGCAGGGTGAATGTTTCGGCAACGGAAGAATTTTCTCCCATGCCTACCGCATGCGCGCTAATTTTCACTTTCGTGCATTCCGCATCCACTGCGACAATTCCCCCTGTAATTGTAATTCCAAAGGTCTTCTCCCCAAGCGCATTGTAATCGCAAGCCTTCCCTGAGGCAAAATGCCCGTTCACTTTCGCATATGCGCTGGAGGTTTTTGAGCTTACCCCCGAAGAGGCGGAAATATTTATGTATAAGCTTGCAGTTGCATTCGGGCCGGCATAAGAGTCATTGCTCAATTTAATCACATTAAAATCGGCATCAATGTCATAGGCATTGAAATCATCAATGTAAAACCCCTCGGCAGAATTGTTCTGCAGCGCAAACGTCCTGTCAATTGATGTTCCTGAGGTTATGCTTATGGGATAAACTGAAAAACTTACTTCCCCGCAGAAAGGCTCTGCGCTTGCGTAAGTGCCAAACAGAACCAGAACTAGCAGAATCACGCCATACTGCCCAAACTTCCTGACTCCCCCAAATCCTGCCATTATATCTAATAATAGATTGTAGCGCTTAGTGTATATAAATGTTAGGGTTTATAGTGAATTAGTGAATTGTTGCTTTGATACTCCAGATCAATATGTTGCACCCCCCACATATCGAACGGCCCAGAAACAGCTTTAAATCCGCATTTTTCATAAAATGGCTGCGATTGCACCTGGCTTCTCAGCCATATTTTCTTGGGTTTAAGTTTTTTTATCTCTTCAATCATGAATTTAACAAGTCCTCTGCTAATACCCTTCCCACGATATTCTTTCTTTGTCACCATCCTTTCAATTTTTATTTCACTTTTTCCAATTTCCCTGAATCTGGCTGTTGCAACAACCTTATCATCAGCCATTGCTATAAAATGTCTGGATATTTTATCATCTTCATCCGGTTCCCATCCTGGCTTGAAACCCTGTTCTATGATAAATACATCAACCCGAAGTCTAATTGCATCAATAAATTCACTAATTATTTCTACTTCTTTATATTTTATATCCACATTATCCCTTCATTACAGCAAGCGGAACATGCCTGCTGACTTCTTGCAATTATAATCTCTATCTACCAAACTCTTTGTAAATGTTTCTTCTGTGCCCGAGAGTAATTACATGCAGTTCTTTTTTGTCTTTCAGCAGGTCAACGACCACCCTATAATCCCCGACTCTTAAGCGAAATGCATCAGAATTAGTAAGTTTTATAAGATACGGCTCAGGATTTTCACTAATGTCTGAAACCTTCCTGATTATTCTTGCTGCAACATCCTTTTCAAATTTCTCGAGTTTCTCTTTGCTTTTGGGCGACCAGATTACAGAATATGTCATATTTTTATGCCCAGCTCAGCAATTAGCTGTTTAGTTGTCAGTCCTTTGCCCATTCTGATATGTTTTCTCGCTTCAGCAATTTCTTCCAACACTTCTTCTTTTAATTCGGGCTCTTTTTTTAGAATTTCAGCAACCTCAACCAGATTTTTCACTACCTCGTCATAGGTCTCTCTTTTGTATTCCTTCAACTTGTCAAGCTGATTTTTTGTAGACTTGTCCAATTGGATTGTTGTCAAATGAGTCATAATAATCCTCCTATTCTATAACTTCCTATAGTATATTATAGACAATAGACATTAAAAAACTACCCCTTCATTACCGCAAGCGGAACATGCCTGCTGACTTTCTTCCCGATTCCGCTCAGCTCAATTGAAAGCGCAACCTCATCAATGTCCTTGTATGCCTCAGGCGCTTCCTCCGCCAATCCCTCGGCAGATGCGCCCCTTACAAATTCGCCCTTTTCCTCAAGCGCCTTTTTCACCTCTTCCCCCCGCCTCTGCCTTGTTGCGGAAGTCCTGCTCATCACCCTCCCGGCGCCATGCGCAACGCTTCCGAAAGTTTCCTGCAATCCCTTCTGCGTTCCAACGCAGATATAGCTTGCTGTTCCCATGCTCCCGGGAATTATTGCGGGATGGCCTGTTTTTGCATAAATTTCAGGATTTTCCTTTCTCCCCGCAGGGAATGCGCGCGTTGCGCCCTTCCTATGCACCAGCAATTCCTTCATTTTCCCTTCAACCTCATGCTCCTCCAGTTTCGCAACATTGTGGCAGATGTCATAAAGCAGCCCCATCCCCAAATCCTCCCAGGGATTTCCCAAAACTTTTGCAAAGCTCTCCCTTATCCAATGGGTCATGACCTGGCGGTTGCAGAACGCGTAATTAACTGCGCAGCACA
Source organism: Candidatus Iainarchaeum sp. (assembly GCA_016187745.1). Classification (GTDB taxonomy): domain Archaea; phylum Iainarchaeota; class Iainarchaeia; order Iainarchaeales; family JAXPJC01; genus JACPJC01. The sequence goes on along the minus strand of JACPJC010000006.1, from coordinate 37,601 downwards.
TTGCCGCAAAGTAGGCCTGCCCCTCATCCGAATTTATCGGCGCGCAAGCCAATTGCCTGTCGGGAACTGAAATTCCGTATTTCTGCATTGCCCTGTCCGTTACTGCAATATAATCCGTTGCAACCTGGTGGCCGAAGCCCCTGCTCCCGGTATGCAGCATCACAACAATTTGGTCCTCAAACAGCCCGAATGCCTTTGCGGTTTCCGCATCAAAAATCTTGTCCACAAGCTGGATTTCAAGGAAGTGATTTCCGCTCCCGAGCGTTCCAAATTGGGGCATGCCCCTCTGCAGCGCGCTCGCGCTGACTTTTGCCGAATCTGCCTGCTTCATGCAGCCGTATTCCTCAATGCACTGCAAATCTTTTTCAGCCCCATAGCCCTTCCCGACGGCCCATTTTGCGCCCTGCTCAATTGCCTCGCGCAGCTCCCCGGATTGCAGGCGCAGCTTTCCCTTGCTTCCCAATCCTGAAGGAATCTCCCTGAAAAGCACATCCAGCAGTTCGCGCAGCTTTCCCTTAACATCAGAAAGAACCATGTTTGTTTTTATCAGCCTGACGCCGCAGTTTACGTCAAAACCAACTCCGCCAGGGCTTACAACTCCCCCATCAACACTCATCCCCGCCACCCCGCCAATGGGAAACCCATAGCCCCAGTGCATGTCCGCTTCCCCAATTGCATATTTCTGCACTCCAGGGAGAGAGGCAACATTCTTCAGCTGCTGAATTGCGCCATTCTCAATTGCATTCAGCAGCTTCTCTGTAGCATAAATGCGCGCGGGAAGTTTCATCCCTGCATCCTTGGGAATTTCATAAATCCCCTCTGAAATTTTATTATAGGTTTGCATGCTAAAAACCAATAGATAAAATAGAACAAAATAATTAAAAAGCAGTTTAAAGCCCTTTGAACCAATCGCTCAGTTTTACATGATGCACGGTATTGCTCTTGTCAACCCCGACAATATTCTTGTTCTCAAGGTTGTAGAGCACAGCAGCAAGGCTTGACTTTGCAAGCTCGGAACTCCTTTCAAGCTGGTTTCTTTTAATGCTGCCTTTATTCTCAAGAAGCATTTTGACAACCTTTGCCTCATTCTCTGTAAGGGTTTTGGCAACATTTTCCTGCCCCGGAGTTATTTTTGCCAGCTTCTTGCTGAAATAAAAGAAGTATGAAAGGGCAGCAGCTATTACAACAAGCAGCAGGATGCCGTAGAGCCCATAGTTTTGAGCAAGGAAGTAAAACCCGGTAGTTGCAGCGGCGGGAGTTTCAGCAGTTCCAAATTTGTATTTTGCCTCTATTGAAGTTGCATTTCCGATATTGTAAATTGCATATTTTGCGCCATCTGCCTGCCAAATTTTTGCAGAAGGGGTTGTTTTTGTGACAATGGCATTCTGCGGAAAATTGATCTTTGCAGATGCTTTTTCAAGAGCTGGCAAATCCATTTTGAATGTCCAGCCCCCTGTCTTCTCTGTAAGCAGTGCAGACCTGTAAACAATTATCGCGCTTTCAGTAGAGCCAATGCACACTTCAACTCCCTTTTCTGAATATACATACAAGGCGCCAGTTACATTCGGCTCGGCAACATCCAATGGCAATGGCAGATCAAAGCAGTCCTTTCCTGAAATATTAATTATAACAAGAGAATTGCCATTTTCAGATATTTTCACATCATAATCTGCAGAAACCGCAAGTGCACTTCCCATTATGTATAATACTATGAACAGGATTGAACAGCATTTAGCCAGATTCATTTCTTTCCCTCACCCCATATGTGCCATATATTATTACTTTAAGTTGTTTATAAAAACTTTTTCATTGAACAGAGTTAATTCATGACTCCCTTTCTACCTCGCTTAGATAGCTTTTTATCTGTTTGTAAAGCAATTTTTTTTCTTCTTCTGAGCCGTCCTTCAGCGCGAGATAAAGGTGCTTTTTGAAGTGCCCCGAGAAAAGCTTTAGCTCAGATTCAAACTGCTCCAAATTGATTTCTTCCGAGGCAATTTCTTCAACCCCCTCCACTATCTCAGCATCACTTACATTAAAGTTCCTTATTACCCTCTCCCTTTCCGAGGCTATTGCCCTCTTTTCCAGAACAAGCGAAACCAGGCCGCTTATGATAGGATTGCCTTCCATAAATTCAGCCAGTTTTTCACTTAAATTTTCCCTCAGTTCTGCAAGTTTTTCAGCCACCTGCTCGCTGAAGCTTTCAAACGGCCCCTCTTCGCCTGCCTCTTCTGCATTTTCATCAGGCACGCATGCAGCAAGCAGATATGCTGTGTCATTTATGGTTTGTGGGGATGTTCCGCAATGATAATTCTCCGGGCAATTTCTTGGAGCGCCTTTCGGCTGCTCGTGTATGCATATTGCCTCTATGATATCATATTTCATTTCATTTGGGTTGTCCTTGTCCGAGCACTTATCCAGCTGCAAAAGCGTCATTGGCGAATTCCCTCTTTTTGCATAGGCGTATCCAAAAGCGAATAAATCATCGCTGTTGTCTGTATCAGTGCACTGCAGAGTCGGGGTGGGCGGGCTGGGGCCTCCGCCTGGACCTCCACCAGGCCCCCCTCCGGGGTTCCCTCCATTGCTGGCGCTTATAGTGAAATTGGTATTGGCATCAGGGCTGTTTGAATCAGCATAATCAGTTGCTTTTAAATAGAAGGTGTATGAGCCTGCGCTCAAGCCGCTATAGGTTTTGCTTGTTGCAGTTCCATTACTCTCCCAGCTTCCACTTAGGGATTCTTCATAATCAAGCCTAATCCAGTACTCCTTGATTCCAGAGCCGGAATCAAAGCCCGAATAGGTTATTGTTGCAGAATCCGAACTTGTTGAAACAGACTCAATGCTTACGCTTGGGGCATTTGTGTCATAATGAATTAATGCAGTGTTCTGATCAGCCTGGTTTCCAGCCTTATCCACTGCACGTATTGTTACATTATAATCACCATCCGGAACATTTGAGACCGTATATGTAGCAATATAATTCATATCCCATGAGCCGCTTCCAATCACAATTGCAGTATTTATATCTGTGGCATTTGTATCAAAGAAAACATTATCGCCGTCCACTCCGCTTCCGCCAGAATCATTTATATCAAATTTAACTGTAAATGTATTTGTGATCATTTCTCCGGACGCGGGCAAAGTAAATGCAATAACCGGTTTTGTGTTGTCAATTAAGAAATTATTATCGGATGATTCAATTGCAGTATCCGGGCTGCTTCTCAGTGATACAAGAATATAGTAATTCCCGTCAGCAATGCCCATTGCATTCCAATCAATGCTGCAGTGCGTTGAATCCAAGAAGTTTGTGTCATCGCATCCCGCATAGGAGTCAAGGTTCAAATCATCAGCTATTGCAGCGCCAGTTCCATTTACATTTGAAGTGGAGTAATTCATGTCCAAAATAAACGAGGCAGGTGTTACATCTGCAACATTGAAATCTATGGTGATTAAGCCATCTCTCGCATATGAGAAGGTAGGCAAGGCATTACTGTCTGCATGGCCGTCAATATAGTTAATGTTTATGTCAGGCAACGAGCCCGGCGCAGGAATTGTATATGTAAATACCCTTTGTGCTGTTGCTCTCCATTCAACATTGTCTTTTGCAAAAACAGCCAAGTTGTAATCATTTCCCGAAGCAAGGCTTGATTCTGCCCATGAGCATTTGTATCCTTCGCCTGTTTCTACACAATGTTGTGAGAAATTGAGGTCGCTTGCTACACCATTTATGTCTGCTTTTATTGTATTTGCATTGATGTCAGAGCCATATCCTTTGCTTACCTCAAACCACAGGAGATTGCTTGAAGTGCTGTTTCCGGCAGGCTGGACAATATTTATATCCGGGGATGTTTTGTCTATTAGCACATAAGTGGTTTTTATTGTTTCCGCATTTCCAGCCCTATCTATTGTGTAATAGTCCAAAGCCCAGTTTCCGTCCGCGGTGAATGGTATGGGGGATAAGTTATATATTTGCCATGCCCCATATGAAACCGCTGCTGAAAGATCAGTATCTTTCCTATAATAATTAAGAGCACTTCCCCATATTGTACAGCTTGAGCCGTTTCCATCATTGCAGGTTATTCTTACATTTGCATTAAAATTCTGCCATCCGGCATTTGCGTCATCTGTTGTTATTGGAACAGTATTGTCAACCATGAAGTTGTTGTCTGAAATATCATAGGCAAAAGACCCTGCGCCCCCAAAAGTGTCCCTTGCCGCACCGCTTATAAAATAGTTTCCGTCTGCAATTGCGCCTATATCAAAATACACTGAGCATCGGGTTGAATCAATGAAATTATTGTCCTGGCAGCCTGCATAAGAGTTGAGGTTCAAATCATCAACAATTGGCGTTCCGTACGTATATCTTGATGTTGAATAATTTAAATCCAAAAGTAATATACCATAGTTATTGTCCCTTACATTCAAATCTATCCTAAGATTGCCGTCTCTCACAAATGAAAAAGCAGGCAAGCCGCCATTATCCGCATTGCCGTCAATGTAAAAAATATTGAAATCTATGGCATAAGCAAAGCTAATTGCCAGCAACACAAACAAAAAGGTTGCTGCAGTCTTCCAATGCCCAAAAACCACTTTTTCCATAGCCAGATATGCACATGAACTGTTAATAAGCAGGGGGCTGAACAGGAATGAACAAGGCAAATGTCCAAAAAACACCTTTTTTATGGCCGAATGCACCGAATGAGCAGGTTAATAAGCAGGGATGTGAACAGAAATGAACCTTTGCAGCACATTTTTTATTTTAATTTTTCAATTTCCATTATTTTATTTACCCTTCTCAAATGCCTTTCCTCATTTGTAAAATATGTAGTGAGAAAGGTTTTAACTATTTGCTCCGCCTGCTCTTTCTGCAAAATCCTTCCCCCGATGCAGAGAACATTCGCATTGTTGTGCTCCCTCGCAAGTTTTGCCTGCTCCGCGCTGCTTGCAACTGCGGCGCGGATTCCCCTCACTTTGTTTGCCGCCATTGACATCCCGATTCCTGTGCCGCAGACAAGAATTCCGAATTCAGCGTTTCCGCAAGCAACCGCATCCGCGACCTTCAGCGCATAATCAGGATAATCGCAGCTCTCCGCGCTGTCGCAGCCGAAATCCTCAATATCGTATTTCTCCTTTACTAAAGATTCCATTATGTAATTTTTCAATTCAAATCCGCCATGGTCGGAAGCAATTGCGAGTTTCATTTTTTCCATCCCTCATTAGTGCCTGCGCAAATCAAATAGCAAAATTGTGTTTGTTTTAGGCTGATAAAATGCATTGTGAGTAAACACATCTCCCGCTTTGTTTTCATCATCCATCCGTATGGCCTGAATTGTCTTTCTCAGCTCGCTGAATCTCAGGTCTCTTCCGTATTTCAAACCGCCTTTTATCCCGCGATAGTCTGCGAAGTTATGGTATTCCATATCATAAATTAATATCACATCCCCCTCCTTGTAAAATTCTGTTGCAACATAGGTCTTGCCCCCGGTTGGCTCGTACAGCAGCATTGGCTTGATTACGCGCACATTAAACTCCCCAACCTTATAGTGCCTCTTTCTGAGATATTTTTCCATAACTTGCGTGCTATGCAGAACATCTGCAGCCTTTTCCATATTTGTTTTATTTATCTTTACAAAAAACACCTTCCCTGCGACACTTACCTTCAGGGTTGAAGTTACGGATGGCTCGCCTCGGTAAAGCAAGCCGGTCGCATCGTAGCCAATATGAATTCCGCCTCCAACATCAATCCCGATTGCACTATTTTTCAACCTTTTAATATTATCTTCGTTGTGAACGAATTCATAAATGCTGCGCAGCACTTTCTTATTTTTGGCAATGAAACTCCGGGCCTCAGGCGAATATGCCAAAAACCAGTTTTTTCTCTTAATAGCCTTTAGGTTCAGTTCCCCCTTCCACTTCTGTGTTTTTGCTCTTTTCCAGAAAGCAAATTTTGAAAGCAAACCCTTCATGTAAATCCCTCAAATATCCACAATAACCTGCGCAACCCATTTGTTAATTTCCGCATCCTTGCGCAGGAAAAACTCGTGCCACGTTACGGCCTTTATTTCCGACTTTATGGAATGCCTTTCCAGATTTATTTCTTCCCCGCGCGCAATGCACTTCAAAAACCATTTTGTCCTGTCATTGCCTATTTCAATCCTGAATTCAGAATAAAGCATCCCGCGCGTTTCAATCTCAAATAGAAGGTTTTCAAGGAACTTGTGCAGAAGGTCCTCGGAACTCTCGGCCTCCGCATTTATTTCAGTTTCTTCCTTCGCTTCAATTTTCTCCAGCGCGCACACTACATTTACCATCGCTTTCGCGCTGTTCCCAAAGCACTCTGCAAGCGTGCTTCCGAAAGCGCGGAACTTCGCATCAGCGGTGTGCTCAAGATATTCGAAGTCCTGCATCACAAATAAGAATGCAAAATTCTGTTTATAAACAATTCGCGTATGGTGTTTAATTGATGCAGGCAATTAAAAAAGCAGGTGAGCATACTGCAAGGAATCTTTTGGAATGCAGGCGCGCGATGATGCAGGGCATCAGGCAATCAGGCAGGGAGGTGAATATTGACGGCGGGGGCATAACCGCAGGGCATATGATAAACGGGCTTGTAATGAAAGGCACATGGCGCAGCAGAAAATCCGAGCTCGGCTATTGGGCAAACATCCTGGCCATGCACCTGAAGGGCGCAAGGAGCGCAGAACTCGGAAGGCGCCTTAATGCTGCAGAGAATAAAGCTGTGGAAAAGAAAGTTGTTGAAGATATTATTACAATGCTGAAGAAGCGCGCAAAAATGCTCTGATTTGCATATAATTATTCCTTTTTGAATTTGGAAAGGAGCGAAATCCCCCTGTCCTGGCTAAGAAAATATCTTGCCCCGCCAAAAGTTACAGGAAGCTTAATCAATATTCCTTCCCCAACAAAGAATTTTATTGCTTCTGGAGCCAGCCCCTTCTCAACAAGCCTCTTTTCCGAAAGTTCGGAAGCATAGCCCCAAACCTCAAACAGTTTGCGCTTTGCAGGGTCTTTTTCAACAACTTCAGCAAGCTGCCCGATTTCAAGCATCCCTGAATAGTGCGGATTTGCCTTTCTTCTGCGTTTTATCCCTGCTAAAAAGTTGAATCTTCCAATAAACCTAAAATTTCCCATCAGGCTTCCTTCAGCTCGATTTCCACTTTAACGTTTTCGGGAATCTCAACGCGCATAATCCTGCGCAAGGTGCGCTCATCAGCCTCAATGTCAATGAGGCGCTTGTGCACGCGCATTTCCCAGTGGTCAAAGGTGTGCGTGCCCCCCCCGCACGGGCTCTTCCTTGTGGGGATTACCATTTTCCTTGTGGGCAATGGAATGCTGCCGGAGTGCTTAACCCCTGTGCGCTCGGCAACATCAATTATCTGGGTGCATATTCCGTTCAAGGTGCCATAATCAGGGCTGCTCAATTTTATGCGCGCTTTTTGCATTTTGACTCACCTTTGCACCCAAAACTTTTTTAACGAAAAAGTCTTGAACAGCTTTTTCTTTTCGAAAAAGAAAAACCTGGAAAAAGAAAACAGCTTTTTTCTTTCTAAAAAGAAAAAACCTTGAAAAAAGAAAATATATTTTGATAAAAAATCAAAAACAAAGATTCACTTTCCGCCCGGAGGCCTCAGCGTTACTGAAGTTACAATCCCTGCGGCAACGGTCTGCCCCATGTCCCTTATGGCAAACCTTCCCAATTGCGGGAATTTCTTGTATTCCTCAATTACAACCGCCTTTGTGGGAACAATCTTCACTATTGCGGCATCGCCTGTCTTGAGGAATTTCGGATTTTCCTCGACTGTAGCTCCGGTTTTTGGGTCGATTTTCTTCTGCAGTTCCGTCAATGCGCATGAAAGCTGCGCAGTGTGTATGTGGAACACAGGCGTGTAATTCACAGGAATCGCTGTTGGGTGGTTCAGCACAACAATCTGCGCTATGAAATCCTTCACAACAGTTGGGGGGTCCCTTGTGTGGCCCAAAACGTCCCCGCGTGTTATGTCTTCCTTGTTTATGCCCCTTACATTGAAGCCGACATTGTCCCCTGGAACGGCCTGCGTAAGCTGCTCGTGGTGCATCTCAATTGTTTTCACTTCGCCGCTCACTCCCGGGGGATTTACTATTACAGAATCCCCTGGCTTCATTATCCCTGTTTCTACCCTTCCAACAGGGACTGTCCCTACCCCTTTTATGTTGTAAACATCCTGTATTGGCAATCTCAATGGCTTGTCTGTCGGTGGCTTCGGCGCAACAACGGTGTCAAGGGCCTCAACAAGCGTTGGGCCTTTGTACCATCCCAAATTGCTGCTTGCCTTTGCAACATTGTCCCCTACCCATGCGGATACCGGAACGAAAAGAATTGTATCCATCTTATATCCGACAGCAGAAAGGAGCTTTGAAAGGTCAGCCTTAAGCGTGTCAAATGCCTTCTGCTCGTATTTCATCTCGTCCATCTTGTTTACTGCAATTATTAGCTGCTTCAGGCCCATTACCTGCGCAAGGAACGCATGCTCCTTTGTCTGGGGCTGCACTCCCTCTTTTGCAGAAACAACAAGAACCGCGGCATCGGCCTGCGAAGTGCCTGTAATCATGTTCTTTACAAAATCCCTGTGCCCCGGAGCATCGATTATTGTGAAGTTGTTTTTCTTCCCGTCAAATTTCTTGTAGGAAACATCAATTGTCACTCCGCGCTCCCTTTCCTCTTTCAATGTGTCCATCACATATGCAAACACAAATGTGCCCTTTCCCTGGGCATCAGCTTCCGCCTTAAGCTTGCGGTAATCCTGCTCGCTTAATGCGCCCGTATCATACAAAAGCCTTCCCACGAGTGTGGATTTGCCATGGTCAACATGGCCAATGAAAACCAAATTTACGTGTGGTTTATCCGCCATAATTTCATCCTCCGAAACAATTGCATTAGGTTTCCCTAAATCTGGATTTGAACACAATTAACCTAATGATAAACCAGTGAAGGTTAATTAGAGTTTGCTATATTATTATTTTCATTCAAAAAGGTTTAAAAAGCGTTCTATTTTACGCAGTTTTTTACCAAAGAACCTTGGCGCTGAATGTTAAGCGCCTTGGCATTTATGCCAGGGCTCTTTACGATTCCAGGAAGAACTGGTAGGGCTTAACTTCAATGTCCATGCCCTTTCTCTGCCTTGTTTCCCTTACAACCTGCGCCTGCAGTTCGCGAGGCAATTTCTCATAGCCCGCATATTCCGCGGTCCATACGGCGCGCCCCTGCGTTGCGCTTCTTATTGCGGCCGAAAATCCAATAAGCTCCTTAACCGGCGCCTTTGCAATTATGAGTGCAGTGTCCCCCTCGGTGCGCATTTCATTTATCTGCGTCCTGCGAGCGCCCAGCTCCTTGGCTGCAGAGCCCATATAATCCTGCGGCACATTTATTGTAAGGATTTGCTTCGGTTCAAGCAGCAATGCGTCCGCGGAAAGCATGCACGCGTATATTGTGCGCGTAACCGCAGGAAGCACCTGCGCCGGCCCGCGATGAATCGCGTCCTCGTGCAGATTGGCATCATCAATGTAAACCTTCACCCCTATGCAGCGCTCCTTCGCCAGCGGCCCCTCATTCATCGCATCAGTAAAGCCCTGAATCACAAGCTCCTTTACTTCATTCAAATACTGCACACCGCGGGATTCATCAATAATTATGTTGTTGTTGTGTATTGCCCATGCGCTCTTTGCCTCGTCCCTTGTAAATCCAATATCCATTAATTTCGGGACAATCTCCTTGTCCTTTTCCCTAACTTTTCCCTGCAGCCTTGCCTCAATAAGCTTCAGCCTGATTTCCTCTTCCATGGGCTCAACGCGCAGCTTGAACTTGTTGTGCTTGTTCGGGGATTTTCCCTCGAGCGTCGGGGAGCCCTTTGCAATTGTTTCCTTGTAAACAACAATCGGAGTGCTAACTTCAATGGGAACCTTATGGTCAACCTCAATCCTGTATTTAGTGATTTCAAGATGCAGTTCCCCCATGCCTGAAAGCAGATGCTCCCCCGTCTCCTGGTTTAGTGTAGCTTTGACATTCGGGTCTTCCTTTGAAATCTGCCTTACAACCTCAATAAGTTTCGGAAGGTCCTTTGTTGATTTCGGCTCAACGCTGACAGTCATTACCGGCTCTACAGTAGTCATGAAGCTTTCAAATTCCTTTATTTTCGCTGTTGAGATTGTTTCTCCCGCATAAACTTCCCTTATTCCCACAATAGCCGCGATATTCCCCGAGGGAATCTCATCAACCGTAATCCTTTCAGGGCCCATGTAAAGGCAGACCTGCTGCACGCTTACATCCTTCTGCATGCCTATAAGCTTTACAAGGGTTCCGCGCCTTATGGTTCCGGAATAAATCCTTCCTGTTGCGACATCCCCCGCGTGCGGGTCAACAGTAACGTCATTTACCATCATTGCCACAGGCCCGTTGGGGTCGCAGCCCATCATTGCCTTGCCCTCTTCACTTTCCGGATCCCCCGTCCAGATTGTTGGAATCCTGTATTTCTGCGCCTGCACAGGGGAAGGCAGGTGCTTTACAACCATTCCCAGAACCGCGGAGTGCAGCTTGGTTTTCTGAGCAAGCTCCTTCTGTTTGCCGTTTTTGCAGTACTCATAGACTTCCTTGAAGCCCATCTTGTTTTCCGCAATCGTGTCAGAATTCAATGCCCAATTATTGTAAGCGGAGCCGAATGTTACGCTTCCGTCCTGAACGCGAACCTGCCATTTTTCCTTGAACTCATCTGCTGCCCCTCTCTTTATCAGCGCATTTACCTGCGTTATTGTTTTTATGAAGCGCTCCTGCATCTGCTGCTCCGTAAGCTGCAGCTCATTCACAAGCCTGTCAACCTTGTTTATGAAAAGAACCGGCTTTACTTTCTCGCGCAATGCCTGCCTTATTACAGTTTCCGTCTGCGGCATTACCCCCTCAACAGAATCCACTACCAAAATGACCCCGTCAACTGCGCGCATTGCCCTTATTACCTCCCCCCCGAAATCAACATGCCCCGGAGTGTCAATCAGATTGATCAGATAATCCTCCCCGTTAACATTATGGACCATTGAAACATTTGCCGCATTTATTGTAATTCCGCGCTCCTGCTCCAATTCATAATAGTCCATGAACTGCTGCTTCCCCGCAAGCTCCGAGCTTATAAGCCCCGCGGCTGCGACAAGATTGTCAGAAAGCGTTGTTTTCCCATGGTCGATGTGCGCGACAGTGCCAATGTTGCGTATGTTATTCTGCCGGTGCATCATCTTCTGCGCAATCTGCGCAACATCTTCCTTTCGCGCCATAAAAATCAGTTATCTACTTCCTTTTGCAATCCTTTCTATCTCATCGCGCCTTCTCACCGCATAGCTTGAGGATTCCTCTTTTGATGCAGCAATGATTTCCTTTGCAAGCGCTGCCTCCGCAGGTGTCCTGTTGTTGAAGCTTGCTGCAAATCCCGCAAGCGCAATGTTTTTCAGCGCCTCATCGGCCCTGCGCATGGGGGAAATGTCCACTGCCTGCGTGTATGTTATGCCCCCCCTTTCAATCCTTGTCGTGTCTTCCCTCGGGGCGGAATTCTCAACAGCCCTTACCAATGCCTGCACGGGATTTTCCTTTGTTTCCCTCTCCACAATCATCAGCGCCTTCTCAACAATCTCAAGGGCCTGCAGTTTTTTTCCGCACGAGCCCCTTCCCCTTATGTATTTTCCGGACAATTTCCTTTTTCCCTGCCCTGAGCGCATTATCTTGTTTGCAAGCCTTTCCACAATGCTCACATTCGCCTTCTTCAGCGCCTTCCTGCTTACCTTTCCGAAAGTATTGGGCACTATCCTTGCATCAAGGTTGAGATATGCGCCCAGCCCGGCATCCGATATTTTCACATTTGCAGTGTCCCATCTTCCGAATAAAAGCGCCATAAAGACCATCACCTCTTTACCTTCTCCTTTTTCCCTGTCCTGAGCATTTCCAAGGACTGGCCGTTCACTTTTATTACCTTGTACTTCACTCCCCAGAGGTCCCCTTTGGGACCGCTCTTGCTGCCGCCAATCCCCTCCACAATAACCTCATCATGCTCATCAATGTATTTTATTGCGCCATCGCGCGGCGCAAGCGCCGTCAGCTGCCTTCCGTTTTTGGTCAGTTGTATGCGCACGCATTTCCTTATGCCTGAATTCGGCTGCTTTGCCTCAACTCCCCTCTTCTCAATGACAATTCCGCGCGCCTGGGGCGCCCCCTCAAGCAAGTCGTATTTGTCCCCAACGTCCAGCAGCCTGCGCTTTACCCTTCTCTTTTTCAGGCGCCATTTGTGCCAGTCTTTTTCCAGCTTTTCCGCAGCGAATTCCCCTTTTCCCATTTCATATCACTTGTTTTTAAAGAGTGCTGAGCAAATAAAGCTTTTAGCATGGCTGATTTATTAATCCTGCTATAGCCGTTCAACACTTTTTATTTGTATATCATCAATATTATAATTGCTTCTTGCAACCTCTTTTATTCTCTTGAGCTTCCTGCCTTCCCCGAGCAGTGCGCGCCTGTTCTCGGAATCAAGCACCGCAAGCAGGATTTTCTTCCCGCTTTCGGAATCCGCTTCCTCAAACCCCTGAAAGGAAATTTTCGGAAATGCCTTCCTTACAAAATCCCCCGCGTTTTCAGCAAACGCAAATACCTCAATTTTTTTCCCGAGCTTCCTGCTCAGTGCGGAGATATTGCACCCGTGCTTTCCTATTGTTTTTCCTATCTCATCTTCCCTCACAAGGAATATTACCGAATCCCCCTCAATCATGCACGACTTCGCGTTCGTGCCGCAGACATTTGAAAGAGCATTGATGTACAGGATTTCTGCATTGCCTAACTTCATGAAATTCACTTTTTCTTATGGAGGTAACTCAGAATCTTGCTCTTCCCTATGTTCTGTATTGCCATTGTGCTTATTACAAAAGGCTTCCCGCAAACTGCACCAAGCTCCATTCCGCTTCCGGAAAATTCATAAAGAGGAATCTGGGATACGTTCGCCAAATGCGAAATTTTCTCCCTCGGCAATTTGCCTAGGTTATTGCTTATAATAACCAGCTGTGCATCTCCTTTTAAAATGTTTTTTTCCGCCTGCTTCTCCCCGAAGCTCACGCTTCCGGTATCAACAGCCCTGCGGATTTCCCTGTTTGCGTCAATTTCCTCTGCCATTCTCATTTCTCCTTTTTGTTCGCCTGGTGCATTACCAGATCAACAAGGCCAGTTCCGACCTTTATCGGCTGGCCGACAATTATGTTCTCAACGACTCCCTGCAGGTTTTCCTTCTCCCCGTGGAATGCGGCATCAAGGAGGTGCTTTGTCGTTTCCTCAAATGCGGCGCGCGCGAACGGGCTTGATTTCTCCCTTGTGATTCCGGTCCTCACAATCCCGCGTATTGCCCCGTCATATGACATCAAATCCGCAAGAAGTATTATGTGCCTCACATCAACAAGGATTCCGTTCTCATCAAGCGTCCTTTTCAGCTCATCAATAATTGCGCGCCTTCCGGCCTCTATTCCCAGCACTTGGCTTATTTCAACAATGTCATTTGTGGTTGTTTTTTCCGCGTCAACTTCCGGCATCTTCAGGATTGCGCCGAGGTTTGTGCCTGAGGTCCTTATGAGATATTCCTCCCTGTCCTTGGCAGAGGCGCCCTGCCTCTTGACAACAATTGTTTTTTCTATCCCCCTTATTCCCTGCAGCCTTGACTCGAGGAGCTTCAGCACATTCCCCCTTATGTCCATGAGCGAAAGCTTCGGGAATGAGAATTCTATCTCCATGCCATCGCGCTTTCCATTGACCTTGAGCAGCTTCTCTATTTTTTTATGCACAGAATCCGCCCTTATGTCCCTCTCATCAAGCGCTTCCTTGTCAAGCGTTATGATTATCCTCTTCCTCTCAAAGTTCTCGGTTATTTTTGCAACATCCGTAAGCTTCACATCAATCAGCGATTTCGCAAACAAGTCCGTCTTGGAAAGGTCGTGCTTAAGGGAATCAATCAGATGGATTGTCATCGTAGGATATTTTGAGCTGCTTCTCCCGTCCACAATCTCCTCCATGCGCTGTATTCCTGAACCGACAGAAACTTCCGCCGCGCCCGCATAGTGCTTTGTCCTTAGTGTCAGCTGCGTTCCCGGCTCCCCCAATGATTGCGCGGCAACTATCCCCACAGCTTCCCCGGGCTCTGCAACAATTCCCGAATAAATTTTCTCAATTTTTGCAGTAAGCTCCTCAATATCCTTCTTGCTGAGTTTCTCCTTTTCCGAATATCTGCCTATTTTTGCGGATATTGATGGGGGGAGCGCCTGCTCCTTGAATAATTCCCCGGATGCATAGACCCTTTCAGGGCCCTTTTCCTGAGGCTTTGGAATTTTCTTTTCCTTTTTCTGCATAATCATTCCTTCTTCCCGAGCTCATGGGCTCTCTTTATGCTTATTGGCATGCCCTTTATTGTATGCATCGGGAATACCCCGTCTTCGCCGTATGAATACTGTATTATGTTCTTGTTTGCTGTCCTTACAGTCAGATCATTGTTGACAACCAGGTCCTTCAGCGCATTTGCGAGCCTTCTGTACAGGTATCCTGAAACCTTTGTGCTTACCCCTGTGTCAACTTCCCCCTGCCTTCCGCCCATTGAGTGGTAGAAGTACTGCTTCGCGTCCATGCCCTCAACAAAGTTCCTTGAGATGAATCCCCCTGCAAGCGCGCCCACATCGTTCTTCTCATTAAGCGCTATCAGCCTTCCCTTGAAGCCCCTGCGCGGCCTTCCCTCCCTCACATTTGCCTGGCCCCAGAATCCCGAGACATTTGTGAGGTTTGTTGCAGAGCCCCTTGCTCCGCTTACAACCATTACAATAGTATTGAGCTTCGGCTTCTCGCTGAGTATGTTTTCAATCCTCTCCTTCATTATGTGCTTCTCAACCGCGTCCTTTGTCCTTGCCCCCAAACGCAGCATGTTTATCTCAAAGCTCTCCTCCAAAGTTCTGCCGGGGATGTGCTCAAGCGTCTTGTCCCTGAATTTCTCAACAAGGGCTTCGGCCTCTTCCATCTCCCTCTTTATTGAATCTTCCTTCACCTTTACTGTTGCCTCGGAGGTTTCATACTCGTCAATTCCAACAGTCATTCCCTTCATGGTAATAAGCGTTACCGCAATCCTGAGCAGTTTCTTGTAGAATTCCGCAATCACATCGCTCGGGTATTCCCTTGCAAGCGCATCAACAAGCTTTCCCTTTCCTTCCCCCAGCGCGGCCGCATCAACAACCCCGCAAAGGAGCTTCCCGTTCTTTATTTTAAGATAGGAATCGTATTCGCACCTGTCCTTCACGCATTTCTCGCATTTCTTTGTCGCCTGAAGCGCCTTGCAGGTTTTTGTCCTGAACTCGATGTTGAGGTTCTTCGGCAGCAGCGTGCTGAATATCAGCTTTCCGGAATATTCCTTTCCCAGATCCGGGGAGGGAATCTCATCAATTCCCGAATCATACAGGATGCGCATTGCCTCCTCGCGCGGGAATTTTGTCGATTTGAGCGTCAATACAAATGTCCCTGAAACGCCGTCCTCGTCAAGTATTATTACCGGCGCCCCATATCTCGGGGAAATTGTCTGGTTCTGGACATACATCAGCTGCTTTGCCTCTGTTTTTCCCTCTTCAGTCTGCGGCACATGCATGTTCATTTCATCCCCGTCGAAATCAGCATTGTAGGGCTTGCATACGATTGGGTTTATCCTGAAGGTCCTGTAGGGAACGATTTTTGCCTTGTGCGCGAGCATTGAAAGCCTGTGCAGGCTTGGCTGCCTGTTGAAAAGCACAATGTCCCCGTCCATTATCTGCCTTTCAATCCTGAATCCCTGCTCAATCTCCTTTACAACTTCGGCCCTGTTCTCCGGGGTGATGCGCTTCCTGCTCTCATTCGGCCTCACAAGATATGCCGCCTTGTCGGTTTCCTTCACAAGCTTCTTTATTTCCTCAATGTTCCATTTTGTAACAAACTCCGGGACTGTAAGCTCTTCGGCAATGCTCTCCGGAATTCCCAGCTCGTTTATTGAAATGTAGGGATCCGGGGTAATTATTGAGCGCGCCGCGAAATTAACCCTCTTTCCTGTCAGATTGTACCTGAACCTTCCCCTCTTTCCCTTAAGCCTCTGCACAAGCGTGCGCAATGCCCTTCCGCTCCTGTGCCTTGCAGGCGGCAGCTGCGCAATGTTGTTGTCAAAAAATGTCGTGACGTGGTACTGCAATAAGTCCCACAAGTCCTCAATTATAAGCTGTGGGGCTCCGGCATCGATATTGTCCTTAAGCCTCTGGTTTATCCTTATTATGTCAACAAGCTTGTGCGTCAGGTCATCCTCGGATTTTATTCCAGTTTCAAGCGTTATGCTCGGCCTTATTGTTATTGGCGGAACCGGCAGGACAGTAAGCACAAACCACTCCGGCCTTATCCTCTCAAGGCTGTATCCGAAAAGCGCAAGCTCATCCTCGGGAATCTTCTCAATCCATTCCCTTATCTGTGTAGGGTAAATGCGCAGCTTGTTGTAATAGAAGTTGGTCGGGCTGTCCCAGAGCATCTGCAGCTTCTGCGCATTGCAGTGCTGGCATTTTTTCACAGCGCGCGCTTTTGAAATAACGTATTTTGTGAGATCCGCTCCGGTCTTTTTCACGTGCTCCTGCAGCTCCTTTATTTTCTCATCAGGAAGCATGACCCTTCCGCATTCCTTGCATGTCGCCTGGAGCAGCTCCTCCACTTTTTTGCTGAACTGCGAATGCAGGACAGGCCTTACAAGCTCTATTACCCCGAAGTGCCCGGGGCATGTCTTCATTTTCTGCCCGCATGTCTTGCATCTCAGCCCGGGATTTATAACCCCGAGATGCGGGTCCATCAGCCCCGCCTCCATCGGATAGCCGTCCTTGTCATATGTATCCGCGCTCTTCACCTCAAGCGCCGACATCTTCCTTATCATGTCAGGGTTAAGCACAGAAAAATCCACTGCCGCAATCCTTTTCAGAAGCATTTTTACACCTTATCCTCAATTACAAGTTTCGGCATTATTCCAAGCGCCTTCAGCTCTTCCAGAAGCAGTTTGAACCCATAGGTCATTTCAACAGGGTATACCCTGCTTCCCTTGCACAATGAGCAGTATTTCCTGTTCCTTATCTGGTCGTTGATTGCAACGGTTCCGCATCTCTCGCACACAAGCTCCACTACCTTGTCCGAATCTTCAACAAGCTTTTCCTGCAGCAGCATCGCGGCTCCGTGCCCTACAAGCGTTTCGCCTTCCATCTCACCGAAGCGCAGGCCCCCTTCCCTTTCCTTCCCTTCAGTCGGCTGCCTTGTGAGCATCTGCACAGGCCCGCGGGCCCTTGCCTGCATCTTGTGCGCAACCATGTGGAACAATCTCTTGTAAGAAACAATTCCCACAAACACTTCCCCCTCAATCCTCTCCCCGGTTACCCCGTCATACAATGTCTCTTTCCCATCATTCCTGAAGCCGGATTCAAGGAGCATTTTTTTAAGTTCCTCCTCGCTTACCTCATTGAAGGGGGTTCCATCAATCTCCTCGGCCTTAAGGCTCGCGGCCTTTCCAGCAAGCATTTCAATTAAATGGCCAATAGTCATTCTTGTCGGGATTGCATGGGGATTGAGAATCAAATCCGGCTTTACCCCCTCTGCGGTAAATGGCATGTCCTCTTCGGGAATTATCATTCCAACAACTCCCTTCTGCCCGTGCTTGCTTGAGAATTTGTCGCCCAATTCCGGAATCATTTCACTTCTGATTCTTATTTTTGCAAGCCTGTTCCTTCCGTCTCCCTCAGTAATCATTACAGTGTCAACAATACCTTCCTTTCCCTTCCTTATGCTCAATGAGCTTTCCTTCCTTTTTTCCTTTATTACCCCGAATTCGGAAATTTCCTCAAGGAACCTTGGCGGGCTTGTCCTTCCCGCAATCACTTCGCCGCTTTTTATCGGGGATTCAATTTCAGCAAGGCCATCCTCCCCCAGCTTCTTGTAGAATTCTTCCCCCAGGTAGCCAACAGTTTCCGCCGCAGGGATTTCAAACTTGTCAATCTGCCCCCCGGGATAATGGTTCTCATATGCCTCATAGGTCCTGAAATATGACGCCCTTCCCAAAGCGCGGTCAACAGCGCCCTTGTTTATCACAACAGCATCAAGTATGTTGAAGCCCCTGTAGGGCATGAGCGCCACAACAAGGTTCTGTATGTGCGGCCTCTCATTCATTTTTGCAAGGTCCATCACCCTTGTCTTCACAAGGCATTTCTGCGGGTAATAAAGGAGATAGCTTTCTGTGTCAGTGCGCAAAAAATGGTTTATTGTGCCTATTCCCAGCGCCTGCTTGAACATTTTCGCGCCGTGCAGGACCTTTCCCGCGAGATTGTGCTCAAGGTATGGAATCATTCCGCACATCAGCCCGAGGATTGAAATCGGGTTTATTTCCATATGCGTGTGCTCTTTCGTAAGCCTGCCCTCATCCAGCGCAATGAGCGTGTTTTCCTCTTCCTCCGCATCAAGGTATTCAATTATGCCCTTCTCAACAAGCTCCTTCCATGAAAGCTTCCCTTCCTTCACAAGCTTCAGATGCTCCTCGGTCAGTTTTATTTTCCCGTCCTCAACAACAAGCAGCGGCCTTTGCACCCTCCCCGAATCGGTGTTTATGTACACTTCATTAGTGTCCTCGTGCCATGCGATGTTTATGAGCCTCTCAAGCTTTCCTGCCCTTCTCTTCTGTATGAGCTCCTTCGCAAGCTTCTCCCCGCTTGCATGGAACCCCACGAGCCTTCCGTTGATATAAACCTTGGTCTTAATCGCCATTTTCCATCACTTGAATTTAACATCCATTTTTCTCAGCAATGACTCAACTTCCTTCTCATCGCTTTCTGTTGTTACCTCTGCAAGCAAGCACAAATTTTTTACCAGCCCGCACTGCGGACCATCAGGAGTTTCTATTGGGTCAAGCCTTCCCCAGTGGGTTCCATGCACATCCCTCGCCTCATAAAGCTCGCGGTTCTTGTCCAACGGGCTTTTTACTTTTCTCAAATCCGTTAGTGGAGAAAGGTAATTGACGCGGTCCATGAACTTGCTTACCCCTGTTGACCTTCCAATCCAGTTTCCTGTTGACATCGCAAATCCAATCCTTTCTGAAACCGCCCCCGGCCTTACGATTGTTGAAATGTTCAGCTTGCGCCTTCTGGTAACAGTGCGATCAATCTGGAATTTAAGGTCCTTTATGAAATATTTGAAGGAATACCTGAACAAATGCTCCATCAGTTTTCCCGAAAGCTCAAGGCGCTTGTTTGCGTAATGGTCCCTGTCATCCTCTGGCCTTAATTTGTAATGGCGCTCAACCGCCTTTGTCGCCATTGTTGCAAGGTAATATGCCTTTGCAATCCTGTTCTCGGGATTCTGGCCGATATGAGGCAAAAGGAAAGCGTCAATTACTTCCTGCGCCCTGCGCAGCCTGTAATCTATTACTTGGCCGGGCGCAACGTATTTTCCAATGCGGTCAAGGGCTTCCTCAACATTCTTTATCGGCGTGTTTTCAAGGTTGAGAAGCACATCATTGTGGATTTCAATTTCCTCAGGGAACGCATTCATTATGTCCGAGCTGCTTTTCAGCCCAAGGGCGCGCATCAGCACAAACAGCCTTAATTTTCTCGGGGACGCCGGGAATGTCACATACAAAATCCCGTCATTGTTGCGTGTTATCCTTACCCTTCCCTTGAAAGCGCCCTTGGTTGAGATTACCTCGGCCGTTACCTTGTCCAGGGATTCCGAAATCATCACCCTGTCGCTTGCCAATACTTCCTGCGTCATGAGCACTTTCTCCGAGCCGTTTATTATGAAATACCCCCCGAAATCAAGTGGATCTTCCCCGCTTGCAACCAGTTCTTCCGGATTTTTCCCATTGAGCCAGCAGAGGTTTGATTTCACCATTATCGGCATTTCCCCTATGTTTGTTTTTTTCGCATCCTGCTCCACATCTCTCCTCAGAAGTTTCATTTCCAGATTTATCGGCCCCGCATAAGTCCTGTTCCTGAGCTTTGATTCCGCGGGAAGGAAAGGTATTCTCGGGCTGCCATCAGCTTCAACAATCCTCGGCTTGAGAACCTCAATCTTTCCTAGCTCAATCCTAACTTCCTCAATCTTCGGGGAAATTATCCTGTTTTCCTCGACAATCTCATGGAGCTTCTTTTCAATGAACTGGTTGAAGCTTGCGATTTCCTGCTCCGCAAGATTCCTGTTCCTGAAATAGGCATCAATCAGCGGCCAGTAATCGCTCTGCGCTTCGCCCTTCATCAAATCACCGCCCTGAAATAGACTGCTTCTCCCGCAGTGTGGGAAGCGCGGGTTATTTTTATTATGTCCCCTTTTTTTGCCCCAATCTCAATTGCCGCGGGATCCTTCTCTAGGATTTTCGGCATTGCATCCCTCTCTACGCCGAATTTCCTGAGGAATTCATCCACCTTCTCGCTCGGCACAATCTCGTGCTTGGGGACAAGATAATGCATTGAAACTTTTTCAACAGGCATCAAATACACAACTCCGGGGAAACTCAAAGCCGTTGCTATGTTTAGCGCTTAAGTTTATCTATGCTGAGGAATTTTTTATCAAAATGCACACCCTGATTTAGAAATCGCCATACATAGCTAGCTAAGTCAATTGAACTATATTAATTTATAATAGAAAGGAATTTAAAGGTTCCCCCGCGGGCTTTCCAAACCTTTGCCGGGAATTGCCTATGATTTTCCCACAATTACCCGCGCCCGCAAAAAATCTGGCATAAGAAAATATTTTTCTTATTATTCATTTGCCAGATTGTTGAAGCCCTTGCTTTCAAGCAGGGGTAAAGGCTTGTTTTGCATGAATTATTTTCTATTGTTTGATTGCCATTCAGGCCCGCGCCTTTAGGCGCGGGTAATTGACAAGCCTCTCCAGATTCCTGTTTATTCTGACAAGAATGCCTGATATGCTGCCGTATTTTGTGTCCAGGCTGCTGAAATTACTGTCTATTCTGCCCCCAAGCGATTTGAAATTTTTATTTGTGTTTTTACCAAGTAACTTAAAATTCTTATTTGCGCTTCTATCAAGCGATTCAAAGTTCCTATCCATTTTTCCGCCTAAACTCTCAAAAGATTTTTCCTGCGCCCTGAATCCCTTGCTCATGATTATCAGCCCCTCATCCAATCTTTCAGCAACCTCATCTGCATTTCTTATTATTGTAAAATTATCGAATTCCCCGCTAAGCGGAATGCGCTTTATCCGGATGCCTGTTATTTCCGCAGAAGTCTCTTCCCTGTCTTCTTTGCTTGGATTTCTAAGCCTGCCCAAAAACTTCTGCATACGCGCCTCTGCGCCTTCGCAGATTATCCTAACATCCTCATCATAATTGCTGAGATTCTCGACACTGCCGAACAATCTGCATTTCTTTGCAAGTTGCCTGACGAATGGCCTGAATGCGGTTTTTTGGACGTTTCCCTTTACTATAATTTCACAAGCCCGCTTCATGCAATATTCTATGCACAAACAGATATTTAAACATTTATATTTTTCCGTCTTTCGCCGAAATATATAAAAAGGGCAAATTAATGCTTATCCCTTCAGAAGTTCCTCTATTACCGCCTTGAACTCCCCTATTTCCGCCTTCAAGTCATTCTGCGATTCATACGCATTCCCTATCCTGTAGTATTCGCAGCCGAAAACAAAGGTAGGTACAGTTCCCTCGGGATTGAACTGCTTGTATATTGCGGATTCGGAAGCGGGCACGGCGCCTTCAGCCTCAGGGGTAAGCGTGTTATCCCCGGTATCCAGCTCCCAGTGGTATGCAATGATTTTTCCCTGTGCAGTGTATTCCTTCATGGTCGAATCAAACGCGTCCTTTATCCACTTGCAGTGCGGGCACCATGTGGTTGAGAAAAGCCTCACAACGGGCTTCCCATTCTCCATGCAAACCTGCGCATTCTCCATTTTGGAAAAGCTCTTGATGGAAGTTGGCGCAATGCTGTTCGTGTCAGTGCCATTCCCATCCTGCACGCAGCCCATAAGCAGAACAAAAAGCGCAATAAGCAGAATTCCAATAAAAAGTATTTTCCTTCCAGGCATTGCAAAATACTAACCTCATTAGATTTATAAACAGTTATTCCAAAAACAGCCCGTTCAGTCCGCTCCCTTCCTCAATCCTTCTCTTCAGCTCAATCCCGCTTTTCAGAAGCGCGAGCTCGCACGTAACTTCAACAGTTCCCTTTGGAAGATGCCCGGCAATCGCCTTTTTATTCTCATCCGCAAGAACCGCATGCAAGTGGAATGAATAATCATCAATTTCCTTTTTGCATATCAGCCCGCTTAATGCGCAGAGCTCATGCGCCTTCCCGAATTTCTCAGTTCCATAATTCCCCTTTCCAATAAAATAGCTCAGCTCAAAATCCCTCAGCATTCCGATTCCCGAAAGCACAACCGCAGTTTGTATTTTAAGCTCGCGCAGAACCTGCGCAGTAGCCTTGAAAAGGTCCTCCCCCGGAAAGAGGCGCGCAATTACCAATCCGTTTTCTTCCCTGTACTGCATCGCACCACATTTAAGATTATATTCCTACCCATTATAAAAGTTATGCGCGCTGCAATGATGTTCTCAGGGGGCAAGGACTCAAACCTTGCGCTGCACAAGGCAATTGAATCAGGAATTGAAGTTGTTGCATTGCTCACAATTACCTTTGACGGGAAGAAATTCAGGGCGCATCCGCAGAAGCTTATTGCGCTGCAGGCGAAGGCGCTCGGCATAAGGCATTTCTTCTTCAATGCGAACAAGCCCTACCTGCAGGATTACAGGAAAGCGCTCCGCACGCTCATCGGGAAATACCGGATTGAAGGGCTGGTTACCGGGGATTTGTGGCTCCAATCCGCAATGAAGTGGACGAAAAAGGTGATTAAGCCCCTTCCCCTGGAATTAATCACCCCGCTCTGGGGAATGCCAACAAATAAAATCCTGAATGAGCTTGCAGCAAAAAAATTCATGCCGATGGTCACTTGCGTAATTCCCGAAAAACTGCAGAAATCCTGGGTCGGCAAAACAATAACCGCGCGCAATTTGCAGGAATTCAAATCCGCATGCGGAAAAACCCGCACAGATGTTTGCGGGGAGAACGGCGAATTCCACACAATAGTGCTTGACGCCCCACTCTACAAGAAGAAAATTGAAATTACAAAATATAAAATTATGAACACAAAAGAGCATTGCTACTTAAAGCCGGAAGAATTCAGGCTTGTTGCAAAATAAACAACCTCAAAATCTCATTTGTTTTTTTGTTTTCAGTTTTAGCATGTCCGCCTTTTTTCTCACAATTATGTTGTTCTTTCTTGCGTTCATTATTACAGGCTTGAATAAAAAAGACAACAAACGGCTTTCAAATGCGGTTGAGTGCAGGATAATTTTAGAGTTTATCCCTTTTTTTCTGCACCACATCGCAAACCTGAACCCATCAAGAAAATGGCGCTTATTCCATATTTTTCGCCCAAAATCAAGGTCAGTGATTATCAGCCCTACTTTTTCGCCCCTCTTTTCAGAGCTGACCTCTGGAGCCGAGCACTTTTTTTAGCTGGCTCAGGCGTTCCTTGTTATCATCAACAATCAAGGCTTTCTTTGGCATTATGCACCCGCCGCAATACGTTAAATAGCCGCGCTCCCAAGAAGTTTTCCAATCAGGAAGCCCACAACGGCAGCGCCCATCCCGATAAGCGCGAGCTCAGCCCCCTTCTTCTTCCAATTTCCAATTGTATAGCGCGATTCTATTGCGCCCGCGATAAAAAGCGCGATTGCGGAAATTATGACTGCGGAAACCATTGCGCCTGCAATCGGAATTCCAAGAACAAATGGAATCAGCGGAATTACACTCCCAATTATTGCAGAAACCCCGACAATCAGTGCAGAGCTCAGCGGATTCTTCTTCTGCAATGGCGGAAGATTCAGCTCCTGCACCATCATGTCCTGCAGCCATATTTTTTTATTTGAGAAGATTTTATTTGCAACAGCATTCAGCAATTTCCCGCTGAAGCCCTTTTTTCTGTAAATATCCCTTATCTCCTCTTTCTCAGCCTCTGTTTTGTTTTTCATTTCCCATTTTTCCTGCGCCTCAATTTTTTTATAGTAATCAACCTCTGCTTTCGTTGAAGTATATGCGACAGCTGCCATTGAAACGCTCTCCGCAAATGTTGCAGCAAGCCCAGAAATTAGAATCAGCCTCAAATCCGCAGTCGCGCTTGCCACGCCCAGAATAAGCCCCAGGACATTGACCATCCCGTCCTGCCCGCCGAGGATTACCTCATATAACTTGCCCCCGGCCCTGCTGTGCGGCTCGCTCCTGAAAGCGCGGAAGGCGTGCTTCATGCTGCTAAATAGGAAGAACTGCTTAATAAATTTTTATTTTGCCCTTTTTCTCGGCCATTTCTGCTTCGCAGCATCGGATTCGCACCTGTTGCATATTTTCGGATTTTTAGCGCTCGGCCCAATTCCTCGCAGCTTGCTCAGCAAAGAACCCATTTCAGTTCCGCATTTTGCGCATTTAACCATTTTCTGCCTCCTTATCCAATATTTATTTGAATTTTTTTTCTGACATCAAGCCCCATTGGAATATCCAAAGAAGCCTCAACAAACCATTTAATGTTTGTAAGCGCCCCGCCAAGAAACTGCGCAGTTTTTGCAACCGCAGCAAGCGCACCTGAACCATAAGATCCCTCAAGCACATTTGCGGGAATCTTCAGCTCAAAATCATATTCCCCCTGCAGATATTCCTTTTCCCCATCCAAAGGCTTCTCAAAATTAAAAATATAATTGCTTTCCCGCCTTGGACTCGGGCCAGAGCGCAGCTGATGGGTTTCCTGCAAGCCAAGAAGCGCAATTCCCAGTTTGCGCGCCTTTATCGGCTTTTTCAGTTTCAGCGAAACATGCCCTTTAATCGCCTCTCCGGGCGCAAATTCGTATTTCTCAAGCCTAAGTTCTATCCCGCCAATTCCAAAATTGAACAATCCCATGACATTCCCCTTTATTTAATAGATTCAGGTAGTATAAATTATTTGCCTTAACAGCTAAAATCCCCTTGGAAGGACATATCTGTCTTCTCCTAAAATCTTCGCAATCAAAGTTCTTTTGTTTTCATTAAGTGGAACTTTAGGATCCTTTTCCAGTACTGCCTCCCAAGGCATCAGGTGTTTTTCCATTTCAATGGAGTTTAAATCAATTGTTTTATCAGGAGTAAGTTTAAATCTAACTTCATACTCCGTAGAATAACCTTCTTGTTTAAGCCCGACAGAATAGCCATTTCCCCTCTTGCTCCACATAATCGGAATTTCTTTAATTTGCCTCAGCTGGCTTGGCCGCTTTTCAGCCGCCTTCCTTACACTGAAAAAATGCAGCGCCCTCTTCCGCATTGCAATTTCTTCAGGCGATGATCGAAAAGGGTTATTTTTCCTGTATTCCCCATATGCCTTTTTCCACCAGGGCGATATTTTTTCTAGCATTAATTTGATTATGATACTAAATAAATAAAAGGATTGTGCTTGCGAGGCACTGCCAATATGCGCCGCAAAGATACAATTGCAGGGAAACCTTCCCAACGCCCCGGCAGGGAATCGAACCCTGACTAAAGGCTCCGGAGGCCCTTATGCTGTCCATTACACTACCGGGGCAAAGCCCAATAATTAAATATTTGCACGTTTTAATATACCTTAATGAAACCCGGCAATATTGCAAAGCTGATAGCCTGCATTGCGCTCTGCGGGTTTGCGGGAGCAATTGGGGGCATTTTTACGTTCCCTGCGATTGCAACATGGTATGCCTCATTGCAGAAGCCGTTTTTCAGCCCACCGAACTGGGTCTTCGCTCCCGCGTGGACTGCACTTTATTTCCTGATGGGGATTGCGCTTTATTTTGTAATAAAAAACGGAATCAAAGGCAGAAATGCAAAAATTGCGGTTTCAGCGTTTGCGGCGCAATTAGTCCTGAATGCGTTTTGGTCATTTTTGTTCTTCGGGCTTAAATCCCCGCTTTACGCGTTCGTGGAAATAATTGCCCTCTGGCTTGCAATTGCAGCAACAATAATCACATTCTCAAAAATCTCAAAGCGCGCCGCGCTAATTCTTGTTCCATATCTCCTCTGGGTAAGCCTTGCGGCAGTCCTCAATTTCAGCATAGTGGTGCTGAATCCCTGATTAGAAAATTCATTTGTAAATATTCCTTCTGTGCCCGGCTTTAAGGACCAGAATTACAAGTTTGTCTCTCAGTATGTCAGCTATTATCCTGTAATCGCCTGCCCTTAGCTTGTATGCCTTGTCTCCGACAAGTTTCTGAAAATGCGCCTCAGGCCTTATCCTTGCCCTTTCCAATGCAGAAATAATCCTTTCCCGGACATGCTTCTCCAATTTTCTCAATTGCCTTTCGGCCTTTTCTGTAAATAGGACATCGTACATTCAGAGCCCCAAATCCCTTTTTACCTGTGAAAGGGGCTTTACTTTCCCTTTTCTGAACTCTTCCCTTGCCTCTTCAATTTCCTTCTTTGTTTCTTCTGAAATTTCCATAGCGTCCTCTATCAGGTCCCATATGACTTCCTCATAACTTTCCTTTTCCGCCAGCTTCCTTTTCTGCAGGGTCTCGCGCAGATCCTTGCTTACCTGGATAGTTGTTTCCATAACAACTATATAAGTAGCTATAGTATTAAAAGATTAATGTTTATGGGTCAGCAAAAAAAAGAAAAGCGCCCTGGGCGGGAGTCGGACCCGCCTCGCAGCCTCGACAGGGCCGCATCCTAGCCGATAGACTACCAGGGCCTCTTTAATAATCTACAAAAGAAAGGGTTTTATTTATTCGCTATTAGTTGATATCCGAAAAACAAAAGCAATTTATATAGCGCGCAACAAATATTACCTGTGGCTTCTTTCGGCAATCCTAATTTCTCAGGGCGCGCAGGGCGCAGATTCTCGGTAAAGGCAAGGAAGAGGGTAGCTAAAGTTTCAAGAATCCCCTACAAGAAGCCCCGCATAATTGTTCAGCCCTACATGAGGCCTGCGGCAAGAAACTTCACAAATTCAATGCTGCTGAAGCCGGATGAAAGGGTTGCGATATTTCCAGACAGGGGGGCAAGGGCATTTGCAGAGGCGCTTTCAGAGAAAATAAGAAGCATTGGCTGCAAGGCGCAGATAATTGAACTGACCCCGCAGCATGACTGGCTAAGGGGGGAGTATTTGTCAACAATAACAAATGCGCTCAGGTCCTCTGAAGCAAGCGTATATCTTGGGTCGGCAGGCACGCTGGAAACAGAAAGAGTGGGGGATTACCTTGTAAAGAAAATACAGGAGGAAAAACTCACAAGGCACATAAGTTTAGGCGAATTAAGCCCCGAACTCATAAAGCGTGTGCTTGCAGTGAGGCCGGAGCGCATGAGGCGCCTTACACAAGTTGTTTACGAATCTGTCAAAAATTGCCGCACAATGAAAATAGCCTCCGCAGCAGGCACAAATCTCACGATTGAATTCAATCCCCAATATGCGCGCTGGTTTCCTGATGCGGATGTAGTGAAAGAAGGTTCCTATACAAACAACCCCGCAGGTGAAGTCTTCACTGCGCCATTCAATGCAAACGGCAGGGTTGTCTTCAACGGAGTAATTGACCTGTTCAATTCGGTAAATGCAGGAAAGTCGCCAATGAGCATTGAAATAAGGAATGGGCACGCAGTTCTTGAGAGCGTAAAGTGCGCGGACAGGCGGATTTATGCAGAATTCATGAAGAAAATGCATGAGAAAAACGCAACAAGAATCGGGGAATTTTCACTTCCCACAAATGTCTTCCTGCCGGAGCTTAAAATCCCTTCAACGCTGGTTGATGAAAAAAGGATTATTGCCATTGCATTTGGCGATCCGCTGCAGCACGATACGCACGCAAACTATTCAAGCAAAACGCACATAGACATGACAATCCCAAATGCAAATGTTTATGCGGATAACAGGCCCCTGATTGTTAATGGCAATTATGTGCCTGAAATATTGGGTAAATGGGGAAAAGTAAGTGATAGAGAGGCGCTTACTTTTTTGCAAGAGTGGCAGAAGAGAAATTTATAACCAGCTCGTGCGAGAATTCGCCCGTGCTTTTTATCTCATATTTCCCAATAACAATTTTTTTCCTGAAATTCGGCGCGTCCAGCACAAGCGTTTCATATTCCCCGCCTTCCCCAGCAGCATTGAATCCGGATTTCCTGCCCAGCGCAATCAGCTGCTCAGCTTCCTTAATTCCGATTTCCTTCCCCAGCCACTCCTTTCCAATTCCTGCGCACGCGATTTTTGTTATGATAAAATGAAATCCTGAATCCACAATTTCCTTCAGCTCAAGCTCCTGGTTTTTTTGCCACAGCGGGGAAAACACCCTCAATCCGTTTTCATCCGCGGCATTCTCAATCCTTTTGCGCTGGTAATTGCTCACAATCGCTCCCGTTACAATCCCGTTTATTCTGAATTTATCCCTTGCAATTTTCAGCGCCCTTTCCAAATCCCCCAGTTCATTTTCCTTCTCCCCCGCACTTTCAACTTCAATTATCGGAATTCCAAGCGCCTGCGCCTGCAGTTTTGCAATTCCAATATTTGCGCTGTGGAACATGTAAGAATCCGGGTTCTTTGATTTTATTGTAATCAGGCAGGCAATCCCGTAATTCTGCCTCTGCATCTCGTAGAGCGCATAATTGCTGTCTTTCCCGGAGCTGAACAGCGCGCCCAGGCGCAGGTTTTTATTATGTAGCATACTAGCAAGGAATTCCGATTTTCTTTTGTGCCCGTGCTTCCTTGCAAGCTTTTCTATTGCCCTGTCAAAATTGCTCCCGTACTGCGCAGCAAGCTTTTTCCTCTCATATATTTCCTTCGGCAAACCAATTCCTTTCCCGATTTCGCGCAGCACAGCCTTGTTCCCGCTTTTATTTATTTTGAATTTCTCAGGCACATTAAGCGCGAACCCCGCCAGCTCAGAATCCAAGAAAGGCAGTCTCAATTCAACAGAATTCTCCATTGAGGCAACATCATCCCTGTAAAGGTCGTTCTCATGCATCTGCATCAATGCGCTCAGGCAGTCGGCATTTATGTTTTTTGACTCTTTGAAGCGCGCATATCCCGCAAACAATTCATCAGCGCCCAATCCTGAAAAAATTACCTTGCAGCCGTCCGCATGCGCCTTCCTGCACGCGAAGTAATTCACCGAAGCGACGCCAACCCTTGTGGGGTTTGCGGATTCAATGAGATTCACTATTTTTGGAAGCTCCTTCTCAAACTC
This sequence comes from Candidatus Iainarchaeum sp., assembly GCA_016187745.1. GTDB lineage: Archaea > Iainarchaeota > Iainarchaeia > Iainarchaeales > JAXPJC01 > JACPJC01. The sequence continues at coordinate 8,286 of JACPJC010000006.1, read as the reverse complement.
ATCCATTTCAACCCTGACGAGCTCCAATTCAATCCCAAGCGCCTTCGCGGCGCCTTGCGCATATTCCAGATCCTTCGGCCTTGAATCCCCACCAATAAATGCGAAATAGCACCTGAATTTCTGCCTGCCTTCCTTGAGCGCCCCTGCAATCAGCGCGGAATCTATTCCCCCGGAAAAAAGCAGCCCGAATTTCCGCTCCGGGATGCGCATTTTCATAGCATTGGAGAGCAATTCCCTGATTTTTTCCGCATTCTGCTGCAGATTAAATTTATTTTCCTTTCCCAGTCTGAAAAATTCCCTTTTCAAAGAATCCAGTTTGCGCCTTTTAATGTCATAAACGAGCGCTTCCCTCGGGTTAAGTTCAAGCGCATTCTGCCCTGCAAGCGCCTCAATGACTTTCTTCTCCGAAGCAAAGCAGAATTTTCCATCAGCGTCAAGCGCATACCACAGGGGCTTAACCCCGATCAAATCCCGCGCAATCGCAATTTTCCCATCGCGCAGATAGGCAAAGGCATAAGTCCCGTGCAGTTCGGAAAGAACCTGCTTTATTTCATTTGCGCCTTTTTTGTCAAGCAGCTTAAGGAGAAGCTCCGCATCATTCTTCGCGCCAAATTTATATTTTACATTCAATTCCTTCCAGTTGTAAATTTCGCAGTTCGCAGCAAGCGCGCCCTTTCCAACAAGCGGCTGCTTCACAAATCCCACAACCGCATGCAGGCAGTGCCCGAGCGCATTCTCGGAATCAGGGGCATAAATGCCTTTTGCGTCTATTCCGCGATTATGCATCAGCTCAAGCGCGCGCTCCGCAAGTTTTTCCGCGCCCCCATAATTGAAAAAGCCGGTTATGCCGCACATGAAATAACTGCATTAGAAAGTTGTTTAATTATTATGCACCAATGTATTGCAGGTGCCGGCCTATGAAAAGAATTTTATTTATTGCAATTGTTCTGCTTGCGCTTCTTGCGGGCTGCGTTAAAATTGGCGCAGACCGGAATTTAGGAACGGATGGCCTGGAAAATGGCGGTTCGCCACCTGCGGATTCAAACAACAATATAATCGATGAGAACAAACAAGTTGACGGGAACAATGCGGCAGTTGGATCACAGGATACAAACACCTTCAAGGCTGACGACTTAAATGCAGAACAAGAAGCAGAGCAAACCACAGTCTCTTCCGGGCTGCAGGATTGGAACGGGAATTCCTACACATTGGTCCTTGCGGGCGGCGCATTGTCCGAAGGAATTGAAAAGGCCCTCTTTGAATTGTATGATTCCAACAGCGGCAAAATTGCGTCAAATTTATTCGGGGAAAGGGAGGATATAATCTTTTATGATGCGCAGGGAAAAAGCATCCTGAAAACCACTTTCTATATAAAGAGCATTTCAACGGCAGTTGAGGAAGGAACTAAAAAGTATTTTGTTGAACTGTATAGAAACATAAGATAGCGGTAATGGTCGAATCACACCAAAAGGCCTATGGCCATTTACGCCTCTCTCTTTTTCTTGGAATTGCAGTTTTTAACCTATAAGTAAATTCATATTCCCGTGAGAAAGCATTGTAATTTTCCAAATATGCGGCGGCTTTAGGGCTTTGCTTATAAAAAGAATCAATTCTTTCTATATGTCTGCGATAGTCTTCATCAGTTATTAATTCATATTGTAAAGGCAAGGGGAATTTCTTATATCTTTCAACCAGTCTGTAACTAAAACCTTCTTTTTTGAATCGTTCAATCACATCCTCAAAATCTTTCGGGCTTACTGGAGTTATAATATGTATTTTTCCATTCGGAATTAAGACTTTTTTGGCTATCTTCGCAACAGCTTCAAGATATTTCGTGTTGAGAAGACGGCCAACAGGCATTGAAATCTGGATGTGCCTGGTTTTTTTCTTTTTTGCAACTAATATTTTAAGTGCAGTCAATGCATCTTTCCGCATTAAATGTAAATTTTTTGGTTTTTTGCGGAAGTCAAATTTGAAATCAACAGCCAAATATTCTCTTGAAGGAAGCTTTTTGGCCTGCATCTTGGCATGCCAAGCTTCCGGCCCTGCAGCCAAATCAATTGTTTGGTAGAGCCCCTTCGGTGCTGGTCCTCTAAATGGGCCCTTGCTGTGTTTAACCTTAAGCATAATATATGCTTACTAATTTGATTATTTAAATTAATCCCGCCTCCCGGATTTGCACCGGGGATCTTCTGGTTACCGCGCCCAAAGGGCGGGTTTTCTTCTGCTGTGCGCAGAACAAAAACATCTACAGCCAGACGCGTTAACTACTACGCTAAGGCAGGTAGTAATATTAATGTGGGATTTTTATTATAAAACATTACCCCATCAGTAAATTCTGTCCCAGAGATAGGGGAGCAAAAAGCTCACCCAGAAGCCCGCAACAAAGAAGAGTGCGAATTCCGCGGCCCAGAAAAGCTCAAAATTCATGAAATATGGAAGGGAAAGAAGCGCAACAACCGCATACCCCACAACGAACTTGAGCGCGGAGTTGTTCGTTCTGCGCAGCTGCCCCCCAAATTGCTTCTCCTTTAGAAGGAAAAACCCTGCGTAAAATCCTATGAGAGCGCCGCTCAGCGCGGGAACTGCAAAGAGCAATGCAATAATCAGGCCGAGGAAAAGAACTGCAACAAATGCAAGCTCATCCCCGAGCTTTGTAAGCCGGTAAGAGGAATGCTCAAGCTTCCTGCGCATGAAGAAGTTTGACTCCCCAATTACAACACCAATTATCAGGCCTGCAATAACATCAGTCAGGAAATGCACCCCCAGATAAAGGCGCGAATATGCAACCAGCAGAGCGAGAATTGCAAGCAGCGCGATTGTTATTCTGCTTCTTGCGAACCTTGCGGCATATGTGCAAACGCCTGCAATCAAAGTTGCGTGCCCTGAGGGAAATGAAAAACCCCAGTCGCTTGAAATGACCCTGAAAATGTGATTATCCGGCCTTGGAATCCCGAACAGCGGCTTCAAAATTCCCACAACAGCAGCGGAAAATGCAAGAAGGTTCATGAAATAAAAGGACTCGTTCTCCCTTCCGCGCCAGTACAAAAATGCTGCAACCAAAACCCAGAAAATCGGATTGCCAAAAAAGGTTATTATGTGCATCAGGGCATCAAGCGGGGCGGAGCTGAATGACTGCGCAAGCTTCAAAACCCCGTAATTGAATTCAATAAGCGCCATATGGATTCAGATTAAGCCTTTGCCCTCTTTATTTTTTTCATTCCGGGAATGTCAATCTCGGAGTAATCAACCTGCAGGCCGCATTCCTTCAGCGCCTTCCTCACCGCATATGCCTTTGCGAACTGCTCAATCTCCTTCTGCACCGCGCTCTCAAGGTTTGGAACCTTCCCGACAAGTTCAGAAATGACCTTGTTTATCTTGGGGCCCTTTACAAGCGCGATTATTTTTCCAAGCTCTTCAGCGGATTTTCCCGCGGAATCAACAAGAACCTCATTTAGCGCATTGTCCAGCTGCACGATGTCAATTATCTTCCCAAGGTTCTGCGCAATCTTCCTATCAAAGCCGCTTCCGAGCGATGCGAGAAACTCAAGGACTGTTTTTGAGTCGGTAGTTTCTGTGATTTTCATTTTCCTTATCGCTACCCAGTCATCGTAATTTGCAATGAACTGGATGTATTTTTCATCTTCACCCATTTTTTGCCCCCTGGCTGTGAAAGCCGGATTTCACAATTTCAGCATAGTTGATTTCGGCCTCATCAGGCGCCTTTGCCCTAAGGGGCCTTTTTACCGAAGCGATTATCTTCCTAGAATTTGTGTCTGATGGGTTATATAATAGTTCGCATTTTCCCCCGCTGAAATCAACATGGCACCTTATTATTGCATCATTGAGCAGCAGCCCGTACTGCAGCGCCGCGGCATCCTCACTGCTTTTCAGCCCGCTTACTGAAAATTCAAGCCTGATGAGCTTTCTGAAGGGAAGCGCGCTTTTCATTTTTTCCCCTCCGGGAAAAAGTTCTGCTGGCCGAAGTAGGCGTTTCTGTAAATTTCGCTTGCCTCAAGCCTTTTCACATCGCGCCTGTACTTATAATTTATATTTTCATCCGGATGCAGTCTCTGCCATTCCTTCCATGAAACTGAGTACTGCCTCTGAACCTTGTCCCTGTAAATTTCCGGCAGGACATTGAATGCGCAGAAGGGAATTATTCTCCCATCAGGCATTGCATAATGGACATCGCAGCGCTCAACCCTTGCCTGGTCATAATTGTAGGGGTCCATAAAATGCATCATCCCGAGGAAAAGGGTTTTGTGGTGTATTTCCCCCAGCGCCTTGTAATCGTGCCTCACAAGCGCATTGAAAAGCAGCTTCCCTATGTTGAGTCTTTTGGGCTGCTTTTTCCTGTCTATGAATTTCCCGAGCTTAAGGAGCATTTCTGCGCCGGTTGCTATCCTGCTCTTTCCCTTTTCAAGCTCCTGCGCCTTTTCTGAAAGGAATTCAGTGAAGCCCTCAACATCAATGAAGCGCGTAATGGGAACCGGCCTGTTCCCGTCCATGAACAGGTAAGTGGCTGCGCCGCATGCGAAGTGTATGCTCAGCTCATATTGGCGCCTCCCGGTAAGGGCTTCAACAAACTGCGAAAAAGGGGCAACGCAGGGAACAGGATACCAGTCGCTCTCGGCAATCACGCCCCTGGTCTGCTCCTCTATTTTTTTTATTGCCCCGGGAATTGTTATGCGCTGTTTTTCCCTCAATGCCTTTGGCATCCTTCCCACGAATGAAACAGGCTGGAAGTTTACGGCGCGTATCACATCAAGGTTGTTAAGGGCGAAATTTATTATGTTTCCGGCGTCATTATCATTTACCGAATTAATAAGCGTAGGAACCAGCACAATCCCAAGCTTTGCCTTCCTGCAGTTCTCTATTGCAAACGGCGCCTCCCAGTGGTTTTTCGGGTTTGTTTTTTTGGAAGTTCCGTCAAAGCTCATGTAAACCGTTGTTGCGCCTGCATCCTTAACTTTTTTTGCAAGCTCCGCGTCATTTGCGAATGCAATCCCTGTCGTGTTGAACTGCACGTGCGCATAGCCCTCCTCTTTCGCTATCTTCACAATATCAACAATGTCATCCCTCACGCATGGCTCTCCCCCTGTAATTTGGACAGCATTTGTTGAAACGGGCTTTTCATTTTTCAGGTTGCGGAGCATCATCCTTATCTGCCCAAGCGACGGCTCATAAATTGGAGAGCCTTCCTTCGCATAAAAGAAGCAGTACCAGCAGCTCATGTCGCAGCGGTTCGTAACAACAATGTTTGAAAGCCCTGTGTGCGTGTGGTGGTTTGAGCAAATCCCGCAGTCAAAGGGGCAGTTGGTTCCGTCATTATTTATGATTTCTCCCACATTCGGATTTTCAATCCCCCTGCTTCTTGCGGAGAACTTCCTTGCAAAATCATAGAACTTCGCGCTTTCCCAGTACATCTCGTCAAATTTCCCGTGGATTCCGCAGGTTTTCCTGATGCGCACCCTGCCTGATTTTTCATATATTTCCGCGGGCAGCGGCGCCTTGCATTCAGGGCACAGTGAGCGCGTCTTCACAGGCAAAGCTGACGCATAGCCCCTGCCCACCCTGCTTATTTTTTCCGCCAAACCCATTCCCCCGAATAACAACTTTTAGTACTTTCCGAAAGTTCCGAAACATATATATATTAACATTCACTTATATAAACATATTGAAAACATGGGAAAGGAAGAGGAAGCGATTGAAAAGAAGGTCATAGATACCTTTGCGGGCGTTGCAGGCTCTCTGGGATACAGCGACCTGCACGGAAAAATCCTTGCAGCGCTTCTCATTGCGCAGGAGCCGATTTCTTTGCAGGAATTAGCGCACAAGACAAATTATTCCCTTTCTACAATTTCCCTGAGCATTGATCTGCTTGAAGTCCTGGGAGTGATAAAAAAATTAAAGAAGGGCTCCGACAGGAAAGTTTATGTGCTCCTGAATGCTGACCTCCTTGACTGCCTGAAGAAGGCGGTAATTGCAAAGCTCGATACGAGCATCAACACAAGCCTTTCAGACCTGCAGCAGGAAAAGCAGAAAACCAAGAACAAAAAGCTCCTGCGCACTATCGGCATTCTTGAAAGGGAAATAAGGCGCCTCCACACATTTATGGACAGCGTCTCAAAAATAGACCTGCCTTCAAAAAACAATTTGCACTGAATTGAATGCGTGAATGCATTATAGGTGGATTTTCAGTTGTATTCTGCGACGCTCGCGCCTGTTTGGTCGCTCGTGGAGTTTAATTAGCATGTCTGGCCCGGCATAGGCTTCCTCATACTGGAGTTCGTGAGTTTTTACTGTTTTTGCATCTTCGACAGCCTTCGTTGCAGCAATCCCCATTTTGTCAGTCATCTGAGGAATTATAAGTCCTTTGAAACCTGAATTTCTCACGATTCTGAGTGCTCTTGCAACCAACAAATTACCATAGCCTCTGCGAAATTCCCTCTTAATATACATTGACCCTAAAGACGCCTCACCCTGCCGTTTTGCAATAGAAAAAAAGCCAATTGGGGTTTTCTTGTCAATCAGGAAGAAAACATCTGTTTCTTTGTTCGCGATATAGGCCTTGACATACCTGTCACTAGCACCACTTTCAAACCTGAACCACTCTAGCATTGTTTGCGGTTCTTCAGCGCTTGGCCTTGCCCATCTTTCGTCTTTAGTATGAAGCAACGGATAAACTTCGTGGCTATCGCCCCTCACTCTGAGGAGGCCAAATACTTTTCCGCCTAAAACAATCCTGCTCTTGTTTGCAGCCATCTGTGCTTTCTCCGCATTCTACAATAAAGCCCCGGGGGAGACTTGAACTCCCGGCCTACTGCTTACAAGGCAGTTGCTCTACCACTGAGCTACCGAGGCGCCAGATTAATTTGAACTTGAAAGAGTTTTAAAATTATTCCCCCGGGCCCGCTTCCATGAAATACTGCAAGCTGAGCAGCTTCAGCGCCTCAACAAACTCAATTTCCCCGGCATCAGCGCCGCCGGTTTCCCCCGGATTTTCAAGCATCGCCTTTCTAAGCCCGAGGTATTCTCCCATCAGTTCTGCAACGCCTGCTTCTATTTCCGCGCGGTCAAGCGCAGTGTCCTGAAGCAATGCGGCAAATTCCTCCCCCACGGAGAAATTTCCGACTTCTATTTCATCGCTCGCGGCATGCGCCTCCTCAATTACGGATTCCGAATCGCCATAAAATTCCACAGCAGTTTTTATCGCCCCGCTGTTCAGCATTATTACCTGCATCGCAGCTATGAGAAGCGCAGTTTCGGAATTCGCAAGCGCAATCATTTCGCCCTTCTCCTTTACTCCTTGCGATTGCAGATAGATGGAATTTTCCTTCTCTGAAAGCCAGCTGACATCGTTCTTCAATGATTCCTGCAGCTCATTCAATAAAATAATTCTGCTCTGCTCCTCGGCATTCATGTCAGCGCTGAGTTCCTTTGGCTTCATTGCCGAAGCGTCAGAAAGGATTTCCCCAATCTGTGAATGAGTTCCCTCAATCATCTCCCTGAAATATGAAATGTTCCTGTCCCCGGCCCCGCTGCCTTTTCCCCCAATGAAGATGAAATTCAGCGCCAGCAGTACAATTATTGCAGAAACCAGGATTATTGGAACAGGATTATTTCTGCACAGCCTTGCCATTCTTTTGATTATTTCCATTGTTGTTCCTCTCAATTAATTTGAGCTTTTCCTCAACCTCATCAACATTTACATCAGTGTCCCTGCAGCCGTCCCTGAGCAGCAGAACCGCCTGGTGCGCAACAGAGCTCCCCTGCAGATTGTCCATCGCCATATTCACCTCATTGAAGCACGCAACCCCCAATACCGCAGAAGGCCTGTATTTTTCAATGATCTTCTTGACCATGCTGCCACCCGGAACAATGAAATGCCGTGAATAACCATATTTTTCCGCAATTTTTGCAAGCGCATAAATTTTGCATGAGCCGCATTCCTTGCATATCCAGCCTTCCTCACCCAGAACTGCCTTGCATTTCTGTGAATTGCGCAGGCACTGCGGCACAAAAAGGACCCTTTCACTGAAGGGAACAGAAATATACCTTGATTCATTGAGCTTGTTCCTTATCTCCGTGTGGGTGTAATTCACAAGCCTTTCCGGAAGGCCGAGCTTTTTCGCGAGGAATTTAGTGCTCTCCGCGGCATTCACATGCGCGCCGGAATCTATAAGGCCCGCAACGCTTTCCTTTATTTTCCTTGTAAGGGACTTCTGCTTCATTTTCTCACTTAAATACTTCTCAGTATAATAATACCAACTGCGTGTGGGG
>JACPJC010000004.1 GCA_016187745.1 Candidatus Iainarchaeum sp. | reverse complement strand
CGCAACATAGGGATCGTTGTCTGAATGGATTGCAACAAATTTCCTGCAGTTTGATTTTATTTTTTTCCAATCAACAGGCCTTGTGAAAAAATCATGCAGCTCTTTTATGCCCAAATCATCGGAAAAGCCTGCAACAAGCACTGCGCCCCCGACTTTTTTATTTTTTCCCAGGCTTTCCAAGTATCTGAGAATTGTTATGCAGCCCAGGCTGTGGCCGATAAAATAGCAGTCCTTATCGGGGGTTCCGACAACATCCGCAAGGTGCTTTACCCATGCATTCATTTTCGGATTGTTTGCATCAGGCATTGCAGGAACGCTCACACTAAACCCTAATTTCCCCAATTCCTTCTTCAGCCAGGGGCGCCAGCCCCTATTAGGCCGGCCTCTAAAGCCGTGTATGAGAAATGCCCTTTTTACCATATTTATCCCCATCCGTATTTCCCGCGCAACGGGACAAATGCGAAATAATTCTCGAGGAATTCCTCTTTTATAACCTGCCCCTTTTTTGGCACATAGGGGCAGGCTGCGCTCAGAAGTATGCGCTCAAATTGCGCCTTTTCCTTCCATCCGAGCGTGCCATCGCCGACTTTCAGTTTTACGTTCTTATAATTGCACTTCTCAAGGACTTTTTCCGCACGCCGCTTCAGTTCAGGCAGGATTTCAATCCCGTAAATTTTCCCCTTTTTTCCCGCGAGCTCTGAAAGCAGTGCAAGCACATATGCGGAGCCTGCGCCAATCTCAAGAACCTTATTGCCTTCCTGAATTTGCAGCAATTCAAGCATTGTTGCAATCGTGCTCGGCTGGGAAATTGTCTGCCCCGAGCCAATCGGAAGCGCCTCATCGGAATATGCCGCGCTCTGCAAATGCGCAGGCATGAAATTTTCCCTTTTCACATTCAAAAAAGCGTTTTTCACAGAATCAGACTTAATTGCGCCGCTTGCGAGCATGTACTGCACTAATTGCTCCCTGCGCAGCCTGAAAAAATCATCCTTGGCCATATTTCCCGGATATATGATCAGAATATTCCAATAAAAAACGCAACTAATGCTATTATCATGCCCAGCTTGGAGAGGTTTTGCGCCCTGTGGAATTTGTTTTTAAAGGCGAGCAGCGCTGCGTAAATAAATATAATCCCTGAAATTGCAACCAGCGCGGGGTAGAATAAATTTTTGAACAGGCCAAGCGCAAAGGGCGCAAAAGCAACAATTATTGCCGCAAGATACATTGCAAGGATGAGCAACTTCACTTTCCTCCCCTGCAGCAATTGCGGCAGGCTTGTTTTGAATCCCAAATCCGCGTCCAGGTCCTCAAAATCCTTTGTTAGCTCCCTTGCAACATTTGCGAAAAGCGCGGAAAGCGCAAGAATTGAGGCAATCCTGAAATTCAGCGCAACGCTCGCGCCGAACACAAGAGTTAGCGCGGTTCCGCTTGCCACAATCCAATTCCCAATGTATTTGTATTTCGCAAGGAATGCGGAATAGCAGAACAGCAGAAGCGAAATCGCAAGCGCAATTGCAAACGCATAGATATTTATGAAATAGGAAAGCGCAATCCCAACAGCGAATAAAATTATTGAAAATGCAAATGCTCCTTTTGCGCTTATTTTTCCCAAGGGAATCGGCTTTTCAGGCCTGATTTTCCTGTCAATTTTGGCATCGTAATAGTCATTTACTGCCTGCCCTGCGCCGCATATCAGGAATGCAGCAATCATTGCCATGAGCAGGGGAACTGTGAATTGGACTGCGGAATTAGCAACCGCAAAGCCTATGAAAACAGCAACTGCGGAAATAATGCAGTTCAATGGGCGCAGGATTTTAAAATAGGCGGAAAGAGCCATGGTTACTTTACCTTTTTCTGCTTGCTCTTCAGGCGGAGGCGCTTGCTGCCGCATTTCCTGCAGCAATCTGGCCTTTTTCCTGTGCCGCACTTGTTCTTCGCATTGCAGCGCATGCATATCCATATGTTTGCGAAGAGCCTTTTCTCTGCAACCTCAAATTTGGCCATTTTATCATTTCCCGGAACCCAAAAACAGCAATCAGTTTAAAATATAATTGAAACTAAATCATTATAAATACCAATCCCTTTTCTTTTTGCAAAAAAAGAAAAGGTCTAGGTTTTACCCCAAAAGAAAAAACACATCCTAAGACGCCCCGGTAGTGTAGCGGTTAAGCACACTGCCCTTTCAACAGCCTTTTAGAAAAAGGCTGGCGAAAAATGAAGAAAGGCTGTAACACGGGTTCGAGTCCCGTCCGGGGCACTTCCTAATTATTCACTCATTTCAGTTAATGGATAGGTTTAAATACCACTTAAGCAGCATATTATATTATGGCGAAGAGGGCAATTTTGGCAATGGCAATTGCGGTTTTTGCAGTGGCTTTTATTGCAGGCGCAATGGCATCTGGCTGGTATGTGAGCGCAGGCTACAGCACAAGCGATTATGCATATCCAACAGCAGTTTATTATCCTTCAGCAACATCAGTCTATGCGCCCGGATACAACTATTATTATGAGTACTACCCCTACCCTGCGGCATACAGCTATTTCCCATACGGCTATTCCTACTACTATCCCAACTGGCGCAGCCTTCCTGCGGGGCCAAGCTACGGGAATATAGCAAGGGCAATTTATGATCCCACATACCCGAGCGTTACAGGCACATTCACAAGCTATAACAGCGGCAGCGCATACTCAAGCTATTCAAGCCCTCCCACAGCAAGATATCCCGCATACGCCACATACTCAAGCAGGGTCTGCGCATACACAACCGGCTGCTGAACTTGATGAATCGGATTTATAATCCTTTTCTACTTCTTTTTATTTTAATTAGAACTGATTTGTGGTAAATATGAGCACGCGCAGCAGGGATTCAAGCAGATTCAAGAAAACCAAGAGCAGGCAGCGCTGGAAATGGCACAAGAAGAAGATGCGCAAGAAGAAAAGAAAGAAGCGCTACCTTAAGAACAGGCTGAGCACGTAAATATAACTGATTTTGCCGGCGGCATTTAAGGCTAGAACTAACGCGCTTTGCATTAATAAATTTGGCAGCATGTTCTAGAACTGCACATAAAACAGCAGGATGAATCCTATTATGAAAAGCGTGTAGTGCGCGTAAATCAGTTTGTACATCCGCCTCATGTCCATTTCCTGCGGCTTTGACAGCGCCTTTGCGTAGAGTGGGAATGCAAGAACGCTCAATACTGCAAGAATCAGGAACCTTGGCGGGAGGATTGTGAAGCACATTATGAGATATGAAAGCCCTGCAATTGCGCCCGCGGCATATGCAAGGTATCGGATTTTTTTCTCGCCGAAAACAACATTGCTGCTCCTGAAGGTCAGTTTTGTTTCCAGCTTTTTATTGCTTAATCTGTAAAGGGTGAAGCCGGCAAACTGGAAGCCCACAACAAACAGCAGAACCTCAATAGGCGCATTGAAGGCAGAAGCAAACAAAACCCAGCCCGCATAGAACCTGAAAATCGGGTTTATGAGCGAGCCCGAAATGAGGTCAAAAACAGCGCGCTCCTTCAGCCTGAAGGGCTTTGAGGTATATAATATCTGGTTGAAGAACATTACTGCAATGCACACAAAGAACAATGCGCCTGACATGCCGCCGATAAAAATCGCAAGGAATATCAGCAGCAGGGAAAACAATAGCGCTGCATTTGCGCTTATCCTTCCTGAGGGGATTGCCCTTGTTTTTTTCACCTTGTGCAATAGGTCCTTTTTCCAGTCATAGTAATCATTCAGTGTGTAAAGGCCGCCCCAGAGAAGAGGCCCTGCAGCAATAAAGCCTATAAGGAAAAGATAGAAATTATTTAGCGTAAAAATAGGCTGGTTTGTGAGATAGAGCGCAAGAACCGAGCCCAGCACCATATTGCCGAATGTTTTGCTCCACTCAACAGGGCGCATCAGCTCAATAAGCGCGGCAATTCTCCCGAACATGTTTAAATCAATAGATTAACTTATTTAAAAATCATTCGTATTAAAAGCGCCTCTTTATTCTGGCAAGTTCCGGGGTCTGGTAGAATTCCCTTATGCCTTTCCGGCGCGTGTGCAATGTAAATTGGCCCATTCTCTTCCTGAAATTTGCAAAAAATTCCCTGATTGGTTTTGGAGGCATAAAACCACAATTAAATTAGCGCCTTGCGCATTAATAAAATTTGCGCACGCGCAAGCGAAACCTATTTAAATGCGAGGCGCACAGTATATTATAGGTATTATAGCCTGGTGCAGTGAAAGCAGAGCAATTTGCTTGAGCGATGCATTGAAATCTTTCTATGCGTCCGCATTGTTGTTATTGCTTGAGTGCTATATGGCTTCATGAGGGCTCGAGCTTTTTCGGGTCTGATGTTGCAGAATAGGAAATTTGTGCTCGCAAATAAGTGCAAGACAGCAAATTTAAAACCAATTCCAAAATTGGATATATGAGTGTGTTTCAGAACTTTTTATTCGGTATCTTTCCCTGAAAAAGCGGAAGGTATCGGAAACGAAGGGTTTCTGATGATTCCAGCTGATCCTGCTGGCGGGTACTGCTATCGGAATTCGACTTAACCATGCAAGTCTTAGAGCTGCAGCTACGAGCAGCTCTGGCAAACGGCTCAGTAACACGTAGTTAATCTAACCTGAAGAGGTGCAAAACCCGGGAAACTGGGCATAATGCATCTTAGGCGGGGGGTATTGGAAAATTCCCCTGTTCAAAGGAGCTGCAATTCATGCTTTTGCAGTTTGCTTCAGGATGGGACTGCGTCGGATTAGGTAGTTGGCGGGGTAAATGCCCACCAAGCCTAAGATCCGTACGGGCCTTGAAAGAGGGAGCCCGGAGAAGGGAACTGAGATAAGGTCCCTAGCCCTACGGGGTGCAGCAGGTGCGAAAACTCTGCAATGCACGCAAGTGCGACAGGGGAATTCCGAGTGCTTGCTCTGCAAGCTTTTGCAAAGTCTAGATAGCTTTGCGAATAAGTGGGGGGTAAGACACGTGCCAGCCGCCGCGGTAAAACGTGCTCCACAAGTGGTACTCACTCATATTGGGCCTAAAGCGTTTGTAGCTGGCCTGAAAAGTCGTTGGTGAAATCTGCCTGCTTAACAGTCAGAATTGCCAATGATACTTTCAGGCTAGAGGCCGGAAGAGGCTGAGGGAATTTCCGGGGTAGCGGTGAAATGCTATGATCCTGGAAGGACCACCAGTAGCAAAGGCGCTCAGCCAGTACGGACCTGACAGTGAGAAACGAAAGCTGGGGGAGCGACCCGGATTAGATACCCGGTTAGTCCCAGCCGTAAACGATGCAGACTAGGTGTTCTAGCATCCACGAGATGCAGGAGTGCCGTAGCGAAGGCGTTAAGTCTGCCGCCTGGGAAGTACGCTCGCAAGAGTGAAACTTAATGGAATTGGCGGGGGCGCACCACAAGGGGTGGAGGCTGCGGTTCAATTGAATAAAACGCCAGAAACCTCACCAAGGGCGACAGCAGAATGATGGTCATCCTAAAGGGCTTACCTGACACGCTGAGAGGTGTTGTATGGTCATCGTCAGCTCGTACTATGAAGTGTCCTGTTAACTCAGGTAACGGGCGAGACCCACATCATTAGTTGCAATCTTGTCCGCAAGGGCAGGAGCACTCTAATGGGACTGCAGTAGTAATACTGAGGAAGGAGTGGTCAACGGTAGATCTGTATGGCCCGAATCTCTTGGGCTACACGCGGCCTACAATGGTTAGGACAATGAGTTCCGACTCCGAAAGGAGAAGGTAATCCCCTAAACCTAACCCCAGTTCAGATCGGGGCTTGAAACTCAGCCTCGTGAACGCTTGGAATCCCTAGTAATCGCGCGTCACTATCGCGCGGTGAATAAGTCCCTGCGCCTTGCACACACCGCCCATCAAGCCAGCCGAGTAGAGTTCTGATGAGCTGCTCTCTTCGGAGAGCAACGATTCTGGATTCTGCAAGGGGGGCTAAGTTGTAACAAGGTGTCCGTAGGGGAACCTGCGGACGGATCACCTCCTTTAACCAATCCCTTTTCTTTTTGCAAAAAAGGAGAAGGTATAGGTTTTACCCAAAAAGAAAAATTTCTTCAGGGTAAAAACATTGCACAATGTTTTGCGGGCACAAACCTATTTTTCTGCAGCAAAAAATATTTAGAAAAGGTCCAACGGGGCCCATAGCTCAGTTGGTAGAGCGCGGCCTTTGCAACGGCCCCTTTTCTTTTAAAAAAGAAAAGGCCCAAAAGAAAAACTCCGGAAAAAACAAATAAGGCTGAGGCCACGGGTTCGAATCCCACTGGGTCCACTAACCAAGCCTTTTTCTTTTAGAAAAAGAAAAAGTCTAGGTATTATCCAAAAAGAAAATAATTTACAAGGAAAAATATAAAATAAAAAATTACAAAATCATTGCGCTTATCAAAATTATTTTGTTTGGTAAGGAATTGTATATGCACTCCGCAAGATTTTTTGCGGGGGAAGCAACATCTGGAAACTGCAAACCAGTAGGAGGGGTCAGGAAGACCCTCAAACTGGGGGAACCTGGGTTCCCGCGGTTCGGTGTTGGTGCATTGGCATGGCATAACAAGCAGTGTAGTGAGAAAACTAGCAAGCCGTTTAGTGGATAACTAGGCTCGGAAGCTGATGAAGGGCGTGGCAAGCTGCGATAAGCCTTGGCGAGTTGCATGCAAACGTAGAACCAAGGATTCCCGAATCATTTGTCCCGCAAGGGGCAAAAAGAAATGCCGTGAACGGAAGCATCTTAGTAACGGCAAGAGGAGAAATCAAAAGAGATTCTGCCAGTAAGGGCGACTAAAGACAGAACAGGGCAATCTGAATCCGCTGCCGCAAGGCAATGGAGATGTGGATTTGGGCAGGGGCATATCCTGAGCAACAAGCTGAAATTTCTGGAAAGAAATGCCACAGAGGTTGAAAGCACCGTAAGCGAAATTGCAGGGGTTAATTTCCTGCTTCATGAGTAATGCGCATTGGATTTTGCGTATGAATATGCGGGCCATCATCCCGCAACCCTAAATACTCTCCGAGTCCGATAGCCAACTAGTACAGAAATGGAAAGTTGAAAAGTACTCTTAACAGAGGATCAAAAGCGCTTGAAACTAAACGGTGATAGGTGGGCATGGCATTAAAGAAATGAAATTGCATGAAGGAATCTGCCGCAAGGCAATTGTACGAATGCAGAAGATCCGTGTCATGCCGTTCGTCCTGAATCACGAGCGAGGGAGTTACTGGTTGTGGCGAGGCTAATTCCTTAAAGGAAGAAGCCGCAGCGAAAGCGAATCTTCGCATTTCCGCAAGGGAAGAGGAAGATGCTGTAAACGGCAAAGTCACAATCTTTAGACCCGAAACCAAGCGAGCTACTCCTTAGCAGGATGAAATCCTTCGTCTGAAGGATGGAAGTCCGCAACCGGTATTAGTCCAACTGTTCGGGTGACTTGGGAGTAGAGGTAAAAGGCCATTCTAGCTTGGTGATAGCGGGTTCCTTCCGAATTAGCCCTCAGGCTAGCCTGGCTGGAGCAGGAGAGCGGGGTAGAGATACTGATTAGAAAGTGTTGGTCCGAAAGGACCGGCTTTCTTGTCAAACTCCGAATACGCTTTCTGCGTTTGGATCAGCCATCCTTTAAAGAGTGGGTAACAGCGCGCCCACCCAGGATAATGGCCTCGAAGATTATCTGGGCTAAAGCCGGCTGCCGAAACCCGGGGGCTTTCCTGAAAAGGAAAGATCCAGTAGGAAGGTGCTGCGGCGGAGCAGAAGCAAGTGCGAAAGCGCTTGTAGATCCGCCGGAGATATGGATCCTCGTGCTAGTAGTATTGTAGAGGTTAGAGAATAACCTCCGCCTAAAGGGCCAGGGTTCCTTAGCGCTAATCATTAGCTAAGGGTTAGTCGGTCCTAAGCTCTTCCTCAAACGGCGAGAGCAAAAGGGAAATGGGTTCATATTCCCATACCATGCAAATACGACTTTGGCGACAATTGCTTGCTTGCTGACGCATTGGGCTAAGCTGAGTGTCCTCGTCTGGATACTTAACAAGGATAAATCTCCGGAGTGCTGTAATGGCGAGAAGGAGATTAAACCTTGGAATAGCAGAAATGTTTGGCTGAGGCCTGGTGCCCATGAAAAGGCAGGCAGGAAGGATTTTGCATGTCCGTACCTAGAACCGAGAAAAGTGCCCCTAGCTGAAAAGGCTTAGGCGTCTCAGGATACTCAAGTTAAGGGAATTCGGCAAATTGGCCCCGTATCTTTGGTAGAAGGGGTGCCCGCGGTTGGATAAACCGCGAGTTGCAATGACAAGGGGGGTCCGACTGTTTATTAAAAACATAGGTCTCTGCAAGTCCTGAAGGATGTGTATAGAGGCCGATCTCTGCTCACTGCCGGTACGTGAAATCCCTGTTCAAAGGGCCTAAGCGCCGGTAAAGAGCGGGCCTAACTCTGAGGCTCTTACGGTAGCGTAATACCTTGCCGATTGATTGTCGGCTTGCACCAAGGAGATAACGAGATCCCCAATGTCCCTAATTTGAACCTGACGAACTCACTACGCAGTGAATATGCTGCGGACGTCCAACGGGAAGAGAAGACCCCACGGAGGTTTACCACACTCTGGCGCTGGAATATGGTTTTTGATGTCCAGCGTAGATAGTAGGCATCGAAGTAATTTCGCAAGGAATTATGGAGCCAAAAATGGAACACTATCCTTTGGAAACTGTATTTCTTATTTGAACAAAAAACAACGCTAGACTTGGTGGTTGGGCTGGGGCGGCACGCCCCTGAAAAGATATCAGGGGCGCCCAAAGGTCTGCTCAGGAGAGTCAGAAATTCTCCATAGAGTGCAAGAGCAAAAGCAGGCTTGACCGTGTTTTGCACGGCAAGAAACGCGGATTAGAAATAAGGGTCTAGCGAACATCAGTATGCCCTGTGATGGGGCTCTGGTCTAACAGTGAACTTACCCTGGGGGTAACCGAGTGGTCGCGGGTGAGAGTCCACATCGACCCCGCGGTTTGCGACTCCGCCGTCGTCTCATGGCATCCTGGCTGTGCATAAGCAGCCAAGGGTGGAGGTGTTAACTCATTAAAGCCATACGTTAGTTGGGTTGAGAACGGTGCGAGCCAGTTTGGATACTATCTATTGGATGTGTGGATTGTCTGAGGGAAAGTTGCACTGAGTACGAGAGGAACGGTGCAACGGTGCCACTGGTGTACGAGTTGTCTGACAAGGCAACGCTCGGTAGCTACGCACTAGTTGATAAGAGCTGAAGGCATCTAAGCTCGAAGCAACCCTTGAAAATAGACAATCATTTGCCCTGTGCTTCGCAAGAGGCATTTGGCAGCAAGGGTCCGGCTAAAAGAGCCGCTTGATAGGCTTGGGGTGTAAGGCGAAAGCTTCGGCAATCGCTTCAGCCCACAAGTACTAAAAACCCAAGAGTTTTGCTATACTGCTTGTGCTAAATGCCAGTGCGCTAACTGCAATTTTAATTCAGCCCAGCCGCAAGGCTGGAAAAAGGCAGGTTTAAATACAATACAAACAATAATTTTATTGGTGGACAAATGGCGGATGTTGCGATAATTAAAAAGAGAAAGCCTTACCCTGAAGAAACAGGCAAATTAGTGGTAAATCCTTTGGAAGTTAAAGTAATAACGGCAAAAATTAAAAGGCTTGAGGGAAGCATGCCGGACAGCGGAATTTACACACAACTAAAAAATGAAGGATTCCAGCCCCACGATATAAGGGATGCATTCCGCCGAAGCAATCGCGCACTTATAAGAGAGCGGGGCGGCGTGCCGGTAATTGCAAAGAGAGTGAATTCCTCAGTAAAGCCAAAGTTTAACCTGTTTGAAAGATTAAGAAAGTTCAGAATACTGATTCCCAAGGGCTGATGCCCAATTTGGCTGATTTTCCCGGCTGCAAATGTTTTTAATCCCCCTCTGCGTAATTCTTATATGAGAATTAATAGGGGAGTAAAACGCGCAGTTGTAGCTGCTGTAGCTGTGCCGATTATCGCCACTGCGTTAAAATATGCAGTGCCAAAATTCACCAAGCATCAGCAGGCAAAGACAAAGGCTATGATCATGGCACTTGCAAAAGATGGCGTGCCAAATCCGGACTATTGGGCGGTTTCTGCCAGAAAATACCGCTTGAATCCGCGCAACCCAAAACACAGGCAGATAATCAAAAATGTGATTTATAAGATTTCAAAAGATACGCGAATTCCTCCAGACAGGGTTGCAGATACAATCTTACACATTACCGGGGATGTTGAGTCCCATATTTGGACAACACAAAACCTGCTTGACACATATGAGCGCGAATATGCCAGTGCGCCAGAAGCGCGCAAAAAAACGCTTGCTGAAGAAATAAAGAGGCTTGAAAGAATATTGGAAATAGATGGGAAAATCCAGGAGCTTTCTTACCAGGACCGCAAGTCAGTTGAAGAGTATATCAATGGGCAATAATTCTACAGGGCATTCACATTTAAACTCTTTTATGCAATATATTTATGCGAGTAGCGGGCAGCTAGCTTACGCGGTTTTTCTTCGGAAATTCCGTGAGGAAGGTCCGCCCACCCATATGCAATGCAAAAATTCCGAGAGGAGTTCCTTGGGAACAGAAACGAACTAAGGCAGAATTACGATGATTTGAATTGAGGTTTCTGCCCTCAGATGAAACGGTCCAAGGGAAAAAGGGTGCAACCCGAAAGGGGCTCAGGCGAATGCTAGTAATACCAAAGGCGGCCTATTGCCCGCTGCTCACAATCTTCTGTAATTCTTGAATTGTTCTTTCAATCTCTTAAGCGCAATTTTCTCCTTATTTGTTTTTTTCACACTGGCCAGGTTTATCAGCTTGCGCACGGCTATATTGAAGCTGCGGAAATCGCTCCAGGGCAGCCTGCCCTTGTGTGCTTTGAGGTTGCGGGCCAGTTCATGCACATAATCAGCAGTTTCCTTAATCTCTACATTGCCGCTTTTCCTGCTTTTCCTTATCAGCTCAACAACTTTCAGGACCATTTCCCTCTGCCGCTTCTCCATATTCCCTACCATTATATTTAATTACTTTAATTCTTTATAATTCTACTGAATCCATATGAAAGCGCTTAATTCACTTGAGCTTAAAAGGCTCTACCTTGAATTCTTCAGGGAAAAGGGGCACAGGGTTATTGCAAGCGCCTCACTTGTTCCAGAGCACGATCCGACAGTGCTGTTTACAACAGCAGGCATGCACCCGCTTGTTCCCTACTTGATGGGGCAGAAGCACGCCTCTGGAAAGCGCCTTGCTGATGTGCAGAAGTGCGTGCGCACTGATGACATTGAGTTTGTGGGAGACCCTTCGCACTTAACATTCTTTGAAATGCTTGGGAACTGGTCCCTGGGGGATTACTGGAAAAAAGAGGCAATTGAGTGGAGTCTTGAATTCCTCACAAGCAAAAAATGGCTTGGATTGGATAAGGAAAAAATCCATGTGAGCGTTTTTGCGGGGGATGCTGATGCGCCAAAAGATGAGGAAAGCGCGGAAGTCTGGAAATCGCTTGGAATTCCAAAAGAGCGCATTTATTATTTCCCGAAAAAGGACAACTGGTGGGGCCCCGCAGGAACTGCAGGCCCCTGCGGGCCGGATACTGAAATGTTCTATGACACCGGAAAGGAAAAGTGCGGAAAGGACTGCAGGCCGGGATGCCCCTGCGGAAAATACTTTGAAATATGGAATGATGTTTTCATGCAGTACAACAAAACCGCTTCAGGGAAATATGAAAAGCTCGCGCAGCAGAATGTCGATACTGGAATGGGCGTTGAGCGCACAGTTGCCGTGCTGCAGGGAAAGCAGAGCGTTTATGAGATTGAAACCTATGCGCCAATAATGGGCAAAATAAAGGAGATTGCGCGCATTCAGAATCCGAACGCTTCCCAGGAAAAGTCAATGCGCATTGTTGCGGACCATCTGCGCGCCGCTGTTTTCATTCTCGGGGATGAGCGCGCAATAGCGCCAAGCAATGTCGACCAGGGCTATGTCCTGCGCAGGCTCATAAGGCGCGCAATAAGGCACGGAAAGCTGCTTGGGATTGAGGCTGAATTCCTGTCAGAGCTTGCGGAAATTGCAGTAAAAATCCACAAAGAGGATTATCCTGAACTCGCAAAAAACAAAGAATTTATTTTTAATGAACTGAAAAAAGAGGAGACCCGCTTTTTGAATACTCTTGCGCAGGGGCTGAAAAAATTTGAGAGCATGGCAAAAGGAAAGAAGAAAATTTCAGGGGGTGATGCTTTCTTGCTATTCCAGAGCTTCGGCTTTCCCATAGAAATGACAAAGGAGCTTGCGCAGGAAAACAGAATTGAGGTTGATGAAAAGGGATTCAATGGGGCTTATGAGGTGCATCAGGAATTATCGCGCGTTGGCGCGGAAAAAAAATTCAGGGGCGGCCTTGCTGACGCTTCGGAGGAAACAACAAAGCTGCACACTGCAACCCACTTATTGAATGAGGCATTGAAAATTGTGCTTAAGAAAAAAGGCATTGTGCAGCGCGGCTCGAACATAACCCCCGAAAGGCTGCGGTTTGATTTCAATTTTGAGCGCAAACTTACGGATGCGGAACTGAAGGAAATTGAGAATCTTGTGAATGCGCAGATACAGAAGGCGCTTCCGGTAAAGAGGGAGGAAATGAAAGTGGAAGAGGCGAAGAAAAGGGGCGCGCAGGCGATGTTTGAGCAGAAATACGGGGAAAGTGTTTCGGTTTATTCCATAGGGGATTTTTCATTTGAAATCTGCGGCGGGCCCCATGCAAGCAATACAAAAGATCTCGGAAAATTCAGGATAGTGAAGGAAGAGAGCTCTGCTGCAGGAATAAGGCGCATAAAGGCAGTGCTGGAATAGGGTTCTTATGGGTTTTTTCGGGAGCAGCATCCTTACAAAAGGGCGCAAGAAGGCGCTTGATGAATTCCGCAAGCATGCAATCCTTGTGCTTGAGAAGCTCGCGAAAAATGCAAGGGACGGAACCACAAGGGAACTGTACATGCACATGCAGCGCAATGTTTTGCACACCCCAATATGGTTCTATCCCAGCACTTCACTCACAAAGAAGATTGAAATCTCGCACGGGATGGTCTTCGCTTCAGTTACAAAAGGGGAAAACGTGAATCTGATAAAGCTGATTCAAACGCCACAAGGCTCGGTCATTGTTAGGAGCAATTTCATAAACCTTCCCGCGGAGCATATTTTCTCGGGGGATAAAATGAGCGTTCAGGGGATTTTTACAATTTCGCACGAGTACGCGCACTTTCCCAAGCCCGAGATAAATGAGTTTGCGAAGGGGCTGGGTATTTCAGCGGAGAATGCGGAGGAGCTGCTTGCTGACATAATGGCGAGCAAGCTGGCTGTTGCGCTTGGCTATCCCAAGGAAGGCGTGCTTGCGCTTCTTTCGGGCAGGCAGCTGGTTTATGGCGCATTCCCCTTTGAGAAATTTATTTTAAAGGCTATTGGCTTATGAGTGATATAATGAAGGAAATCCGGGCAGACTTAAATAAGATTGCAAAGAAGTGGCAGGCGAAATGGAGAAAGGCAAAAATCTTCGAGGTCAATGAAAAAAGCAAAAAGCCAAAATACTATGTGCTTGAGATGTTCCCCTATCCTTCGGGAAAATTGCACATGGGCCATGTGAGGAACTATGCGATTGGCGATGCTACAGCGCGCTTCATGAGGATGAAGGGATTCAATGTTCTTTATCCAATGGGCTATGATGCATTGGGGCTTCCTGCGGAAAATGCCGCAATAAAATTCGGAACACACCCGAAAAAATGGACCTGGGACAGGATTAAGGAAATGAGGGCGCAGCAGGAGCTGCTGGGCTTCAGCTATGACTGGAAGCGCATGATTGCAACATGCGAGCCGGAATATTACCGGTGGAACCAGTGGATTTTTCTGAAGCTCCTTGAAAAGGGCCTTGCCTACAAGGCAAGCGCAAAGGTCAATTACTGCAAAACATGCGGAACAGTGCTTGCGAATGAGCAAGTGGTAAATGGCAACTGCTGGCGCTGCAAGAACCCAGTGAACGAGGAGGAAAGGGCGCAGTGGTTCTTCAAAATTACAGCATATGCGGATGAGCTTCTCAATGACCTGCAGAAATTAAGTGAATGGCCTGAAAGGGTAAAGGCAATGCAGAAGAACTGGATTGGAAAGAGCAGGGGAATTGAAATATTCTTCAAGGTCAAGGATTCTGATCTGGCGGTTTCAACATTTACAACAAGGCCGGATACGATTTTCGGGGTTACTTATTTGGTGTTTGCGCCCGAGCATCCGCTTGTAATGGAACTGGTTAAGGGAACAGAATATGAAAGCGATGTGAAAAAATTCATTGAGGAAGCAAAGCGCGAATCGCTGATTGAAAGGACTTCAGCAGAAAAGGAAAAGCGCGGTATGTTCATAGGGAAATATCTGATCAATCCCGTAAACGGGGATGTCTGCCCGATATTCATTGCGGATTATGCGATAATGGAATACGGCACAGGGGCGGTAATGGCAGTTCCCTGCCACGACCAGAGGGACTGGGAATTTGCGGAGAAATACAGCCTGCAGAAGAAATTGGTAATTAAGCCAAGTGACAAGGGATTGAATGCGAATGAAATGAATTCCGCCTACATTGAGGAAGGGGTGCTTGTTAATTCTTCGCAGTTTGATGGCACTCCAAGCTTGGAGGCAATTGAAAAGATTTCTGACTGGCTGGAAAAGAACAAATGGGGGAAGCGCACGACAAATTACAAGCTTCGCGATTGGCTTATTTCAAGGCAGAGATATTGGGGGACCCCGATTCCTGTCGTGTATTGCGAAAAATGCGGAATTGTGCCGGTTGCAGAAAAGGATTTGCCAATAAAACTGCCAGAAAAAGTGCAAATCACAGGAGAGGGAAATCCCCTTGACAAAGTTAAAAATTTTGCTGAAACAAAATGCCCGAAGTGCGGGGGCGCTGCGCGCAGGGAAACTGACACAATGGATACATTTGTTGATTCCTCGTGGTATTTCCTGCGCTATTGCTCCCCCCGGGAAAAGAAAAACGCGTTTGATAAAAAAGCAGTTTCCTACTGGATGCCTGTTGACCAGTATATCGGGGGGATAGAGCACGCGATAATGCATCTTCTGTATGCGAGGTTTTTCACAAAGGCGCTGCGCGACCTGAAATTGCTCAAATTTGATGAGCCTTTTGCAAGATTGCTCACACAAGGGATGGTCCTCAAGGACGGAAAGGTAATGAGCAAATCACTGGGCAATGTTGTTGACCCCGGAGAAATAATGAAGAAATCCGGGCCGGATACTGCAAGAAGCTTCATTCTCTCTGTCGCCTCCCCTGAAAAGGAGCTTGAGTGGAGCGATTCCGGGGCGGAAACAATATCCAAGTCCCTGCAGCGCATATATGCGCTAATTGAATTAAACAGGAAAAACATCGGATTTGGGAAAATAAATATTGCAAGACTCAACAATAGGGACAGGCTGATA
The DNA here is from genome assembly GCA_016187745.1 of Candidatus Iainarchaeum sp. Classification (GTDB taxonomy): domain Archaea; phylum Iainarchaeota; class Iainarchaeia; order Iainarchaeales; family JAXPJC01; genus JACPJC01. Next base: position 21,068 of record JACPJC010000004.1, on the reverse strand, counting down.
TTGAGCAAGGCCAATCGCGCAATAATGCAGGTTACTGGGCAAATGCATGGCTTCCAGTTCAATCTCGCGATAAATTCAATAATGAATCTGGCCGACGCAATGCAGAAATATGAAAATCCAAACAAGCAAGTTATGGGATTTGTAGCAAAAAACCTCATTTTAATGCTCAGCCCGATTGCCCCGCATTTGTGCGAGGAACTCTGGGAAAAAATAAAATGCAGGGGCTTCTGCTCCTTGCAGGAATGGCCTGCTGCTGATGCAAAAATGGTTGATGTGAAGGCGGAGCAGGCTGAGGCGCTTGTGCAGAACACAAGGCAGGATATAATGCATATTAAAGAAATTGCAAAAATTGCAAATCCAAAAAGGATTGCGCTTTATGTTGCGCCAAAATGGAAATGGATTGCGCTGAAGAAAATTGCTGAGGCGGCGCAGGGGAAGCCGGATTTCGGGAAGGCAATTTCGGCGTGCATGCAGGACAGCGCATTAAGGCAGAAGGGAAAGGAAGTTGAGGCAATGATAAAGGCGGTCATAAATAAAATTGGCGAATTTTCAGGGCTGCAGGAGATTGATGAGTTTTCTGCGCTTGAGGATTCAAGGGGGCAGCTTGAGAGGGAATTCAAATGCGCTGTGGAAATACAAAGCGCTGAAAACGCTTCTTATGATCCCGCGCAGAAGGCAAAGAACGCGCTTCCGGGAAAGCCCGCAATTTATATAGTGTGATTATTTGTTGTCTATTGCTTCAGCACAGTCAAAGCGCAAATCAGCATCTTCCACCGAATTGCAAAGTTCCTTATCGCCTGATTGCACGGCAATGTTCCAGTAGCACAGGTCTTTCATTCCGCTTGAGATAATTTCACCGCAGAATTCCGGGTTGTTGGAGTTCCTTGCATAAAGGCCCCAGCAGTATTCCGCATCCGGCACATATTCCTGATTGCTGCAGTCTTCCTTTGTGGGGGACGCGCCGAAAGCCATCTGCCCCGAATAGGACTGCCCGTTGCCATTGTCAGGGGCAGGCCTGCTTATGAAAGTGTATGCCGCATATATCGCAATTGCGGCAATAACAAGCGCGATTATCAGTTTCCAGTGCATGCTTCCTATTGATTTATTCCTAACTAATATTTAAACCTAATGAATTATTTCAGGACCTTGACATCTGTAATTTCCCCTATGGCCTTGATTCTTGAAAGGGAATTCTCCAATTTGTCCGGGGTTGTCAGCTGGACTGAGAATATTCCAATGGCCTTGCTCCCGGAAGTGCCGCTCTGAACGCCCACTATGTTAATCTTGTTTGCTGAAAAGCATTTTGCAATATCCGAGAATAGCCCTATCCTGTCGATTGCGCAGATTTTTATTTTGGCAAATACGGCTTTCTGATTCTCATCCTTTCTGCTTTTTTTGCTTTTAAGCGCATCAGCAATCGCCTTTTTGGCATGCTCTGATTTTGCGAATGAGAGCCAGAGCCTGCTTGCTGTGCATTTTGCCGAGGGGATTATTTCAACTATATCCCCGGACTCAAGCCTTTTCCACAGGGGAACTGATTTTCCATTGGCCTTTGCCCTGAGGCAATGTTCCCCCAACCGCGCGCTTATGTTGAATGCAAAATCAATTGGCGTTGAACCTGCAGGCAATTCGCGCGTTTCCCCTGAGGGGGTAAATACAAATATGGTTTTCTGCAGGAAATCAGTCTTGAAGGCATTGCCGAACTCCCTCAGTCTCCCAACATCCTCAATATTCGCGATTTTGTTCAGCTTGCTTACATTCTGCCTGAGAATGTCCTGAAGCTTTTTATCGCGCAGGTGCCATCCCGCAGCTATCCCCCTTTCGGTAAGGTTGTTCATTTCCCTTGTTGCAATATACACCTTTATGGGGGTTCCATTAGGACCTATTACTGAAGTATGTATTGCCTGGTAGAAATTAGTCTGCGGTATTGCAATGTAATCCTTCATCTTTTTCGGCAGGGGAAGGAACGTGTTGTGCACAACCCCTAGCGCGCGGTAGCACTCAGGAATGCTTCTGACAATTATTTTGATAATTACAAAATCATAGATTTCATCAAGCCCCTTTGACTGCTTGCGCAGCTTCTTGTTTATTGTATAGCAGTTCTTGTAGTATTTGCCGAACCGCGCCTTCAGATGCTGCTTTGCAAACGCCTTCTTCAGGGAATTTATTGCCTTGTCAACCTCAAGCTCCTTCTTTTTTGTTCTTATCCTGATTTCCTTTGAGAGCCAGGAATGTTCCTTTGGGCTAAGCTCATCGTACGCAAGCTCTTCCAGCTCGTCCTTCATTGCATGCATTCCCAATTTGTGCGCCAAAGGCGCGTGCACGGAAAGCACTTCCGCGGCAATCCTCTGCCTCTTCTCCTTTGGAAGGTATTTGAGGGTGCGCATATTGTGCAATTTGTCAGCAAGCTTCACAACCAGTATCCTTATGTCCTTTACTGATGCAAGGATGATTTTCTGCAGGTTGGCAATGGACCTCTGCTCCCTTGTCCTGTTGGAAATTACCCCGAGCTTTGTAACCCCGTCAACAAGGAAGTACACCTGCTTCCCGAATTCCCTTTCTATTTCACTCCTGTCAGCATCCGCATCCTCAATCACATCGTGCAGCAGTGCGGCGGAAATCGTTTCAGCGTCCAGCCCGAGGGAAGCGACAATCTTTGCGGCCTCAAGCGGATGGGAAAAATAGGGCTTTCCCGAGAGCCTTTTCTGCCCGCGATGGGAGGCCTTTGCGAAAGCAAATGCCTTTGCAATAAGTTTAACATTCAGCTTCCTGTTGTGCTTTGCGGCAATTTTAAGCAGTTCCTTAAGCGCCTTTTCCATGAGCGCCTTACGAATTTCGGATTCTTCCATATTTATATTCTAGTGAATCTTTATAAATTCTTTTCCCCTACATTTCCTCAATTGGCTCTATGTCAAGGACGCTTAATGCACTGGCAATTACGATTTTCGCAGCCTTCACAAGCGCCAGCCTTGCTGCGCGCAGCTCTTTTGTTTCAGCCCTGAGCACAGGCATCTCATGGTAAAAAAGATTGAACGCCGAGGACAATTCCAGCAGATGCTGGCATAAAGGGTGCAGGCTCATGTTTGAGATGCAGTTCTGCAGTGTTTTGGGATAAGCATCAAGAAGCGCGATGAGCTTCTTCTCGATTTCACTTTCAAGCGCTTCGGGATTTGCGTTTTTTATTTCCGCCCCGGCCTTTTTCCCTGCTTTCCTCAGTATGCTGCACGCCCTTGCATATGAGTACTGCACAAAGGGGCCTGTTTCTCCCTCGAATGAAATGCTTTCCTTCGGGTTGAAAAGGAAATCCCTTCCCGCATCGACCTTGAGCATGAAGAATTTTATTGCAGCAAGGGAAATTGCGCGCGTGCGCTTCTGCAGTTCCTGTTTCTTCATTTCCGGATAGCGCTTCTGCAGCTCAGCCATTGCAAGCCCCTGCATTTCCCTTATTATGTCATCCGCCTCAACAACTGTTCCCTCGCGGCTTTTCATTTTCCCTTCAGGAAGGTTTACAAGCCCATATGACATGTGCCTGCATTTTTTCGCCCAGGAAAAGCCAAGCAGCTCAAATATCCTGAACAGCTGCCTGAAGTACAGGCTGTGCTCATTCCCCACTACCCAAAGCGCCTCATCCAATCTGTATTTCTCGAACTTGTGCTTTGTCAGCGCCAAATCGTTTGTAATGTAAATGCTTGTTCCGTCCGCGCGCATTACGACTTTATCTGGCATTCCGCTTGATGCAAGTTTCGCAATTATTGCGCCGCTTTCATCCTTCTCAAAAACCCCCTTTTTCAGTCCAAGCTCAATAACAGGCTGCGCCTTGTCATAGAATTTGCTCTCATAGAATTCAACGTCAAATCTGCTCCCGAACTCCTTATATGTTTGCCTGATTCCCTGAAGCGCCCAGCCATTCATTTTCTTCCAGAGCGCAATTGTTTTTTTATCCCCTGCCTCCCATTTCTTCAGCATTTCCTGCACTTCTTTTTCAAGCTCCGGATTTTTTTCCGCTTCCGTTGTATACCTTACATAATAATCCATAACGAACTTGTCGGGCTTTATGTGCGCGCCCTGCGGAGTTTTTTTGCCGCCAAACTTCTCATATGCAAGCATGCTCTTGCATATGTGCGCGCCCCTGTCGCTGTATATGTTTGCTTTTATGGCCCTTGCGCCGTTTGCCCCATATAAATTTGCAATCGCCATCCCGAGCGCTTGGTTGCGCAGATGCCCCAAATGAAGGGTCTTGTTTGTATTGGGCCCGGAATATTCAACCATTATTCTTTTGCCCTTGAGCAAATCCGATTTCCCATAGTCCTGCTTTTCAGCCAGAATGCGCTTGATTACGTCCTTCGCAAGCGCCTCATTCGCAACAAAGAAATTCAGATAGGCGCCAATGACTTCAGCCCTTGAAATTCCCTTCGGCAGGGCAATCTTTTCCTTGAGCTCCTTTGCAATATCCTGCGGCGCCTTTTTCATTATTCCTGAAAGCCTGTAGCAGGGCAACGCATAATCCCCCAAATTTGCCTGTTTCGGCACTTCAATCATTTCGGCAATCCGCTCACCGCTTAAATCCTTCAGCACAGCATGCAGCGCCTCAACAACCATTTCCCTGAAATCCATATTCTTTTCCTCAATATTTAACGGGCCAGGGAGGATTTGAACCCCCGACCTACTGCTTTCTCCGCTTCTTTTCCCCGGGCTTTTCTTTTTTAAAGAAAAGGCCGTAGAAGGCAGTCGCCCTATCCAGGCTAGGCTACTGGCCCACTGCATAAATTAATACCGCAAATTAATTAAAAGGCAGACATATATAATGGTTCAGTTTTGGCTTGTTACGTTGAATATGCTGTCCAGCCTGCCCTTCTCCACAAAGCCCTTCCTCAGGTCAATCAGCCAGACATAAAGCGCGGGGCTTGAGAATTCCTTCCCTAAAAAGCTCGGGCGCGCATGCCTGTGGAAAATTTTTGTTTTTGGCTTCCGGTAGAATTCCATGCTGTTCTCCGGCAGGACGAAAATGAACTCATCAACATATTTCGCATAGGCGAGCTTTTCTTTTAGTTTGCCCTGCGTCGGCCTTGAAAGGACCTCAATCCCTATGAATTTGTTGTTCCTTGTTTCAACAAGGAAGTCATACCTTCCCATAAACGGGGTTTTCCTTTTTTCCTTGTCCAGCAGGACGTCCTGCTCGGGAATAATCCTCTCAATCTGCAGCTTATTCAGAATATGCATTTTGTGCAGCTCGTGCTTTGTGTAAAGGTGCATGAGCCATTTGGAGCCTTCGCTAATGCTTTGCACCCCTTTTCCGGATATGGGTTAATTTTACCCTTCCCGGCCTGCTGTCAATATAGGAGAATTTCATTGCCATTCTGCATTTCTTCTGCGCAATTTTCCTGAATTTCTCCAGGGCCTTCTTGTCCCGTGATATTGCAATCAGGGAATTGCTGAATGGGTCCATCACATCAAGCGCAACCCTGTCGGATTTTATCTGCAGGTCGGTAAAGAAAATGTCAAACAGCGCATTGTAATCCCTGAAGATTTCCTGCAGGCTTGAAGCATTGATTTTTGCGCGCAGCGATGCCCTCTCATGCGTTGCGGTAAGGTCAGGCTCTTCAATAAGATGGTGCGAGCTTGCAAATCTCTTAAAAATCTGCCTTATTTTTCCGCGGGTTACGCCATAGAGGTTCGTGTAAACCTCATCCAGGGGCTCCAAACGCTCAATATGCAGCTCTACTTTCCCCGCGCCAATCCCTGAAAACACATCAGCAACGCACTCAAGAAGGAATTTGTAGATTCCCGGTGAATTGTCCCCCAGCAGCGGAAAATTCACTCTCAGATAATGCTCCTTCGCCATTTTCATTTCCCGGATATATTGCAGCTTACTCCAATAAATACCTATCCCTACATCTTCTTTGACTCGTTCAGCAGCCTGCACGAATTGTAAATCGCATTTATGAAAGTGACTTCCCTGCTGAATTTCTCATAATCCCCTGAAAGGCTTTTTAGCCCCGCTTCCGTTGCAAACTCCGGAAACTCCCCCGCGAATTTTCCAATATCCGCATCCAGTTCCGCAATCATCCCCTTTATTTCATTTGCGGAAACCGCATATTCCTCATAGTCCAGAAAATCCTCATCGCTGCAGAAAACCATGTCCCCGTATGTGCTTTGGGCGTATTCCACTGCGGGGTGCATCTCCTGATATGCGGAGTAGGTGCTTATTTCCGCAAACTCCCGGACAATTCCGGCAAACTTCTGCAGCGCAAGCCGGCCATCTGAAACAACATATCCTGAAAGCGCGGCCTCAAACCCGTTCAAATCCTTTTCTACAGCAAGAAACTGCTCACTGCTCAAATCCCATAGCTGGACATTCACATCAAAAAGCGCCTGCATGCTTGTCCCGTTATTCTCAAGGATTTTCCCCATTGCCGCGTATCCTTCAGAAAACTTTATCTCCTTGAGCGCATTGTCCCCCGAAGGCTGCACGCATCCGGATAAGAGGAAAAGCGCAATAAGCGAAAGGGCAACAAATGCGAATTCTGTCTTCATGCTATCACAAAGGGATGTGCAATTTTTATAAAATTATGTGCACGAGGGCGGATTCGAACCGCCGAAAGGCACTAAGCCACAAGGCCCTCAACCTTGCCCCGTTGGCCGCTTGGGTACCCGTGCATTGATGTTGTTTTTATATAATAAAAGTGGGTCAAGAACTCCTTTTAAAATTTCCCTTCGCTGCCGCAGGGTCGTATGCGTCGGGCAAAAGCCATATATTAATCAAAATAATAGTCCCTGTCTTCAATAGCATCCCCCCTCATGTGCAAAATATTAAAAGGGGTTAGGAGATAATATATTCTATGCCAGAAACTGAAGATGGGCTATTTGAAATTATACAATCTGAAGAGGAAGATAAAGAAGCAGATGTAGCCAGCTATAAGATTATTTACTATGGTGCCGATTATACTCTGAGCGTGTTATATCAAAAGATTACTGAGCACGACATAATTATTCCTGAGTTCCAAAGACAATACGTCTGGACTCAGAAACAAGCAAGTAAACTGATAGAATCTTTTCTTTTAGGCTTGCCAGTCCCACCAGTTTTTTTGTATAAAACAAAAGATGAGAAATACTTGGTTGTGGATGGTCATCAACGCCTTCGTACTATTCAATATTTTATGGATGGTAAATTCCAGGATAAAAGACCTTTTTCCTTAATTGGTGTAAAACCTAGGTGGGAAGGCAAAGTATATACCGAACTTTTAGATGTTGAAAAAAGAAAAATAAAAGATAGCATATTAAGAGCAACTATTTTTCAACAAACAGATCCAAAAGACAATTCAAGTATTTTTGAAATTTTCGAAAGATTAAATACTGGCGGTGTAGTTCTAAAAGATCAAGAGATTAGAAACTGTATCTATAGAGGGCATTTCAATGATTTGTTAAAAAAATTGAATGAATATAAAGAATGGCGGGATTTAATCGGTAGAACTATACCTGACACAAGAATGCGCGATGTAGAATTAATATTGCGCTTCTTTGCATTATTCTTTAATTTGAATAATTATTCAAAACCAATGAAACAATTTTTAAACAATTTTATGAAAGATAAACAAGAGTTAAATAGGGCAGATCAAGAACGTTATGAAAAAATATTCAGAGACATAATTGAAAAAATTTATAAAGGACTTGGGGTAAATGCCTTTAAGATTAGCACAGGGCTTAACGTTGCACTTTTTGATGCACTCACTGTTGGTCTAGCAACTTCTGGAGTAAACTTTACTAATCTTAAAAGCGTTATAGATGATTTATTAAAAAATTCATCCTTCAAAGAAGCGATAGAACAACACACAACAGATAAAGATAAAGTCGAAATGAGAATAAGACTTGTGAAAAACAGAGTGTCAAAATATGAAATCAAAAGAAGCCAAAGCCATGCTAAAGGAAATTGATACTATTTTTTCAAATGTAGATAATTTTGTTAATTCTACAAAAATGAGCAGTTTCATTGAGGTAGAAGCATATTTAGCAGAGTATTTAGCTGTAATAATTTCTGGAAAATACGAAGAAATAATTGAAAAAGTACTTATAGAGAAAGCAAAAAGAACAAAAAGGCTTTTCGTAGAAAATTTTTTCAGTGAGGTTCTTTCTGAGATATTTAGCAATCCAAAGCCAAAGAGAATAAAGACTATATTGGATTATTGTGATAAGCATTGGTACATAAAAGTCAAAAAACAATCTTCAGATATCGGTCTATCTGCGCTATTCAGCATAGTCAATCTTAGAAATGAAATCAGCCATGGTAAAAATGTTAATATTACCCTTAAAGAAATAATGCGGTATTATAGAGATTCCAAAGAAGTTATTGAAATAATTATTGATGTGATATTGTAATCTATTCCGCTTCACGCAGCTTCCTTGCGGCATCATCAACAGTTTTCTTTGCCCTTTGCCATTCGCTTTCTTTCAGGTTAGGCTGCGCATTGACTCTTGCAAGCGCAATATTCGCCTGCTTCAGTTCATGCCTTAATTTTCTCAATTCCGGATTTGCATCAGTTATTTTCTCTCCGGCATAGCCAACAGGCTCTTCCTTCCACCTTTTTGCTTTATAAGAGCCGCGGCTTATGTGCTGATATTTGCCTTTCTTAAGCGAGGCAATATACTCCAATGCGTCCCTTTCCCTGAAGACATCGCAGTCTCTTCCCCTGACAGTTCTCTTGCCTGCGCTTTTGATCAATCCCTTCTTCAAATCATTGTAAAACTTGCCGGCCATAAGCGTAGTGTGGGCATTCCTCTTGGCCAGCTTCACAATATCACCAAAGCTCAATAAGCTCTTTTTGCTCAGGCTTGAGCGTACCCAATTCTTCTTAAGCCAATTGATGTATTTCAGCGCATCCCTTTTGCGAATTAGCGCCTGAACCCCCTGTTTGCCGGGTTCAGCACCCTCAAGAATATGCCGCGCCCCGTGCTTTGAAACAGTGCCGGGCAATATTTTAACGCGACGCTTATTTGCAAGCGAAACAACTTCCCTGATATTGAGAAATTTGCCCGGCATTTTTCCACGGCTCAGTAGCCTGCCTCGCGAATCTTCCTTGCGAGCTCTGCAACCTTTGCATGTGCAATTTTCCAATTGTCCGGCATATTCTCCTCATTTGTATTTTCAAGCATTTCAATCGGGAGTTTTTTATTTATGTTCTGAAGCTTCTCTATTGCGCTTCTGTGCAGCACTCTCAGTTCCCTTATTTCCTGTGATTCGTGGATTTCATCAGCCGGCTCCCTCCACTTTTCTTTGCGCCCCGGCTTTCTCTGCTTTTTTTCGCGCACAACCCATTTCTGCTTCCTTTTTATAACCCATTTTATGTAATTTAATGCATTTTTCTCAGGGACAACAACAAGCGGCATGCCGGATCTTGCTTTATATCTGTTGCTGTGATAGGCGCCAGGGATTGCCCCCATTTCGAAATCATGGAAAACATGGCTGGGGGATCTTTTTCCAGCTGTTTTTTCAGCAAGGTCTCTGAGAGTCCATAAGCCTTCCTTCTTTAACTCTGCTGCAATCTTTTTTTCAAATCTTTGCATTCTTTTCGTTTCTTCTGGCTTTTCCAGCATTTTAATTTCATGCGCTCTCCTGCGCATCTGAGCCATTGCTTTTTTCTCTGCTTTTCTCTCCCTTCTAAGCCGCTCCTTCTCGCCCCTCTTTCTCTCCCTTTCCACTCTTGCATTGCTTATTGCAATTTTCTTCTCTGATTTATGCGCAAGTTTCCTAAGTTCTGAAACTTTGTTATTTAACTCGCCCCACGCTGAAGGGTCAATCTTCTTATCAAGGCCTGCAAGGGTGTTGTTGGCAGCACTTAAAGCCTTTGGAGCCAAACCGGCATTATCGGGGCTTCTCTTGATCTTTTTTATTGCTTTTTCAAGCTCCCGAGAAGCCCAGCCTAATCTTGCAGAGGCGCTTTCCCTGCGGGGAATTTCTTTTTTCAACCACCCTATATAGTCGGAAGCGGCTTTTGCGTTAAATAGATTATATACATTGTGGCCAATCTTTATTCTCCCCACGCTTTTAATCTGCCCATTGCTTATATCCTTCCTAATCATTTGTCTAATGGGATTATACAGCCATATGCCGCTTTTTCTTGCAAGATTAAACAGCCTGTTTTCAGTTATTGCTGTCTTGATTAGATTTGCCCCCTGCCATCTTGTACTAAGCCAAGTAAAATAGTCCCGCACTGCCGCCTCGGAAACAAAAAAGCGCCCTCCTCTCCCGGGCACAGTGCCCAGAATTTTACTCTTTATGTGCGTTGAAACTATATCTGGACTTACAAGGATAAGGCCATGCTTGTTGGCAAGCTCTGCAATTTTCACAGCGTTTGATGCCTTGTATTGGATCCTGCGTTTCGGTCCTATGTGCACAACAATCTGCGCTATTGGTTTTCGTCCCCGCATAAAAGCACCTTTATTAGGATAAAATCTGCGATTTAAATATCTTTCGCGGAGGACGAGATTCGAACTCGTGTGAGCTTGCGCTCACCAGCTGTTTGGTGTTTATATTGCCCCATGAAATTTATTTTTTCTTTGGGTAATACCCAGACTTTCTTTTTTCCTAAAAAAGAAAGGCTTGGTTTCCAGGCTGGCGCGTTGGACCTAGCTCCGCCACCTCCGCTTCAATATATACTGAATCCGAATAGGTTTAAATAAACTCTTCCGCCGGCTCGATTTTCCTGCTGAGCAGGGTTTCATTGTCCTCTCCGAAGGTAAATTCCGCCCTGAATTTCTTCCCCTCAATCACAAGCGGCACCCAGAATGCATCATCAACCCACATGCTCTTAAAGGGAATCTCGCGCGCAGGAAACCACTTCGGCAGCATCTCCCCGGTCTCCTTTGGGGTGCCTTCCCACTCCCTCGCGACAAACACATGCACAAACATGTCAAGCTTCTTCTCATCAGTTCCCTTTACTGAAAGGAATGTGAGTTCTGCAAACTTCTCAATCGCGCTTTCAGGGATTTTAACGCAGCTTTCCTCATAAACCTCCCTTATCGCAGCCTGCGCAGGAGTTTCATTTTTTTCAATCTTCCCCCCAAGGCCGTTCCATTTCCCCTTTCCGAAGCCGTCCTTCTTCATTCCGAGCAATACCGTTTTTTCGGGCGCATCCTTAATCAGAAAACAGAGCGTTGCATTTACCATATGTTTTCCCTGAAACTTGTTTTTTTCTTTGGGTAATGCCCAGACTTTCTTTTTTCCTAAAAAAGAAAGGCTTGGTTCGCGGAGGGTGGGATTCGAACCCGCGAGTCCTTGCGGACACCAGCTTGCTTTCTTTTCCCCAAAACTTTGGCAATTGAATAATTTCTTTTATATTTCTTTTGCCAAAGTTTTGCAGGGCTTTTCTTTTTAAAAGAAAAGGCCTCTCAAGGCTGGCGCTTTAAACCACTCAGCCACCTCCGCACATAGATAATTGCTCTAGAAAGAAATATATGCCTTTATGCAGGCAGGCTGCATTTTTCATTGCTTTGTTTGCTTCAGAACTTCCTCTTTGCAACCCGGGTAATGCCCTGCTCTTCTTCCAATTTGCGCTGTTTCTCCCTTTCTTTAAATTCCTTCCTTCTGATTTCGTCATCTAATTTTTTCCTTTCTTCCCTTATTATGCGATTTATCTCATTTACAATACTATTGAATTCCTCAATGGTGAGGTTTCTGTTAGGTCCTGCGCGCTTTTGCAGCTCATTTATGAAGCGCTCCCTTTCACGTTGAGTTCTTATGTCAGTGCCGCTGAGAATTTTTCTTATCTCCTCTGCTGTGTTAGGCTTTTGCTGCGCCCTAATCTCAATTTTCCTCAAGCTATTTTTTGGAGCTGCACAGCCAGGAAAAAGTAGGGAAAAGGCAATTCCTCCTGCAATTGCAGGCTTCAACAGGCGCTTTTGGATTATCCTTGTGTTGAGCATTAAATACTGTTGCAGATGGGGGTTAATAACCTTTTTGGGATTAAAAAAGCAGAATAAAAACAAAGAGGCAAGCCAGGGAACTGCAATGCAGTATGACATGCCTCCTTAACTCCCAATACACTTTTTATATTTACAGCAAATGCATTTAAATATCTTTTGCAGGAAATTCCGCAAATTTTCCGCAATTTCGTTGCTTGTGAAAAAATTGGACCCGAGGAGAGTCGAACCCCTGTTTCTGCCTAATTCGTTATTTCTTATTATTTTCCCCTGAAATTTATTTTTCTTTTGGGATACACCTAACACTTTTCTTTTTTCTAAAAAGAAAAGGGTTGGTTTGCGAAGGCAGTGTCCTGCCACTAGACTACGGGCCCATATTAAAATTAAAAGAGCAAATCTTTTATAAGCCGTATATCTCTCGCATTAGGGCAGAAATCTCCCTTCTTAAAGCCAGATATTCCTTTTTTCTCCTGGCAGAAAGTTTCTCTATCTGTTCGGCAGAAAGTCCTTTTGCCCTAACTTTAGCCGAAACCCCCTGGCTCTGAAATATCCGTCCTCTATCTTATTTGCCCCCGGGAGTAGATTTGCAAATTTAACTATGCATCTTTAGTAAAAATGGGGTCACGGGGATTTGAACCCCGATCAATAGGTCTGGAGCCTACCGCACTGCCGGGTTATGCTATGACCCCCTGAAAGTGTATTAGGATGTGCAAAAGCGGAAGATTATAAGAAACGAAGGGTTTCTTATTGTGGAAACTATTTAGGATAAAATCAGCAGTTTCAGAACAGCCAAAGGCAATCGCCTTTTGAGAATTTCATGTTTCCACTGCATTTATTGTGTGCGGAAAGGATTAAAAAAGGAATCCCGTGCCTCAAACCGCTAACTTAATTAATGTATTTTGATATATAACTGCAATGGGTGTTATGGATGCCGCAACCAACAAAAAAGATCTGGATGGACGGGAAATTTGTTGCGTGGGAAAAGGCGAATGTGCATTTTTTGACCCATGCGCTGCATTACGGCTCGGGGGTATTTGAGGGAATCCGCGCCTACAGGACAATTTCCGGGAAATACGCAATATTCCGCCTGAAAGACCATGTGAGGAGGATGTTCCATTCTGCAAAGACCCTTGAAATGAGCCTTACCCATAACGAGCATGAAATTTGCAACGCAATAATAAGAACTGTGAGAGTTAATGAAAAGGCATGCGCTGGCGCGGATTCAATTTACATCCGCCCGCTGGTTTATTACGGCTATGGGAAATTGGGGCTGGACCCTACCGGGGCGGAAGTGAATATCGGGATCGCCTGCTGGCCGTGGGGCGCATATCTGGGGGACAAGGCGCAGAAATCCGGAATAAGCGCAACAAGCAGTTTCCTGAAGAGGATGTATTCAACCCCTGAGATTGCGCATGCAAAAATCACCGGCCATTACTCAAACAGCATCCTTGCAAAGCATGACGCTCATAGAAAGGGCTATGACGAGGCAATAATGTATGATTTGCACGGCAGGGTTGCCGAGGGCACGGGGGAAAACATCTTCATCGTAAAAAACGGAAAGCTTATTACTCCGCCTGCAGGCAGCATCCTTCTCGGAATAACGCGCGATACGCTAATAAAAATCGCAAGGGATTTCAGAATTCCGGTGCTTGTGAAGTTTTTCGGGAAAAGGCAGCTGTATAATGCCGATGAGGCGTTTTTGTGCGGAACAGCTGCGGAAATAACCCCCATAAGGGAAACTGATGATAAAAAAATAGGAAAATCCTGCCCCGGGCGGATAACAGAGCTGCTTAGGGAATTGTATTTGGATATTGTGCATGGGAAAATTGCAAAATATGAAAACTGGCTCGATTATGTTTAGCTGTTTAAAGCCGCATAAAGAAAAACCTTATTAAATCCAAGCCCCTTTTTATATTGGAAAGAGCATGTGCGCAAATGAGGAAAGGATTGAGGAAACTGCGGGAGAGGCAGATGCCGATATTTTTGATGAGCTGCTGAGCGAGGAAAAAGTGGGAAAAACAAGAAAACTGCCAGATCCCGGGGAAATTGAAAGGACAGAAAAGCCTGCGCGAAAAGCGCGCGCAAAAAGGCAGGCAAAAGAGGGAAAGCCGGAGCATGAAAAGGAAGCTGAGGAAATTCCTGAAGATGCTGAAAATTCCGAAGATGCCGAAGATAATGGGGATGCGGAAAGCCCTGAAGATTCAGAGGAGGGAGGTATCGGAACCGCAGGTTCTGATGTTGAAAGGCCCTCGCGCGAGAACATAAGGAAAACTATAATTGAGAATGCAGAACTCTCCTCAATCTCGGAAAGCGCGGGAGCTAGCGCCGTTCCCCTGAAATTCCTTGAGGACAAGGACGGGAAGGCTGTCTTTATCGGGCGCAAAAAAGCGTTTCTGCTGAAATACGGCTTTGAGGGCGCGCTGCACATCGGAAGGATTGCAGGCAATGAGACAGAGCACCAGAACAAGGACATTTATTTTGATTCCCTGAACCCGCATGTTGTATTTGTATGCGGCGCGAGAGGATCGGGAAAGTCCTACGATCTGGGCGTAATTGCAGAGGAGCTTGCGCTCAAAAATCCCAACATCGGAACCATTGTAATTGACCCTATTGGAGTGTTCTGGAGCATGAGGCACCCGAACAAGGAAGAGAAGGAGATTGCAGAGCTCACGAAATGGGGAATGCTGCCCCAGGGCCTGCACAATCTGAAGGTTTTCATTCCCGAGGGGATGGCCGAGAAGGTGCCAAAAACAACATATGATGCGACATTCGCAATGCCGCCCATAATCCTTACTGCTGATGATTGGTGCCTGACCTTTGGAATAGAGAGATTCAGCCCTACAGGCCTGCTGCTGGATTTGGTATTGAAAAGAGTTGAGCACGGCTATAAAAACCTGCAGGGAAAGAGCATAAAGGCAAAAGAAAAGGGCTTTTCACTTGAGGATTTGATAGAGTGCCTGCACACGGATTCGGAGCTGAATTCAAGGGAAAGGGGCTACAAGCAGGATTCTGTGCGCGCCCTTGCCTCAAGGTTCGAGGCTGCAAAAACCTGGGGCATATTTGATGAGAAGGGCACTCCGCTTGCCGAGCTTTCGCGCGAAGGCCAGCTTACAATTATTGACACGAGCTTCCTGGAAGACAATGTGAGTGCGCTTGTAATTGGAATACTCTCAAGGCGCATTCTGGCAGCGAGAAAGCTTTCCACAAGAAAGGAAGCCGCGAAGAAATTCAAGACAATGGATGTTGATGAGCTTCTGGAAGTGGAAATTCCCCCCACATGGCTTTTCATTGATGAGGCGCACACGCTGATTCCCTCAGGGAACGTCAAAACCCCCGCAACAACAGCGCTTGTTGAATATGTGAAGCAGGGAAGGCGCCCGGGCTGCTCGCTTGTTTTTGCAACCCAGCAGCCAAGCGCAATTGATGCAAAGGTGCTTTCGCAGCTTGATATCCTCATTACGCACAAATTGGTTTTTGATGACGATATAAAAGCCGTTTATAGAAGGGCGCCGACAATAATTCCCATGCAGTACAAGCGCAGCAATTTCATAAAAACAATGCCTATTGGAACGGGAATGGTAGCGGACAGGAGCGAGGAAACCTCGCGCGCTTTCGTATTGCGCATCCGCCCGAGAATGTCCCAGCATGAGGGAAGGGAAGCAGAAACATCCGAATATGCGCGCACCTTCAGCCAGAAGCAAGTGGATGTGCTTGCAGTTGAAATGGTAATGCGCAAATTGGAGAAGGAGCACAAGCTTGACATTGAGACCATAAGGCAGGTTGTTGAGACGCTTGATGCAAAATACAAGGCAAAGACAAAACTGCAGAGCGTGCTTGAGGCGATTGAAAAGAAGGGCGCAGGCGTTACAAAGGATTTTGCAATGCTTGGGGAACTTCCGAATGAGCCAGAGGTAATTGAGTTAGTGCACGAAGCAAAGGCGGAAGAGGGCGCGCAGGCAGAAGAAGAGCAAGGCATAGAGCTGCTCACCCTTCCCCAGCGCATTTCCGAGGACAAGGCGCATGAAATTCTCAACAAGAACAGGAAAAGGAAGGTTCTGGGGATTTTCGGAAAGGAAGAGGCTGTGAAATCTTTGCGGTTAGAGCACATCACAGTATGGAAGGCGGATTTTGAGGAATATAAGGACAAGGTTGAATTCATAAAGCGCTCATGCTATATCAATTCCCTTACGGGGGAGTTCCTGCATTTTGCGGATGGGGATTTCAGGGAATCAAAAGGCCTGGGCGGGTTTTTCGGGCTTAATGAGGAGGAAACCAATTTGCTTTTGCACATGGGGGAAAAGCCCAGGGATCTGCAGGAAATTGCAAAAACCCTAAATACAAGCGATGCAAAGGCGCGCACCCTTGCGGAGAAAATGGCGGACAAGGGGCTGCTTGAGAAGGAAAAAATCGCGGGAAAAAATGCCTATGCCCGGGCAATAGAAATTGACCTGCCGCTTGCGCCTGAGCACGAGCTGCTTGAGAGTTTAGGGAAAATGCCCTTTGTTTCCGCTTCCGTAATGGCAAAGTGCAGGGAGCAGTTCCCGAAAGAGAAAATTCCCGAGCTTTTGCGCAAATTATGGCCCAATGTGAAAGTTAAAAGCATTGCCGAAATTTACAGGCCGATATGGCGCGCAGAGCTTGATTCTGAAGGAACTGAAAGAACAATAAGGATTGATGCGGTTACTGGGAAAATCCTCAAGCAGATATGCTGATTGAAATGCTCTCTCTTAAATTCGGAAAAATCCTCGGGATTTCGCTTGAGCTGCACAGCACCTTCATTCTTTTTATCCTTCTGCTTGCTGTAATAGTCGCTATTTTTGATTCCGCAAATTTAATTCCCACAATGCTGCTTGTTTTCCTGCTCTTCCTTTCCGTTTTTGTGCATGAGCTGTTCCACAGCGTTGTTGCTGTCATGAAAGGAATTAGGGTTGAGCGCATTATCCTGCTCCCTATTGGGGGGATTGCAATGACTGAGGAAATGCCGGAAAACCCCTGGGACGAGTTCATAATTGCTGTTGCAGGCCCTGCATTCAATTTTGCAGTTGCATTTATTATCGCGCTGCTCTGGATTTCAGTCCCCGGAATTCCAATGCCTTCCCCCTCTGTTATTGCGGCAGGCCTTGGAAAGGCGATAATGAACTATCCCCTGTTTGCATTCCTTTACATAAACCTAATCCTAGGCGCATTCAATTTGTTCCTGCCAGCGCTTCCGCTTGACGGGGGGAGAGTATTTCGCGCACTTCTCGCATTTAAATTCGGATTTGCGCGCGGAACCGCGATTATTGCAAAGGCAAGCGTTTTCATTGCGATTTTCCTCTTCATTATTGGGATGCTCATTGGCGACATAATTTTGCCGGTTATTGCGATTTTCATTTACTTCGGCGCAGGGCAGGAGAACGAGATGGCAATGCTGAAGTTCGCGCTCAGGGGAATAAAAGTGAAAAGCGTAATGCTCAAAAAGCCCGCAATGGCTGATGCAGATGCAACTCTGGAAAAATTATTCACGCATATGCAAAAAACAAACAAAACAGAATTTTTAGTTGCGCTTCCTAAAGGCTTGGCTTGCATTAATGCGGAAATGCTCGCAAAGATTCCAAAAAGCACATGGCGCAGGACTCTTGTTAAGAAGATTGCAGTGAAAGCTCACGCAATAGGCGCAGAAACTGAAATCACTTCACTGCTTGCAAAAATCCTCGGGAAGGAATATTCAATGCTGCCAGTAATGCGCAGGGGAAAGCTCATCGGCGCATTGCAATTGGGTGAAATAAACAAGCGCTACCAGCTTGAAAAGCTCAATAAAAAGTAGAACTCCTACATAAGGATTAATAAATGTGAGCTGTAATAGATGTTATTATGAGTTATGAAAAAAATATTCCGACGGGAGATCCCTCATTTTTTATCCACATAACTGAATCACCAACCAAACGGGGGATAATTTATGGACCACGAGACGGAAGTGGAGAACATGGGCATATAACCTTTATCTGTGACCTTGTTAGTGATTGGTGTCCCTACCTTGAACCTCGCTCAACACCAAAAGTGGCTGCATCTATTTCCGGCACATATGTAACAATTTCGGGGGTAAGTTTTATAGTTTCAGGTTGCCACTGTTTGTCAAGCTCGTCTTCGGAAGAAAACGAAACCAATAAAATCATCGCCATATACTAATTATCTTAGGCGGGGATGGCTGAGTCCGGTCGAAAGCGCCGCGCTCGAGACGCGGTTGCCTCGCAAGGGGCACGGGAGTTCAAATCTCCCTCTCCGCGTTCCACCGCGTTCAACCTCAGGTTAGAAACGGATATAAAAAATTAAACAACTCGTGCTATCCTTACTGCGGCACGTTTTAATCCCGAAACAATCTTTGCCTTTTTTTTCAATGACAGACGAAGTGTGTCTTGTATTTCCAATGCTCTTTCAGGCAGTATATTTTCTTTACCAGTTATAAATCCTCTAATAGTTGAAGTCTTTTGGGCAATGTCTGGAACAGAACTACTAAATCTTGAAATAAGGTTTTTCTTCAATTGCGGGCCCATGACAAGTATCAGGTCTGCTTTCTTAACATCTTCTTCAGTGATTTGTCTTGGTTTATGGCTTCTGATCTCTGGAAATCCGAATCTTTTTGCTAATATAAGCGATTCTTTATCTGGAATTTTTCCTGCCCTGTCTTTTTCACCTGCAGAAAAAACATTAACCTTGCCTTTGCCATGCCACTTCAATAATTCCTTTAAGAAGATTTCAAACGACGGGCTTCTGAAAATATTGCCTGCGCACAGAATACAAATATTTCTTATTTTATTCATTGCTTCTTCCCTATAACTTAGCTTTCTAAATGTTTATATTACTTTCACAACATTTATTTTGGTATGAAATACATCCCTTATACGGCGGGGGAACAGCCAATTAATAAGCAATTCTTGCAGATGGAAAGATCTATCTATGATAGAGACGTGGTGGGATGTGTACTAACTAATTCAGTTGTTTGGGCAGAGAAAGGGTATTGTCAAATATTCTGGTCTGATGAAGATATCGTTCATGAACGCGAGGATGGCAAGAAATTACTTGATACTACCCAAAGTAAAACTACCCTAATAGAACAAGAGAAAACAGTGAAATTATATTGGGATATAGTTGATGAGCTTCTTAAAGCAGTTGAGACGAATGTTCCAAACAAAGAGCAGGGTGAAATTTACGATAGATATTCATATGCTCTACGGAGGATATATGCACATTTCATAACATCAACAGAATATCCCTCATTTGCAATAGAACATAAATTGAGAGAATTATTGCAACTCAAATACAAAGGAGATGTTGAAGAAGCACACGCTACCTTGACTACTCCAAGTGATAAGGATTTGCTTATAGAGGAAAAAGAAGAATGGTGTAAATTACTTAAAGGCGAGATTTCAGATGCAAAGATATTGCAGCATTACAAGAAATATTCTGTGGTTTTGGCAAACATTTTTTCTGAAAAAGAGGTCTTAAAACTTGCAGAACAGAGAATAAAATCAGAAGCAGGACATGCCATTGAAAAAGAACTGTTGGAGTCTGAAAATCGAAGGAACGAACTAATAAAAACAAAATGTGAGTTGTATAAGGAAATTGGTTCAGAATTAGTTCAAGAGTATTCGTCATTCTTGTGTGAAGCTGCTTTATTAAGATTAAAACTCAAAGCGTGCTGGAATGGTGAGTCATTCCATTTATTGCCCTTTTTTGAGAAAATTGCTCAGCTTACGCAATCTTCTGTAAGGGATGCCTATATGGTTTATACAAGACAGGAAGTGAGTGATTTGTTAAATAGAAGTGTTATCCTGCCAAAAGCAATCCTTGAAGAGAGAAGGAACTATTGTTTGTTACATTTTCATGATAATAAAATAGATATATATAATGGTGCTAAGGCACTTATCGCAAAAAGAGAGATTTTAGAGCCCCATCTCCCAAATGAAATAACCTCCTTTAAAGGTTCTATTGCAAACAAAGGGAGAATCGTTGGCAGGGCAAGAATAGTTAAGGTAGATAACCCGCATGCGATTATTGAAATTGCAAATATTCTAAAACCTGGTGATATACTGGTTACTGGAATGACAAATCCCACCATGATGATTTTGGTAAAAAAAGTGAAAGGAATTATTACTGATGAAGGAGGGGTTGCTTGTCATGCTGCGATTATTTCAAGAGAATTTGGTCTGCCATGCATAGTTGGAACCCATGTTGCTACACACGTTCTACATGATGGGGATTTAATAGAATTGGATGCCAATAATGGCATTGTAAGAAAGCTTAGTGAAGAAGAGTATTTCCAAGGCTAATTTCTCTGAAATAAAAATATGCTCCGCTGCAAAATTAGTGTAGTGCCTAGGGATTTTCAAAAATCTGCGCAAAAAGCAGGGCAGTGGAGCAGGGAATTCATAGAAAATGATGAGCTATTCGGCCATCACGATTCAGATGTTGAATATGAAATATAGATAAAGCCATCCGTGTGGCCATAACATATGAAATATAATTTTACCCAACCCTCGCAACCATTAATTTTCCCTCATATCCTTTGCTCCTTATCTCTGTGAGGATTGAGAGCATCTGCCAGTTGGTTTCAAGCCCTGATTTCAGCGCAAGGGTTGTCGTGCCTTCCCGCGCATTGTGCTCAATCTCAATTATACTATTTCCCAGGAATTCATTTTCCAAAAACTTGTTCGCATCAGAATTTTCCAATCCCCCGAGCCAGTGGATTCTGTATATGCTGATGCGCATCATTGGAATTACATCCTCAACATAGAGATAGCTCGAGGGCTTAAGGTTTTCAGCAAGCGCCCTTTCAATTGCCTTTGTTCTTGTTCCTTCCCTTGCTTTAATTTCCGCATATGCCGCCCAATGGGTCTTGGAGAGCTGTTCCACTTCCCCGAATTGCGCGAGAATTCCCTGCAATTGCCCTTCATCCGCATCAGCCGGAAGGCCATATGCAAAAATCCTGCTTATGCCTTTCTCATCCGCCATCAGGGGGGAGCCGAAGCCGAGGCTTGCAATGTGCATTGCCGCAACACTTGCGGAAACCACAAGCACAATTGCAAGCGCTGAATTCCACAAATTAAAGGAAAGGGCCTTTTCCCTGAAGGATTTGTAGAAGTAATATGCAATGCCGATAAGCAGCATCGTAGGCA